>JAAZZR010000009.1 GCA_014237605.1 Nitrosomonadaceae bacterium | reverse complement strand
TATTAAAAACCTATTTACAAATAAATTAATTTACATTTTTTTAAAGCAAAAGATCACAAATTACATTAGGAAGTCCTACGTCCCAGGGTTATATTTTTATTTATTTATCTATTTATTATTTATTTATTTATTACTTGAAAAGTGATTTATGCTTGGGGGGATATTTTTTTGCTTCAAATCAAATGCTGCACATAAATCCGTCTCTGCTATCTGTGCAACCTTATCAGTAAGGCTTGCATCCTGCTCTGCAGGTGCCCAGTCCCACACAGTAACTCCAGCCTCATCAGCTAATTCATTGATTAAATTGATTACTGGTTTCATTTCATTGCGGCCAAACTCAACAGCACCCAACATCACATCTTCAGATAACTCTTTTGCTTCAGACTCCACCATCAGTACTGCTTGTTCAGTCCCAGCTACCACCAAATTAAGTTCTGTTTCAACAAGCTCAGTTGTCGTTGGGTTGAGTACATACTCCCCATTAATATAACCAACACGTGCGCCAGCAATTGGGCCGTCAAAGGGGATGCCCGAAAGTACTAACGCTGCAGAAGCCCCAATCATTGCCGGAATGTCTGCATCCACTTCATTATCAGAAGACAAAACTGTAGCAACAATCTGTACCTCATTATAAAAACTATAAGGAAATAGTGGCCGGACAGGGCGATCAATTAAACGAGAAGTAAGAATTTCTTTCTCAGAGGGACGGCCCTCTCGCTTAAAAAAACTACCTGGTATTCTGCCTGCAGCATAACTACGTTCCATATAATCCACGGTTAACGGGAAAAAATCCTGCCCAGGCCTGACATTCTTAGCACCTACAACCGTAACAATTACCACTGTGTCATCCATAGAAACGATTACTGCTCCATGAGCTTGTCTTGCAATCTCCCCAGTTTCCAATGTCAGTGTATGACGCCCGTAATTAATGCTTTTCTTGATCGGTTTCAATTTGCTTTCCTTTCTAATGAGATTATCTTTATTTGCACCCTTATCCAACTAGTTGATATGAATGTTTACATTCGCGCCCAATAAAAGACTACAAATAATTGAAATATTCCTGTTTGCCTAGTTAGCAGGGAAAGTCTATTTACGAAGACCAAGACGCTCGATCAGAGCACGATAAGCATCGTTGCTACTGCGTTTCAGATAATCAAGTAATTTCCGACGACGATTAACCATACGTAACAAACCACGACGGGAATGATGATCCTTAACATGAGCTTTGAAATGACCGGTTAAATCGTTTATACGGGCGGTCAATAATGCCACCTGTACTTCCGGGGAACCAGTGTCCCCAACGGCCCTTTGATAATCGCCTACTATCTGTGCTTTTTTATCAGTTGTGACAGGCATGCATACTCTCCAATTTAAACCTTAATGCGAAAAGGCGCTATTTTACTCTTTATTAAGGTATATTCTCAAGTAAAGTGCCATTTTTTTTAACATTAATATATATTCAGAATATAAAAGGACCTATTATCTATTCCGCAGTTAAGTCTACAGAAAATGTATAATCCCAGATAAATAACATCAAACTACGTTTAAAACTCTTATAATAAAGTAACTAGATTTGCATAAATTAAAACACTTCACTCGCTAATTTTAGCGACCCATTTAAATACAAACAAAATATTCTGATCTAGCGACAGACACATATAAGATAATTTAAGACGTCCATCATGACAAATATCAAAGAAAGAAAAAAACCATAAGTAGCATATAAATTAACAACTAACAAAGGGTTGACCAAAAGTCAGCTAACCGCTACTGTTCACCGTTCTATTTATTATATTTATGGTTCTTAATGCAGGAAAATAAGAAAAAATGAGCGCAGAAGATTTAACTGGTGCTGAAATTACAATTCGCTGTTTACAGGAAGAAGGGGTAAAACATATCTTTGGCTATCCTGGCGGCGCTGTGCTGTTCATATACGACGAATTGTTTAAGCAGGATAAAGTAAAACACATTTTAGTGCGTCATGAGCAAGCTGCGATACATGCGGCTGATGGATACGCCCGATCAAGCAAAAAACCTGGGGTCGCTTTAGTGACATCTGGGCCCGGCGTAACGAATGCGATTACCGGTATTGCTACTGCCTACATGGATTCAATTCCAATGGTCATTATTAGTGGACAGGTGCCAACTCATGCTATTGGGCTAGATGCATTTCAGGAAGTTGACACAGTGGGCATAACGCGTCCCTGTGTTAAGCATAATTTCCTTGTAAAAGATATTACAGAATTAGCTGCGACCATCAAGAAAGCATTCTATATATGCTCAACTGGTCGCCCTGGGCCAGTACTAGTAGATATTCCTAAGGATATAAGTGCCGAAAAATTTAAATTTTCCTATCCTGCTAGTGTTTCTATGCGCTCTTATGACCCGATTAATAAGGATCACCCTGAGCAGCTAAAAAAAGCGATCCGCTTAATCATGGGCTCAAAACGACCGATGGTTTATACTGGTGGCGGTGTAATATTGGGTAATGCAACCTCACAACTTACACGCTTTGTACAAATGCTAGATTTTCCCTGTACAAATACATTAATGGGGCTTGGCGGATATCCCGCAACTGACAAGCAGTTTGTAGGCATGCTTGGCATGCACGGTACCTATGAAGCAAATATGGCCATGCAGAATTGTGACGTGCTAATAGCTGTTGGAGCACGTTTTGATGACCGTGTAATTGGAAACCCAAAACATTTTTCTAACAAAGATAGAAAAATTATACATATTGATATAGACCCCTCATCCATTTCCAAACGCGTAAATGTCGATGTGCCCATCATTGGCGGCGTTTCAAATGTACTTGACGGACTTATTAAGTTATTAATGGCCAGCAAAGAAAAGCCTAAGCAAGAAGCACTCAAGTCATGGTGGGCACAAATTGATCAATGGCGTGCACGAGATTGCCTAAAATATGACCGAAAAAGTACTATAATCAAGCCACAAATGGTAATTGAAAAACTTTACGAGGTGACAAAGGGCGAGGCTTTTATTACATCTGATGTAGGCCAGCATCAGATGTGGGCTGCACAATTCTATAAATTTGATAAGCCCAAAAGGTGGATTAATTCTGGTGGATTAGGAACTATGGGGTTTGGTCTGCCGTCAGCAATGGGTGTTCAGATTGCCAACCCCAAAAATGCGGTAGCCTGCGTCACAGGTGAAGCCAGTATACAAATGTGTATTCAGGAACTATCCACCTGTAAGCAATATAATTTACCACTGAAGATTATTAATCTAAATAACCGTTATATGGGTATGGTGCGCCAGTGGCAAGAATTTTTCCATGGCAATCGATACGCCGAATCATACGTAGATGCTCTGCCAGATTTTGTCAAACTGGCAGAAAGTTATAGCCATGTAGGCATAAAAATAGAGAACCCGAATGATATAGAGGATGCGCTAAAAGAAGCGTTTAAACTTAAAAATAAATTAGTATTTATGGACTTCATTACCGACCAAACTGAAAATGTATTTCCTATGATACCTGGCGGAAAAGGTCTCTCTGAAATGATTTTGGTATAAAGATGCGACATATAATTTCTTTATTGATGGAAAATGAAGCAGGTGCTTTGTCGCGCGTGGCAGGTTTGTTCTCTGCAAGAGGTTATAATATTGAGTCTCTCACTGTTGCCCCTACAGAGGACCCTACATTATCTCGAATGACTCTAGTTACTGTTGGGTCAGATAGCGTGGTCGAGCAAATCACCAAGCAGTTGAATAAATTGATTGATGTAGTGAAAGTACTTGACTTAAGTGATGGGGACCATATTGAATGTGAGCTGATGCTGGTGAAAGTAAGTGCTCTGGGTAAAAACCGAAAGGAGATAAAAGCTACAACTGATATTTTTTGTGGCCGCATTGTTGATACTACTGACACATCTTATATTATTGAATTGACTGGGACCTGTTCAAAGCTTGACGCATTTATTGATGCAATGGGTCACAGCACTATACTGGAGACAGTTCGTACTGGCGCCTCTGGAATTGGCCGTGGCGAAAGGACCTTAGAAGTAAAATGAAATCTGATATAAATTGCAGGGAAAGAGTTTCTGTCTGCAATAAATAGTCTTTCAACATCTATTCCAAATTATATTAAGAAGGAAAATCTATGAAGATTTATTACGACAAAGATGCTGATCTGTCGATCGTCAAAAGCAAGAAAGTAACTATTGTTGGCTATGGCTCACAGGGACATGCGCATGCAAATAATCTTAATGACTCTGGTGTAAATATCACTGTTGGCTTACGTGAAGATGGGGCATCTTGGAGCAAAGCAAAGAAAGCTGGTCTTACAGTAAAAAGTGTAGCTGAGTCTGTTAAAGATGCAGATATTGTAATGCTTCTATTGCCTGATGAGAGGATTGCTGCAGTTTATAAAGCAGAGGTTGAGCCTAATCTCAAAAAAGGAGCAACACTCGCATTTGCACATGGGTTTAATATCCACTACAGCCAAGTATCACCGCGAGATGACCTCGATATAATTATGATTGCACCAAAAGGACCAGGGCACCTTGTACGATCAACCTATATACAGGGCGGGGGTGTTCCCTCTCTTATTGCCGTGCATCAAGATAAGTCTGGGAAAGCTCGTGAATTAGCTCTCTCTTATGCTGCAGCAAATGGTGGTACACGTGGAGGAGTGATTGAAACAAACTTCCGTGAAGAAACTGAAACTGATCTTTTTGGTGAGCAGGTTGTACTATGCGGGGGACTGACTGCCCTGATTCAAGCAGGTTTTGAAACACTAGTTGAAGCAGGCTATGCTCCGGAAATGGCCTATTTCGAATGCCTGCACGAAGTTAAATTGATAGTTGATTTAATTCACGAGGGTGGGATTGCCAACATGCGTTACTCTATATCTAATAATGCTGAATATGGGGATATCTCACGTGGTCCGCGTATTGTGACCGATGAGACCCGTGCTGAAATGCGTAAAATTCTTCATGAGATTCAGACTGGAGAATATGCTCGTGAATTTATATTAGAGAATCAGGCAGGTGCCCCTATGCTTAAAACCAGTCGTCGCCTTGCTTCTGAGCATCAGATTGAAGTTGTTGGGGAAAAATTACGAAGCATGATGCCTTGGATCAAAAAAGATCAGCTTGTTGATCAACAAAAAAATTAATATAAAACAGCTGGCGGCATGTAAAGCATGAGCATGATCTATAGCATGCTCATGCCACTCTAATAATAAACGCACATTACTAAACTACTCACACCATGACGAATTACCCTCATCCGTTTTTTGCCCGTGAAGGCTGGCCTTTTATTGCGGGAGCTGCAGCTATCTCATTATTAGTAAGTATTTTTGCAGGTTGGATTTGGTCTGCCCCATGCTGGATCATCGCATTATTTGTTTTACAATTTTTCCGTGATCCACCACGCGTTGTTACACAAAAAATTAATGCTGTATTGTCGCCTGCTGATGGCAGAATAGTAGCGGTTGAAAATACACAGGACCCATATTTAAAGCGTGATGCCATAAAGGTAAGTGTATTTATGAATGTGTTCAATGTACATTCCAACCGAAGCCCAGTAGATGGAAAGGTTCATAAAGAATGGTATTTTCCTGGAAAATTTATCAATGCTAGCCTACCTAAAGCCTCACTTGAAAATGAACGTAATGCGCTATGGATAAAAACTGATAATGACCTTGATATAACCTGTGTACAAATCGCCGGTCTAATTGCAAAACGCATAGTTTGCCATACTAAAATTGGTGAATACCTTGCACGTGGGCAACGTTTTGGTTTTATCCGTTTTGGATCACGAGTAGATGTTTATCTGCCACTTAATACTAAAGTGAAGGTAAATATCGGAGATAAAGTTCATGCGACACTAACTATATTAGCTGAACTCGCGCCTTAAATCCTTCATAATTTCATCTCTTAAGGCTTATAATAATGAGTCTTCTGTTTACCATCCTAACGTAACGGTTTACCATGCATTGGTCTTTTATTGTAATGTGCAAATAATGTACGATCCTAACCAATCTCGCATAATGTTCAAATCAAAGCTACGGCGGCGTGGCATCTATTTACTTCCTAATTTATTTACTACAGCAGCACTATTTGCTGGTTTCTATGCCATCGTACAGGCAATGAACGGGAATTTTGAGTATTCTGCAATAGCAATATTCATTGCTATGGTACTCGATGGACTAGATGGACGTGTGGCCCGACTCACTCATACTCAAAGTGAGTTTGGGGCTGAATATGACAGCCTATCAGACATGATTTCATTTGGTGCTGCTCCTGCATTAGTTATATATGAGTGGGCCCTAAAGGACATGGGGAAGTTGGGTTGGATAGCGGCTTTTATTTATTGCACTTGTGCCGCACTACGACTTGCGCGTTTTAACTCAAAAACGGGAGAAACAGATAGGCGATTTTTTCAAGGGCTACCCAGCCCTGCCGCTGCCGCACTAATCGCAGGATTAGTTTGGGTAATGTTAGAATTTAAAATTGCAGGAACCGAGATAAAATGGATAGCTTGGGGTATCACCGTATTTGCTGGCTTTACTATGGTGAGTAATCTACCCTATTACAGTGGAAAGGAAATAAATTTACGTAAGAGCGTACCATTTATAACTGTGTTGTTACTGGTACTATTCTTTTTTGTATTAATTCCGAGTCAACCACCTGTTGTACTTTTTTGTGTGTTTATGCTTTACGCATTATCTGGTTATATTATGTGGATATTACAGTGGAGAAAGAAGAAAAAATCTACTGCCATTCAGGAAAGCTAACCCAGTCCTTGTTGCGTAAAAATAAAAAACCATTTATATTTAACCATATGAAACATATTTACAGCCCTTTCTGGCTTTATCCTTCACATATCCTGCCACTATTGCTAGGATCTCTGCTGCGCCTTGCGCGCTGACTATTACATTCTATTCTAGTGATTTATCCAGTAGAATTTGTTTTGCAAATTCTACACTTCAACTCAAATTTTTTTCTATATAAGATAGACCTATGGTGGAGAAGGAATGAAAGACCATTTGATAATTTTTGATACAACCCTACGCGATGGCGAGCAAAGTCCAGGCGCGTCTATGACCCAGGAAGAAAAAGTTCGTATTGCACGACAATTAGAACGTATGAATATTGATATCATTGAGGCTGGGTTTCCAGCAGCCTCCAATGGGGACTTTAAAGCGGTAAAAGCAATAGCTGACACTATTAAAGATAGTACTGTATGTGGGCTAGCTCGTGCCATTAAAGGTGATATCGATCGTGCCGGTGAGGCCTTGAAGAATGCGAATTCAGCACGCATCCATACCTTTATTGCCACTTCACCAGTTCATATGGAGAAAAAACTACGCATGTCTCCTGATCAGGTACTTGAACAAGCCGTTAAGGCTGTGAAATGGGCACGCGAATATACTGATAATGTAGAGTTCTCTCCTGAAGATGCAGGACGCTCAAATATTGATTTTCTTTGCCATATATTAGAAGCAGTTATTAAAGCGGGGGCAACCACCCTTAATATTCCTGATACTGTTGGTTACACAATGCCAGAACAATTTGGCAAGCTTGTACAAACTCTGCGTGAACGTATACCTAATTCTAACAAAGCAATATTCTCAGTACACTGTCACAATGATTTAGGCTTGGCAGTCGCCAATTCATTATCCGCGGTAATGAACGGCGCACGGCAAATTGAATGTACTGTTAATGGTTTAGGAGAGCGTGCGGGTAACGCATCTCTTGAGGAAATCGTTATGGCAGTTCGTACTCGTCAGGATGTATTCCCTTGCGAGACACTTATAGATGCCACTCATATCGTGCCAGCAAGCAAACTCGTTTCAGGTATTACCGGATTTCCAGTACAACCTAATAAAGCTATCGTCGGAGCAAATGCATTTGCACATGAAGCAGGAATTCATCAAGATGGTGTCCTGAAACACCGTGAAACATATGAAATCATGCGTGCTGAAGATGTTGGATGGGGAGCTAATAAATTATCACTTGGAAAACACTCTGGACGCAATGCATTCCGTAACCGCTTGGCAGAGCTTGGTATTGAATTAGAGTCGGAAGAAATACTTAATGCCACATTTATCCGTTTCAAAGAATTAGCGGATAAAAAGCATGATATTTTCGATGAAGATTTACATGCGCTAATTTCGGATGAGACTATGAGTCTACAGGAGCATTACAAGCTTCTATCTCTGACTGCACACAGTGAGACTGGTGAAACACCATATGCAAAAATAGTAATTGCTGAGGGGGGTAAGGAATTACGAGCAGAATCAGATGGTAGTGGACCGGTGGATGCCACTTTTCGTGCAATTGAGAAAATTATTTCCAGTGACACAGAACTACAATTGTACTCAGTAAATAATATTACTAGTGGCACTGACTCGCAGGGTGAAGTAACCGTGCGATTACAAAAATCTGGACGCATCGTCAATTGTAGCGGGTCGGATATTGATATTGTGACAGCCTCTGCAAAAGCCTATCTCAGTGCGCTCAATAAACTACATAGTAAATTGGAAAGAGCACACCCCCAAGTATAGTAAACCTTTTAGTGATGTCCCCCGCAATACTCTAATAAGATAGAGTGCCCCATTATTCAATAGGTATCGCGGCTCATGATGAGTAGGCTCAACTATTCTGGATATAATATTAATTTTATAAAATCAACCGTCCCTTGTAGGGGTATAACCTTATGTTTGTCATCGCACCTACCTTTGTACTCGATATTTCCTTCTTTCAAACCACGCTCACCAATGACAATACGGTGGGGGATTCCAATTAATTCCATATCAGCAAACATTACTCCCGGACGCTCATTACGATCATCAAGTAACACTTCAATGCCAATAGCAGAAAGTTTTTCATATAGCTTCTCCGCTTCAGCTTTTATCAATGCACTCTTGTTCATTCCAATAGGTATAATTACCACTTGGAAGGGAGCCATCTCAAGTGGAAAAACAATCCCATGCTTATCATGCTTCTGTTCAATAGCTGCCGCTACAATACGTGATACACCAATACCGTAACATCCCATTTCCACAGGAACAGACTGGCCAGATTCATTTAAATAGCAAGCTTTCATTTCCTTGGAATACTCAGTATGCAACTTAAAAATATGTCCAACTTCAATCCCTCTGCAGATCTCAAGCTTACCCTCCCCATCAGGAGATAAATCACCTGAAATTACATTGCGAATATCAAATACATGATTAGGCTCTTTCATATCCCGACCAAAATTAACACCAGTGTAATGGTAGCCTTCCTCATTTGAGCCACAAGTAAAATCGCTCATTTCCATTACTGACACGTCTGAAATAATGGTTAGCTCTGTACCAATTGGGCCTATATATCCTGCACGACAATTTATTTTATTAGAAACTTCTTCCTCATTTGCCAGCCGATAATCTTGTAATAATGGAATTTTTTGTGCTTTTAATTCATTTAAATTATGGTCGCCACGTAACAGCAACAAAACTATTTCATCGTTCACGACCACCGCTAGAGTTTTAACGATCCTTTTAATTGGCACATTCAAAAATTCCGCCACCTCTTCACAAGTTTTTCTGTTAGGTGTTGCAATTTTTTGTATGGGACTCTTAGCCCCTTCTCGTAATTTATCCGGCTGTAACGCCTCAGCAAATTCAATATTGGCTGCATAAGCTGAGTCTGGACAGAAAACAATGCTATCTTCGCCCGAATCAGCCAACACATGAAATTCGTGCGAACTAGTGCCGCCTATTGCTCCTGAATCAGCTTCTACAGCACGAAAATTTAACCCTAATCGACCAAATATCTTAGTATAGGAATTATGCATAGCATTATATGTTTCCTCCAAGCTAGCATTATCAACATGGAATGAATATGCATCTTTCATTAAAAATTCACGCGCACGCATCACCCCGAAACGGGGACGAATCTCATCACGAAACTTAGTTTGCATCTGATATAGAGTAAGTGGCAACTGGCGATAACTCTTTATTTCTCTACGTACAGTGTCAGTAATTACTTCTTCATGCGTAGGTCCAAAACAAAAATCTCGTTGATACCTATCTTTCATTCGAAGCATCAGTGGCCCAAATTTATCCCAGCGCGCCGTCTCTTTCCATAATTCTGCCGGTTGAACTACAGGCATAAGTAGCTCTATTGCACCACACCTGTCCATTTCTTCCCGAATAATATGTTCAACTTTACGTAAAACTCTCAAGCCCAATGGCATCCATGTATATAACCCACTTCCAAGTTTTTTTATGAGTCCGGCTCGCATCATTAGCCTGTGACTCGCTAATTCTGCCTCAGCAGGGGCCTCTTTATAGGTAGAAATGAAAAATTGTGATACACGCATCACTTGACTCCATTAGAAATGTTAAGTCTAAGAATTCTACCTTGAAAGGATTCAATATGTATTATTTACACGCAATATTTATACCTATAAATTTAGGCATGAGAGTTTCATATCGAATTTTATACACGTTGCACCTTTAAATAATCTTTAAGAAGGTTATTTACTATGATGATGCCATGAAAATCCATTTCAAATTTAGATAAAGAATTAAATGTCAAAGTTAATAAAAAATTTAGATTTAAATATAAACTTTAAGATAAAGATATTTATTAATTTAATGATTACTTTCATTCTAGTACAAAGTATGAAAAAATCATTATTAATCTTATCGAAATAGATTGCACGGGTGAACCATATGATCGACCGTAACGGATATCGCTCCAATGTTGGTATTATTCTTTTGAATAAAAAGAATGAGGTCTTCTGGGGAAAACGTATTAAACAAGATTCCTGGCAATTTCCTCAAGGCGGAATCAATCCTGGCGAAAGTCCAAAACAGGCCATGTACAGAGAATTAACAGAAGAAACTGGACTTCACCCCCGTCATATCGAGATTGTTGGCCGCACACGTGATTGGCTGCGCTATGAAGTGCCAGATCAGTGGATAAAACGTGAAGGCCGTGGAAATTATAAAGGTCAAAAACAGATTTGGTATTTATTACGTTTGGTGGGTCGTGACTCTGATGTATCCCTGCGTACAAATGTTCGCCCAGAATTCGATGCTTGGCGCTGGAATCAGTACTGGATCAAACTTGAATCGGTAGTTGAATTTAAGCGTAAAGTATACTATCAGGCTCTTACTGAGCTAGCGCGCTTACTGAATCACGAATCTCATGAAATCCATAAATATGGAAAATATAACCGAATTTATGTACAAAAAATGAATTTAGACACAGCCATACCTGCTAATAAATAGGACCACATATTACCAAGCTAGACCTGCCCCCTCTTCTATTTAGCTAGTCACAGTAACTTTTGTATAGTTGATATATAAAACTCACCTTATAAAAGATGAATTTTAAACAATATCTTTCTAAAATTATGACTGAGTCATAAGTGTGAATTCATTTATTCATACTCTAAGGAATATGGATTTACTCCAAAAAATCAAGTAAAGTAAACTTTCTAATAATTAAAATACGAAGACCCTTATGACAACTAAAGGACAATTATTACAAGATCCGTTTTTAAATGCCCTACGGACAGAACATATTCCAGTATCAATTTATTTAGTAAATGGTATTAAATTACAAGGACAAATTGACTCTTTTGATCAATATGTAATTCTTTTAAAGAATACAGTTACTCAGATGGTATATAAGCATGCTATTTCTACCGTCGTCCCCACTAAAACATTCTCTATTCCATTTGAGGCACCAGGCATACCAGATGCTTGATAATCCTGCCAATAGTACTGCCGCTACAGATGATGCAAATACAGCTATACTCGTCAATTTAAATATTAGCAACATTAAGCACTCAGAAGATTTAGAAGAATTACGACAATTAGCCATAAGTGATAAACTTACAATTCTTGCTGAAGTAAAGAGCAAACAATATAAGCCTAATCCTTCTACCTATGCAGGCAAGGGTAAAATAGATGAAATTGCTAAATTACTGAAACAAACTGGCGCCAAATTAGTAGTATTTAACAATAACCTCTCTCCGGTTCAACAGCGCAATCTAGAAAGATCCTTAGAATGCCATGTAATTGATCGCACCAGCCTAATTCTAGATATATTTGCTCAACGTGCTAAAAGTCATGAAGGTAAGCTACAAGTAGAACTAGCCCAGCTTCAACATCTTGCTACTCGTTTAGTGCGTGGATGGACTCATTTGGAGAGACAAAAAGGCGGCATAGGATTACGTGGTCCTGGCGAGACTCAACTTGAAACAGACCGGAGATTACTTGGAAAACGAGTCAAACTACTTAAGGAAAAGCTTAAAAAGCTTCAATCCAGACGCAATGTTCAAAGGCGCACAAGAAAACGTGCTCAAGTTATTTCAGTTTCCATTATTGGTTACACTAATGCGGGAAAATCGACCTTGTTTAATCGCCTGACTCGCACACGAACTTATGCTGCCAATAAACTTTTTGCAACACTAGACGCAACTACTCGTAAATTCTTTATCCCGGAACATGGCCCGATAGTTATCTCTGATACTGTCGGCTTTATCCGGGAATTACCACACACTCTAATTGCTGCATTTAGAGCCACATTAGAAGAGACTGTACAGTCAGATATACTATTACATGTAGTAGATGCAAGTAGCCCTAATCGAGAAGAACAAATCGAAGAAGTAAACAAAGTACTACAAGAAATTGGGGCCGATGAAGTTCCACAAATTCTGGTATTAAACAAAATTGATTTAGCAGAATCATCATTAGGAACGTCTGGGTGTCGACGTAATGAGTATGGTAGAATAGTACAAATTCGCTTAAGTGCAAAAACCGGCGAAGGGCTTGATTCTATTAGGATGGCTCTAGCTGAAACAATTGAACAGCCTACTCCACAATGGTGTAAAATATTTCCTGAGGCTGAAGTATTAGACGATGAGCTCGTTATAGTCAATTAATGGTTTATCAGATTATAATCTGATAATTAATACTTACATCAAATCTTAACTTCAAAGGAACTTACAAGGCTTTCTGTTCGTCGAAGTTAATTAACACAATAACTGGAAGAAATATCATTATGGCAAATGACCCGCAGTGGGGACGAAAAAGAAACGGCTCCGGTCCACCTGATCTAGATGAAATGTTACGTAACGTCAATAAAAAGCTTAACGATCTTTTTGGTGGAAATAAAAAGCGTACCAGTAATAATAACTCTGGAGATGGTGATAGTGGTGGGGGAGATAATTTTAAACGGCTTGGTGGCGGTTTAAGTGTTGGCGTACTCCTTGTTATTTTATTAATGCTATGGATGGCTAGTGGATTCTACATTGTTAATGAAGGTCAACGAGGGGTAGCGCTGCGCTTTGGACAATACAGCGAAACAACTCCTGCAGGTTTAAGTTGGCATTTACCCTACCCAGCTGAGACTGTTGAGCTAGTTAACGTAAGCCAAGTGAGAACAATTGAAATCGGATACCGCAAGAATGTAACAAGTAAGGTACTGAAAGAATCATTAATGTTGACTGATGATGAAAATATCATTGATATTCAGTTTGCTGTGCAATACATACTTAAGAGTCCCCAAGAATACCTATTTAATAACCGCGAGCCAGATGAAGCAGTACTCCAGGCTGCAGAATCATCTATTCGTGAAGTTATTGGAAAAAGTACTATGGATTACGTCCTATACGAAGGGCGGGAAGATGTCGCAGCAAAAGCAACTGTACTAATGCAGAGCCTTCTTGATCGCTATAAAATAGGGATTGCTATCAGCAAGGTTACTATGCAGAACGCTCAGCCACCGGAGCAGGTTCAGGCAGCATTTGATGATGCGGTTAAAGCAGGGCAGGATAAAGAGCGACAGAAAAATGAAGGGGAGGCTTATGCTAATGATGTTATCCCAAAAGCCAAAGGTAATGCAGCACGCCTGATGGAAGAGTCTGAGGGGTATAAACAACGAGTGATAGAGAACTCTGCTGGTGATGCCAACCGATTTAAACAGATATTGGTTGAATATGATAAAGCTCCTGATGTAACTCGTGATCGTCTTTACCTTGATATGATGCAAGAAGTTCTAACGAAGACCAATAAAATATTAGTCGACTCAAAGAGCAGTAATAATTTACTATATTTGCCGCTGGATAAGATGATAGAGAAAAGTAACACTACTACTGCTACACCTGCTGCAGTAGCGCCAGCAGCGCCTCCTCAGGCAGCTTTGCCAGAGCCTACCAACAGTGCTGCTCGTACACAGCGTTCTCGTGAAGCATTCCGAATTCGTGAACGGGAGTCCAGATAAATGAAAAGTCAAACATTATTAGCTGTCCTTGTTGTATTGTTTCTTCTCGTCAGCTCTTCACTATATATTGTTGATCAACGCCAAAGAGCGATCGTCTTCCAACTAGGTGAAGTTGTCTCTGTAAAGACATCTCCTGGATTATATTTTAAGATTCCTATGGTACAGAATGTACGTTTTTTTGATTCACGTATATTGACCATGGACGCGGAAGAACCAGAGCGGTTTATCACATCAGAGAAAAAGAATGTACTGGTAGATTTATTTGTTAAATGGCGCATCGTTGATGTAAAACAGTACTACATAAGTGTACAGGGGGATGAGGCCTTAGCTAGAGTTCGCCTGGCACAAACTGTAAATTCAAGCTTACGAGATGAGTTTGGTAATCGCACGGTTCATGAGGTAATTTCAGGTGAGCGTGACAAAATTATGGAAATAATGCGCCAAAAGGCGGATGCGGATGCCCGTAATATTGGGGTAGAAGTGGTAGATGTACGTCTAAAACGTGTTGATTTACCATCAGAAGTAAGCGAATCAGTCTATAGAAGAATGGAAGCAGAAAGAAAGCGCGTAGCTAATGAACTACGATCGACTGGTTTTGCAGATTCTGAAAAAATTCGTTCCAATGCCGATCGTCAACGCGAAGTAATTATGGCAAAAGCATACCGGGACGCGCAAAAAAACAAAGGTGAAGGGGATGCAAAGGCTACAAAGATATATGCTGAAGCATTCAGTAAAAACCCTGAATTTTACTCTTTCTATCGGAGCTTAGAGGCCTATAAGCAAAGCTTCCAGAACAAGAGTGACATGATGGTACTTGAGCCAAATTCTGAATTCTTCAAATACTTGAAAAATTCAAATGCTAAGTAGATAATTGATTTCAATTAGAAACGTTTTTTAAAAAATCTTCAATATATGAAATTATACTATTGGAGCTATTAAATAATGTGGGACACCTTACTAATAGCATTTGCTTTAATGCTGGTACTGGAAGGAATATTACCATTTTTGCTTCCTAACATTTGGCGTGATACCTTCAAGAAATTGACAGAGACTAGTGACAATCAGGTACGTTTCATAGGACTGACATCTATGCTACTAGGTATAGGTTTGCTATACCTAGTTAAATGAACACATATCATCACACTTCTAACCAAAATTTTTCCAAATAATAAATATGCGTAATTGGGTCCTCCCCGAATACATTGAAGATATTCTGCCTGCAGAAGCGCAGCGTATAGAGTTAATGCGCAGAGAAATTCTTGATTTGCTATTAGTACATGGTTATCAATTAGTAGCCCCTCCAATGCTGGAATTTGTAGAATCACTAACCTCTGGTAGCGGAAGTGATATGAACTTGCGCATGTTCAAGGTAGTTGATCAGTTAAGCGGAAAAATGATGGGGTTGCGTGCGGACATAACTCCTCAAACTGCACGTATTGATGCCCACTTGCTAAATTGTGAGGGGGTCACCCGTTTATGCTATGCAGGTAGCGTGCTGCACACTGTGCCGACAGGATTAACTAGTACTCGTGAGCCACTCCAGATTGGAGCAGAAATATACGGACACGTTGGACTTGAAAGCGATCTAGAAATCCAACGTATTATGTTACAAATTCTAGCAATATCAGAAATAGATAAGGTCCATTTAGATCTTGGTCATGTGGCTGTATTTCGCGGCCTTATTAGAGGTGCGAAAATTCCTGCTAGTATAGAAGCAGGATTATTTAGTGCAATACAAGCCAAGGATATCCCAACAATACAAGATCTCTGCTCAGAATTTGATAAAAATATAAATAAGAAAATTGGCCAAGCTTTAATGTTATTACCAAAGCTATACGGAGATAAAAATATACTGGAAAAGGCACGAAAATATTTACCTAATTATCCGGAAATTATAAAAGGACTGGATGAACTAGAAGTTGTAGCCGCTGAGTTGAAAGTGCCAGCAGGTACTTTAGCATTCGATCTGTCGGACTTGCGGGGCTATCATTACCATAATGGCGTGGTATTTTCGGCATATGCCAATAATCACCCTAATGCAATTGCACTAGGTGGACGTTATGATGATATTGGAAAAGTGTTTGGACGGGCCCGTCCAGCTACCGGATTTAGTATAGATCTACGTGAGCTATCAAGAATAAAAAAATCTCCTGGTCCTTACCCTAAAGGCATTCTGGCCCCCTACAGAAAGAATGATAAGGCACTTGAGAAAAAGATTACACAACTACGCAAGAATGGAAAAATTGTAATAGTGAAATTACCAATGCATGGAAAAAGCAAAGATACATATAACTGTGACAAAAAATTAATACTGAAAGATAAAGCCTGGAAAATTATTAATATCTAGTTTTTTCCATAAGTTTTATTTCTTGAAGTATTTACTAAAGAGATTATTATTTTCTTAAAATTCTAATGTTAACTCATGATAGGGAACATCTTAATGCGTAATCAATATGACTAAAAATGTTGTTGTAGTTGGCACCCAATGGGGTGATGAAGGAAAAGGAAAGATTGTAGATTGGCTAACAGATCATGCACAGGGAGTAGTGCGCTTCCAGGGTGGGCATAATGCTGGACATACGCTAGTTATTGGTGACAAAAAGACTGTTCTTCATCTAATACCATCAGGAATCTTACGTAACAATGTAGCCTGCTATATTGGAAATGGCGTAGTGATATCTCCAAAAGCATTGTTTGAAGAAGTTGATATGTTAGAGCAGGCAGGAGTTAACGTGATGGAACGACTATACATCAGTAAAGCCTGTCCCCTAATCTTACCTAGCCATATTGAACTTGATAAAGCCAGAGAGCAAGCCATGGGGGTCAATAAAATTGGAACTACTGGACGAGGAATTGGCCCAGCCTATGAGGATAAAGCTGCACGAAGAGCATTACGTATACAGGACCTATTTAATCAAGATTATTTTGCTACTAAACTTGAAAAAGTTTTAGATTATCACAACTTTTTACTAAAGAATTATTATCATGCTCCAACTGTAGATTTTCAGAAAACTCTAAATGACATGCTGTCTTTATCAGAACGCATTAAACCAGTGATTGCTGATGTCTCGAAACTTTTATTTGAGGCTAATAGAAAAGGCAATAGTCTATTATTTGAAGGTGCCCAAGGAACAATGCTTGACATAGACCATGGCACCTATCCATATGTTACCTCTAGCAACTGTATCGCAGGTACCGCAACAACAGGCAGTGGAGTTGGCCCGCAAGAATTACATTATATTTTAGGCATTACCAAAGCCTATACTACAAGAGTCGGCGCTGGACCTTTTCCTACAGAATTAAATGATGACATTGGGCAATATCTTGCTAAACATGGGAATGAATTTGGTGCAACAACTGGCAGACCACGTCGTTGCGGTTGGTTTGATGCAGTAGCTATGAAACGATCAATTCAGATAAATGGAACCTCCGGGTTATGCGTAACTAAGCTTGATGTTTTAGATGGGATTGAAACTTTAAAGATAAGCGTAGACTACAGGTTTAATAGGAATGATACAGAAGAAGAATCAAGAGGTAGCTTACCAATAGGTGCAGATGAATTGGCTAACTGCAGCCCTGTCTATGAAGAAATTCCCGGATGGACGGAAAGCACTGTAGGCGTTAAAAATTTTGATCAATTACCAAAACAAGCACAAAATTATCTAAAACGTATCGAATCAATATGTGAAGTTCCAGTGGACATGATTTCGACCGGACCAGGCAGAGAGGAAACCATTGTACTGCGGCATCCGTTTGATTAATTTTGGTTTCCTATTTTAGTTTTTAACAATCTCTAAAATTAGATCTTCACCCCTCCCTAGGATTAACAAATAAATTAGGAATATATAAATTGTATCTTTATGTGTATAAATTTATATCAAATTATGCCCAATAAAGTTTACTACAATAGTGCGTGCCCTATCTGTAATGCGGGCATTACAGATCAACGTAAACGCATGGAAGCCTGTGGGCTTAATAACATTAGATGGATTGACGTGCACACAAACCCGGAGGCACTGACTAAAATTGATGTTTCGTTAAATCAAGTTCGGGAGAAACTTTACGTCGAAAATACTAATGGCCAGCTTAATGTTGGTTTAGATGCATTCATATGCCTGTGGTCACAGACCAGCGGTCAACGTTGGCTTGCCAAACTTTTCCGGCTTCCTATTCTCAATCAATTCTCGCGCTGGACTTACAATTCCTTTGCTAAGCTTCTATACCGATGGAATTGTTCCAAGAAACACTGGTAATGTCATATCTATTCTTTAGCTATATAGACATCTATTCAAATTACCCCTTCTAAGTTATCACCCCACCTGGGATCTAAATCTTCTTTTACCAATACATTTCTTATGTTTGCAGCAGGTCCTAATGGAATAAAAAAATAAAAATTATGGCATGTAAGTATATTTCTTTTATTCCATTACGTCTCTTAATTAAACAACTCCGTATTGTGCGCGGTAATTTTCTACAGCACGTAAATTAACCACCAGGTCATCCCTGCCCCGTAAATAAGTCATCAGATCATCCAAATTAATAATACTAATAACTGGAATACCATACATTTCTTTAATCTCTTGAATCGCTGATAAACCATTATCCCCCTGCTCCATACGGTCAAGGGCAATGATTACGCCACAGGGTTTAGCCCCAGCTGCACAGATAAAATCTACAGCTTCACGTATTGATGTGCCCGCTGAAATTACATCATCAATGATTAGAACTTTCCCAGAGAGTGGTGATCCAATTAAGTTGCCACCCTCACCATGATCTTTTGCTTCTTTTCTATTGAAACAGAATGGATAATTGTTTCCAACCTCCGATAAAGTTATAGAAATAGCACTGACCAAAGGAATGCCCTTATATGCCGGACCAAATAGCATATCAAAAGGAAGCTGTGCGGTAAGAATAGCTTTCGCGTAAAATTGTCCAATCTTACGTAGGGAATGACCATCATTGAATAGTCCGGCATTAAAAAAATACGGCGATATCCTACCTGCTTTGGTCTTGAATTCACCAAAACGTAGAATATCGCGGCTAATTGAAAATTCGATAAATTCTTGCTTGAAATCTGTCATAACAATGGCTAGTTAAAAGAGTAAATATGAGAATTATAACGCTTAACCTGAATGGCGTACGCTCTGCCTCAAAGAAAGGTTTCTTCCTCTGGTTACAAAAACAGAAGGCTGATATTGTCTGCGTTCAAGAACTTAAGGCCCAAGTTATTGATCTCAGCAATGAGATGCTTGCACCTGTAGGCTATCATGGCTATTTTCATTGTGCTGAACGAAAAGGGTATAGTGGGGTAGGCATATACTGTAAACATAAACCTAACAAAATTGTTGAGGGCGTTGGCATTAATAAGATTGATACTGAGGGGCGATATCTGCGCGCTGATTTTAATAATCTGAGCGTAATCTCAGTTTATTTTCCTTCTGGCTCTAGTGGAGAGCATCGCCAAGAAGCAAAGTTCTTTTTCCTGAAAAAATTTTATCCCTTACTCAAAAAACTTACTGAAAGTGGTAGGGAAATTATTTTATGCGGTGATTGGAACATTGCCCATAAAGAAATAGATCTAAGAAACTGGAGATCCAACCAAAAGAATTCTGGGTTTTTACCAGAAGAACGCGCATGGCTCACTAGGATCCTAGACAAACTAAAATTTGTTGATGTGTTTAGAACAATTAATCAAGAACCAGACCAATATACATTTTGGTCCAATCGAGGAAGTGCATGGGACAAGAATGTAGGTTGGCGCATTGACTATCAAATAAGTACACCTAGTATCGCAGAAAAAACTACGGGAGCTTCAATTTATAAATCAGAAAGATTCTCTGATCATTCTCCTCTTATTATCGACTACGACTATAAAATATGATTCCTACTGCCCTCTCAGAATGGCTACATGCATTTCGCATTTACAGTCATCCGAGGGTGTTGGGAATGCTTACATTAGGCTTTTCTGCTGGGCTCCCACTACTTCTAATACTAGGCACTCTTTCATTCTGGTTAAGAGAAGCAGGGATTGACAGATCGACAATAGGCTACTTTAGCTGGATTGGGCTAGCATATGGATTTAAATGGCTATGGTCACCACTAGTTGACCGTCTATCTCTGCCGTTACTAACTAGACTGCTAGGGAGAAGGCGTGCATGGATGCTGCTATCACAAATAACCATCACCATCGCATTAATTGGAATGGCAAATACAGATCCTGCAGACAACCTCACACAAATGGTTTTTTTTGCCCTAGCAGTAGCTTTTGCATCAGCAACACAAGATGTTGCACTTGATGCATACCGAATTGAGGCTGTCGCACCAAGACTACAAGGAGCTATGGCGGCAACCTATCAGGCGGGCTATCGTATGGCTATGATCCTATCTTCTGCAGGAGTACTCTGGATAGCAGCGGCTATGGATCCATCGGAGACTACTTATGATTATTCACCTTGGTGCATTGCTTATCTGATAATGGCTGCATGTATGGCTGTAGGAATAATCACTACGCTTATCATCCGTGAGCCAGAGGTTCCTATTAATCTCCTTATTTCTGAGAATGAAGATCGTGCTAGAAAAAAAATCTCAAACTGGAATCTAAGTAACCACCTGACCCAAATTTTGGTCTGGTTTTATGGAGCAATAATTGCGCCATTCCGTGATTTTATTGTTCGTCATGGCCAGCGTGCATTATTAATTCTTGCATTAATAGCTGTGTATCGTATCTCAGACGTAGTTATGGGAATTATGAGTAATTCTTTTTATGTGGATATGGGTTATACCAAAGATGAGGTGGCTACTGTAGCTAAAGTCTATGGAATAGTTATGACATTAGTAGGTGTGGCTATCGGTGGAGTGCTAACGGCAAAGGTAGGTATCATGCGAACACTTTTCCTAGGGGCATTATTATCTGCCGCTACCAACCTGCTATTTGCTTGGTTAGCTGGACGTGGGCATGATGTAACCGGATTAATTTTTACTATCTCTGCAGATAACCTTTCAGCTGGCATTGCCACTTCTGCCTTTATTGCTTATCTTTCTGGGCTTACTAATTCAGCATACTCTGCTACACAGTATGCATTATTTAGTTCAGTTATGCTTTTATTACCAAAATTTGTCGCTGGATTTAGTGGAAATTTTGTTGATACTTATGGCTATGCTAATTTCTTTATTGGGACGGCATTATTAGGCTTGCCAGTATTAATATTAGTATGGCTTGCTGGGAAAGAGAAATTTGATACTGCAGAAAAATAGGATATAAACCTCATCCCCAAATAAGCTTAAGATAAATTATTTCTGCTGTTCAAATCTGTAAAATGCGAGCGCCCCTAATAAATTTGGTACGAAAAAGACCTGATGATCTCCATTCATTATTCTACGCTCAAGAATATTTGCGCCATGCTGGCGACAAAATTCCTCAAAATCATTGAGGGTGCATAGATGAATATTCGGCGTATCAAACCACTGATACGGTAGAAATTCTGAGACAGGCATGTGACCAGATAGTATTTGCAGACGGTTCTTCCAATATCCAAAGTTAGGAAATGATACGATACCTTCCTTACTTACCCGCATCATTTCCTTTATCAAACCCTCTGCATGCCTCATTGCCTGCAATGTTTGCGACAAAATAACGTAGTCAAAAGATCCGGATCCAAAACTTGATAGCCCAGACTCCAAATCATTCTGAATCACATTTATTCCATTTTTAAAGCACGCCTGCACATTCTCATCATTAATTTCTACACCATAGCCATGGATATCTTTAGTATCTTTCAAATAACGTAATAATGATCCATCACCACAGCCCAGATCAAGCACCTTTGAACCGGCTTTAACTAAATTAGCAATGGCAGCAAAGTCTGGTCTGGGCATAGTGGATGAAATAATTGAAGTTGTAGTTTTCATTATCTTTGGTGGCCAAGAATATAAGCTCTTTACTGTAAAAATTAATTAAATGCTAGCAAGTATATTAGTGCTGTTGTATTTCTAACCACATAATTTCTGCAAGGACATGTGCATCCATTATTAAAGAAATCCCCAGAACTAAACCCTATATGCTAAATAATAATATTGTTCATATAGGCTTTCACAAGCTCATGATAGTAGTGGTCGCCCATTAAAAAAGAATCATGCCCATAGCTAGAAGTAATCTCCGCGTAACTAACATTTAGTTCATTATCTAGGAGTGCTTTTACAATCGCATGTGAACGCTCAGGAGAAAAACGCCAGTCTGTAGTAAAAGATAACACTAGGAAGTCAGATTTCACAGCACTGAATGCCTCTCTAAGATCCCCATTATAATCATGTGCTGGATCAAAATAATCCAATGCCTTAGTCATTAGTAAGTAGGTATTAGCGTCAAACTGGTCAGCGAATTTATCACCCTGGTAACGTAGATAGGATTCAATCTCAAATTCCACATCGAAGCCAAAGCCGAGTGGGCCATTACGCAACTCTCGTCCAAACTTCTCAGCCATCGAATGATCTGATAAATATGTGATATGCCCTAACATTCGTGCGAGCCGCAGGCCCCGCATAGGTACTGCATTATTGGAATAATAGTCTCCCCCATAAAAATCTGGGTCTGTAATAATTGCTTGGCGCGCAACATCATTGAATGCAATATTCTGTGCAGTTAATTTAGCAGCTGCAGCAATGACCAACGCATGCCGAACCCTCTCAGGAAAATCTAATGTCCATTGCAAAGCCTGCATTCCACCTAAACTACCTCCAGCAATTGCTGCAAACTGCTTGATGCCGAGATAATCTGCCAATTCAACCTGAGTAACAGTCCAATCTTGTACTGTTACCATAGGGAAATCAGCACCATAAGGTTTTCCTGTCTTTGAATTGATGCTGGTAGGACCAGTTGACCCATGACAGCCCCCCAAGTTATTTACAGCCACCACAAAAAACTTGCCTGTATCAATAGCCTTCCCAGGACCAATCATATTGTCCCACCAACCGACATTCTCAATGTCATCAGCGTAATAACCGGCTACATGATGATTACTAGAAAGGGCATGGCAGATCAGAACCGCGTTAGATTTATCCTCATTAAGCTCGCCATAAGTTTCATATACTAACTCGTAGCTATCAAGGATGGCGCCACTCTTTAAATGTAGAGGATTGTCAAATTTAACTTTCTGGGAAGTGACAACTCCAACTGATGTTAAATCTTGCATTAATATATTTATAAAACCCAATCAAATTGAATAACAAAGGAATCAATGATTATCTATTCTTTATCTTTAAATTAGATCAATGCTATTTCTTTCTTTATTATATAAAGAAAGATTATATCGTCAAATGAACTAGCTATTCAGTTTCGTCAACAATATACGAATATTTTCTGGGCTATCAGATCTAAGTATTTTTTCTGCAGTATGGATAATATCTGGCAGATTGCTTCTTAATACTTGACGTTTTACTGTTAACAGCTGTGTTGGAAACATAGAAAATTCACGCAACCCAAAGCCTAACAATAGACGAGTAAAGGATGGATCTCCAGCCATCTCCCCACAAACCTCTACAGGAATCTCCGCGTGATTTGCACTACGTATAATATGTGCCACTAACCGCAATACCGCTGGATGAAGTGGCTCATATAAATGCGCAACAGTATCATCTGTTCGATCTATAGCTAATGTATACTGAATTAAGTCATTGGTCCCAATAGATAAGAAATCTAATTTCTCCATGAAGGTATCTAGACTTAGTGCCGCAGCTGGAACTTCTATCATTCCCCCAATCTGAATATCAGTATCAAAGGGTATTTCCTCATTTTGAAGACTCTCTTTAGCCCGCTCAATCGACCGCAATGTTTGATTTATTTCAGAAACACTAGAAAGCATCGGAATCAAAATACGTACGTTTCCATGAAATGAAGCTCTCAGAATTGCACGAAGCTGTACGTGAAACATTTTTGGCTCAGCTAAGCTAAGACGAATAGCACGTAACCCAAGTGCTGGATTAGCAGCAACACGTTTATCACTATCAATATTTTTGTCAGCGCCCAAATCAAATGTCCGAATTGTCACTGGTAAACCACGCATTTTCTTCGCAACAGTACAATAAGCTTCGAATTGCTCATCTTCACTAGGCAAGCTATCTCGATTAAGGAAAAGAAACTCACTACGAAACAAACCAACCCCAGTAGCACCATTATCCTTTACCTGCTCAATATCCTGAGGTAATTCAATATTAGCGTGTAATTTTACTGCTACTCCGTCAAGCGTTTTAGCAGCTGTAGTTCTAATACGTTTTAATTTCTGCTCTTCAATTTCCAGTTGATTCTGACGTGATCTGTACTCAGCAAATACTCGCTTATCAGGATTAACAATTACCAACCCCTGATCCCCGTCAACAATCAAAACATCATTGTCACGAATCAATTGGCGTGCATTATGCAACGCCACGATAGATGGAATATTTAAGCTTCGTGCAACTATAGCTGTGTGAGAGGTTGATCCCCCCAAATCAGTAATAAAAGCAGTAAATCTATGTTGTTTATACTGAAGTACATCAGCTGGACTTAGATCATAGGCAACCAGAATGCTATCGCCAGTACGCTTTATAGGGGGTGGAATATAGCCAGGATGCCCTAATAATGCCTTCAGCACCCGCTCAACCACCTGAATAACATCAGCTTTGCGTTCCCTCAAATAAGCATCTTCAATTTCCTCAAACTGTGCGAGTAGTACATCTGTCTGCTGGGTAACAGCCCACTCAGCATTACACAGATTTTGAGAAATGTAGGTTTTAGCTGCAGAAGAAAGAGTTGGGTCGTCAAGAATCATACGGTGCAAATCAAGAAAAGCACCGAATTCAGCTGATGCAGGACCCGCGATAACAGAGGCATGCAGCGTTTCAAGTTCTTCACGTACTGTTGTAAACGCCGCATCAAGACGGGATATTTCACTACTAATTTTATTTAGTGGCAATATGTGATGCGCAACCTCCAACGCAGCATGCGATGTAAGGTGTGCATGCCCTATAGCAACACCTCTTGAAACACCGATACCATGTAGTACAAAGCTCATTCATCTTCCCCGAAGGAATTTTCAATTAGGGTAACAAGTGCAAGCATTACCTCAGCTTCATCTTGGCCAATAGTCTCAATATTTATTTTAGAGCCTTTGTTCGCAGCCAACATCATTACCCCCATGATACTTTTTGCATTAACCCTAAGTTTATTTCTAGACAACCATACTTCACTTTGATAGTTTCCAGCTAGCTGCGTAATTTTTGCAGATGCACGCGCATGAAGACCCAATTTATTTATAATTTTAACTTCTTTAGTTTGCATTATCAGATCTCGAATAAATACGCATCACTCCCTCCTTTCCACCAGATAACGATTTTTCTACTAATGATTCAAGTGATTTGTCACGGTAAGTAAGCGCCCGTATCAGCATTGATAAATTTACTCCTGACAAGCACTCGACTCTACCTGGATTCACTAATTCAGTAGCGATATTACATGGTGTAGCACCACAGATATCACTTAAAATTAATACCCCGTCACCGCAATCCAATTGCTTTAATAATTCTAGTGCATTAAGAATAATAACGTCCGGATCATCCTGGATAGTAACGCCAAGATGCACTAGGTGTTCTGGCCTTTTTCCCATAACGTGATTAGCGCAATTTATTAAACTATTTCCTAGGTCCCCATGAGAAATAATTAGAATTCCAATCATTTTTTATCCTGCCAATAAATAATAAATTTCAATGCATTAAATTTTATCATTGCCGCTACTTCATGATTGATTAAATGTATATTTCCATCTCTACAACCACAGGCAAGATCTCTAATAATTCTACAAATGCTTATTATCTTCATGCTATAAATCTATCTACTGAAGAAGTAGAATACTTAATAAAAAAGCCTCAATGAAGTACTAACTGGCGTACTGGAAAATAAATATGATTAGCTATTCCCATCCAGAGGCCTATAGTTTTTTTCAATTAAATCTACCATCATTCCAGCCACATTAAAATCAGTCATATTTCTGATTTCTTGCATACAAGTAGGACTTGTTACGTTAATCTCAGTCAAATAATCTCCTATCACATCTAGCCCTACCAACATTAACCCTTGATCATACAAATATGGCCCCAGAGCTTTAGCTATTTCATGATCCCGACTAGTTAATGGCTGGGCCACACCAAAACCACCGGTCGCTAAATTCCCGCGGGACTCTCCTTTTCTGGGGATACGTGCCAGCGCATAAGGTGCAGGCTTTCCGCCTACCAATAAAATACGCTTATCACCTTGTGAAATTTCAGGTATATAACGCTGCGCCATAATCGTTTGAGTACCGTAATGTGTAAGAGTCTCTATAATCACACTAGTATTGTAATCAGCACCATTAACACGGAACACACCAGCCCCACCCATTCCATCAAGGGGCTTTAATATAATGTCATCATGCTCATTCAGAAACTCTCTTATCAGATGATCTTTCCTTGTCACAAGAGTGGGGGTAATGAATTGTGGAAAATTCGCTATGGAGAATTTCTCATTATGATCACGTAGCCCCTGCGGACTATTAATAATACACACGCCTTGTTTTTCAGCTAATTCCAACAAATAGGTGCTATATATATATTCCATATTGAAAGGCGGGTCTTTACGCATTAACACAACATCAAATTCTTGCAGTGGTATTTCCGCAGTCCCCATATCCTTATACCAGTTACTGTCAACAGCTGTCTGTCCGGTTAATTCCAGCTCACATGAAATCCCAACAGTCTTACCATTCTTCCAAGACAAATCCCCATGCTGAATTACAAACAACTGATGGCCTCGCGAGGCCGCCTCAAGCATCATGGCAAAACTTGAGTCTTTATCAATTTTAATTGAACTCAGTTGATCAAGAATAAATGCAAGTTTCATCATTAATTTTTAGGAATTACTGTTTCTCTCTGCTTGTCTTAGATACAAAATCTATAGGTTCATTTTCACCCTTCTCTAACTCTAACGCTGCTGTCAATAAAGCTAGCCTCGCTATGACACTGTAAGCATAGAATCTATTAGCATCATAATCTCGGCTGGTTTTATTAACTGGTAACAGACACGATGGCTCAAAAGATAAAGGTACAAAATGCATACCAGGAGCATTCAGATTCTCATCATTACCACGCCCAGTGTGTACCCGATAGAATCCACCTACAACATAGCGATCAATCATGTATATAACAGGCTCAGCTACTGCTGCATTAATACTTTCAAAAGTATATACTCCCTCCTGTACCAATACTTTGGTCACAGGCTGACCTTCTTTTACAACTGACATCTTATTCCGTTGCTTGCGGTTAAGTTTTCGCACTTCCTCGCCACTCTTGACGGTCATGACACCCATTCCATAGGTACCTGCATCAGCCTTAACAATCACAAAAGGCTCCTCTTTAACATCATATTGCTTATATTTCTCTCTAATCTGAAGCAAGATCTTATCTACATTCTTCGCCACACAATCTTCACCTTTTTTTTCACTAAAATTAATTTTTCCACAAGATCCAAAATAAGGATTAATAAGCCATGGATCAATGCCAATCAGTTCAGAGAATTCTTTTGCTACAGAGTCATATGCTGTGAAAAAGCTTGATTTCCTTCTTGTCGCCCAGCCTGCATGGATAGGTGGAATAACTGTCTGTTCCAAATTCTGAAGAATATCAGGTGCACCAGAAGAAAGATCATTATTAAGCAACACAGCGCATGGATCAAAGTTCTCTAAAACCAGACGATTCTCTTTTCGCTTAACTGGTTCTAATATAAGACTGTCACCATTAGGAAGGTCTATTGTTGAAGCCTTAGAAGCTTCTGGCAACAAACTACCAACACGAACGTCCATTCCTGTATGACGCAGAATAGTTTGTAATACTGCTACATTTTGTAAATAAAAAATGTTACGTGTATGGTTCTCTGGTATCAATAATAAACTATGAGTATCAGGACAGATTTTCTCCACCGCTGCCATCGTAGCCTGTACACATAATGGCATGAAATCTGGGTTGAGATTATTAAATCCACCAGGAAACAGATTGGTATCCACAGGAGCCAACTTAAAACCACTATTACGTAAATCTACAGAGCAGTAGAATGGTACAACATGATCCTGTAATCGGCCCCGCAACCAATACTCGATTGCCGGCATAGCATCAAGTATACGTTTTTCGAGATCAAGAATTGCACCGCTTAGGGCAGTGGTAAGATGGGGTACTGACATAAAAATAAAGGTAGCGCATAATAAAATTATATTTTAACACCACGTATTAATGGATACGTTGAATGTGCGACTTTTCGATACTATAGTATGTTTCTAGGTTAGATTAATTGGCGGACTAAATATAATGTCTTTTTCACAGAATTTTACCTATGCATAGCACGCTACAACTCGTTCTTATTCTTCTTGCCACCGCTGTACTAGCTGTAGTTGTATTTCGCCTTCTACGTCTGCCACCCATGCTGGGCTATTTACTTTCTGGGGTTATTATTGGACCACACGCGTTAGGCTTGATACCTGAAGCAGCAGAAACTCATCATTTAGCTGAGTTTGGTGTCGTGTTTTTAATGTTTAGCATTGGCCTAGAATTTAGCCTACCTAAGCTTGTTACCATGAAGAATGTCGTATTCGGTTTTGGTACAGCTCAAGTCTGTACAAGCATGATCATTGTTATGATTGTAACTTGGATGATAGGAATTGACTGGCGCGTAGGACTGGCATTGGGTGGGGTTTTAGCTATGTCCTCTACCGCCATTGTCAGCAAGATGCTTTCGGAAAGACTAGAGCTTAATTCAGGCCACGGCAGACAAATTATAGGTGTTTTATTATTCCAAGATTTGGCAGTAGTACCACTTCTGATTTTAATTCCGGTACTTGCAAGTACAATAGATAGCAGTAATGCAGACCTTGTAGTTACGATTGCCCTGGCCCTGCTTAAAGCAGGAGCCGTACTTGGGTTAATCCTATTCCTTGGACAGCGACTGATGCGCCCTTGGTTTCATCTGGTAGCCCGACAGAAGTCTTCTGAGTTATTTGTATTAAATGTGCTACTTATCACCTTGGGACTAGCCTGGCTTACTGGAATTGCAGGTTTATCATTAGCCCTTGGCGCATTTCTTGCAGGGATGCTAATTTCTGAAACTGAATATCGTTATCAAGTTGAAGATGACATCAAACCATTCCGAGATATTTTACTAGGCCTATTCTTTGTAACAATAGGTATGCTTCTGGATATACAAGCAGTATCAGATAATTTTTTATGGGTAATGCTGCTACTCATAGCCTTAATTGGAATAAAGGCTTTATTAATTACGACTCTTTCGCGCCTATTTAGATCAGATTCGGGTGTTGCAGTACGTACTGGCCTGAGCCTTGCCCAAGGTGGAGAATTTGGATTTGTTCTGCTAGCCGAAGCTAACTCTCTAAACATAATTGATAACCCTACTATGCAGCCCGTATTGGCAGCGATAGTTCTATCTATGTTGATAGCACCCTTCCTCATTGAGCACAGCGAAAATATGGCTCAGCGTTTCTCTGCCACTGAATGGATGAATCGTGCTACACAACTTACTAACATAGCTGCACAAACTATGGCTGAAGAGCAACACGTCATTCTTTGTGGCTATGGGCGTAGCGGGCAGAATCTTTCCCGTTTACTTGAAAAAGAATCAGTGCCATTTATTGCCCTGGATCTTGACCCAATACGTATTCACGATGCAGCTGCAGCTGGTGAATCAGTAGTATATGGAGATGCGGCAAGATATGAAGTACTTATTGCTGCTGGACTGATGCGTGCCAAGTTGATTGTAATAAGCTATACCGACACTACTTCAGCCCTTAAGGTTCTAAGACAGGTTCATGCAATACGCCCGGAGCTCCCTGTTGTTGTACGCACTTTAGATGATTCAGATATTGATCTCTTAAAAGAAGCTGGTGCAGCAGAAGTAGTGGCAGAGATCATGGAAGGCAGTATCATGCTTGCATCTCATGCTTTCATGCACTTGGGCGTGCCGCTTACCCGTGTGCTAAATCGCATGCGTAAAACACGAGAGCAACGTTACAGCTTATTTCGTGGCTTTTATCACGGGATCTCTGACGAAGTAAAAGACTCCGAAGAGAAGATGCAACTACGCTTACTTAACGTGATGATTGCACCTGGGTCGGCAGCAGTCGGAAAAAAATTAGGGGAATTAAATTTAGGAGAATTCTTAGTAGAGGTCCCTGCTGTACGAAGAAAAAATGTACGGGAATTATTGCCTGATAAAGAAACCAGACTAGAAGCCGGCGATGTACTTGTATTACGTGGGATACAGGAAGATTTGGCTGCTGCTGAAATAAGGTTGCTGCAGGGATAACTTTATTTGATAAGCGCCACTAATCATAGCAAATAATCTGATTGAGAGCTCGGACAAACATATGTGTTGCCTGAAGAGAAAAAGTTTCTCAAAATTTTAAGTATACTGATGCTCTATAATTTTCCAATTCTTGAGATCAGAAGATCTATATATTTAAAAGCTAAGTGATCAAGGATAACTCCTAGCGCAATATGCATAACTTGTTTTAATCACTATCGCTAGAGTATAATCACTGATTATCCATTTACACCAAGAAAGCGCGCGCATGTTGTCTCATTGTCGACAAAGGCGTACACGGGATAAACTACCGTAATCTCTCAGGTAAAAATGATAGAGGGGTGAAGTCATAAAATTATGGCCTCACCTTTTTTTTTAAAAAATATTTGCAATGAAAACGACATCGCTCAATCAAGTCCACCGTGACATGAATGCAAAAATGGTAGATTTTGGTGGCTGGGACATGCCCCTACACTACGGCTCCCAACTTGACGAACACCATAGTATACGAAAAGACGCAGGCATGTTTGATGTGTCACATATGCTTGCTGTTGATATCAAAGGTGAAAATTCACGTGATTTTTTACGCCAGTTATTTGCCAATAATGTTGATAAACTTATTCAGCCGGGTAAAGCGCTATATACCTGCATGCTCAATCCCGAAGGCGGAGTAATAGATGATCTCATCATTTATTTTCTATCTGAATCATGGTTTCGTATAGTTGTAAATGCAGGAACCTCAGAAAAAGATATATCTTGGATACAGGCCCAGCGCAATGAACTTGCTCCAGAATTGAAAATTACCCCACGCAGGGACCTTTCTATGATTGCAGTACAAGGTCCAAACGCTCGCGCTAAAGTCTGGAACGCTATTCCAGGGTCACAAATTGCCACAGAAAATTTAAAGCTATTTCAGTCAATTATGTTTGAGCAATATTTTATTGCACGTACTGGATATACTGGTGAGGATGGATTTGAAATAACACTGCCTGAAAGTGATGCTAAGAATTTATGGGACTCTCTCTATGCAGCAGGAGTTGCGCCTGCAGGACTAGGCGCACGTGACACGTTACGGCTTGAGGCTGGTATGAATCTTTATGGGCAAGATATGGATGAAACTACCAATCCATTAGAATCAGGCTTGTCCTGGACAGTCGATTTAAAAAATGAACGCAATTTCATCGGCAAAAAAGAACTTATAAAAACACAAGCTAGATATCAATTATTCGGCTTGTTGCTATTGGATCGTGGTGTATTGCGAAGCCACCAGAAAGTATCATCTCAACAAAATTCTGAATCTAGTGTGGGCGAAATCACCAGTGGCGGGTTTTCCCCAACACTAAATTCATCTATCGCACTTGCGAGACTATCAGTTCAGGTTTCTATAGGTGATGAGGTCCATGTATTAATTCGGGATAAAGCGCTACGAGCAAG
>JAAZZR010000099.1 GCA_014237605.1 Nitrosomonadaceae bacterium | reverse complement strand
ATGTAGGTAGCACATGGTTTGGACCTGCACAATAGTCACCTAAAGCTTCACAGGTATATTTGCCCATAAAGATTGCACCTGCATGTTTAATGCTATCTAGAAGAGCTTCAGGATTTTTAACCGAAAGTTCTAGGTGTTCGGGCGCAATTCTATTAGAGATAGCTATAGCTTCATCCATATCTATGGTATGGATCAGTGCACCTCTATTTTTTAAAGCAGTTTTAATGATTTCTTTCCTGTCCATCGAAGGTAATAATTTTTCAATACTTTTCTCAACCTTATCTATAAATGCTTTTTGAGGACAGAGTAGAATGGATTGAGCATCTTCATCGTGCTCAGCTTGAGAAAATAAATCCATTGCTATCCAGTCAGGGTCAGTATTACCATCACAAATAATAAGGATTTCAGAAGGTCCAGCGATCATGTCGATACCGACTTGACCAAATACAGCACGTTTTGCTGTGGCTACATAAATATTTCCAGGCCCAACAATCTTATCAACTTTTGGCACACTTTCAGTTCCATAAGCTAGTGCTGCAATGGCTTGTGCACCACCCACAGTAATCACCATATCAACTCCTGAAATATATGCAGCAGCTAAGACAAGTTGATTTGTTTTACCGTTCGGTGTTGGTACCACCATGATTAACTCCTCAACACCTGCAACTTTTGCTGGAATAGTATTCATCAAAACAGAAGAAGGGTAAGATGCTTTTCCTCCAGGTACATACAAGCCAACACGATCTAATG
>JAAZZR010000098.1 GCA_014237605.1 Nitrosomonadaceae bacterium | reverse complement strand
GAAAGACAATCAGTTGATCAGCCAATTCAAACTGGAATTAAGGCAATTGATGCCATGGTGCCAATTGGACGTGGCCAGCGAGAGCTAATTATTGGTGATCGTCAGACTGGAAAAACTGCTGTTGCAATTGACGCGATTATTAATCAGAAAGGCACTGGTGTTAAATGTATTTATGTTGCGATTGGACAAAAAGCATCTTCTATAGCTACTGTTGTTCGTAAGCTTGAGGAGCATGGTGCATTAGAGCATACAATTATTGTTGCTGCGTCAGCTTCTGACTCTGCAGCCCTTCAATATATTGCTCCTTACGCTGGATGCGCAATGGGCGAATATTTCAGAGACCGTGGCGAAGATGCACTAATCGTTTATGATGATTTAACTAAGCAAGCTTGGGCATATCGTCAAGTATCGCTTCTTTTAAAACGCCCACCAGGACGTGAAGCATATCCAGGTGATGTATTTTATCTCCACTCTCGTCTATTAGAAAGAGCATCAAGAGTTAATGCTGAGTATGTTGAAAAAGCAACTAATGGTGAGGTAAAAGGTAAGACAGGTTCATTGACTGCGCTTCCTATTATTGAAACTCAAGCTGGAGACGTATCAGCATTTGTTCCAACAAATGTAATCTCAATTACGGACGGTCAAATTTTCTTAGAAACAGATTTATTTAATTCAGGAATTCGTCCTGCGATTAATGCTGGTCTTTCGGTATCAAGGGTTGGTGGTGCAGCTCAAACTAAAGCCATTAAGAAATTAGGC
>JAAZZR010000097.1 GCA_014237605.1 Nitrosomonadaceae bacterium | reverse complement strand
GAGGATAATTTCGCAAGCCTTTGACCCTGAAAAGGAAATGTTTTTGCCTGATCGTTATATTAAAGGCGAATGCCCTAAGTGCAGCGCTGAAGACCAGTACGGAGACAATTGTGAGGTATGTGGTGCCACCTATTCAACAACTGAAATAAAAAATGCCAGATCAGTAATATCTGGAGCAACGCCAATTGAAAAGGATTCTGAGCATTACTTTTTTGATTTGCCGCAGTTTGAAAAGGAATTGAAGAGCTGGACCAAGGCAGGACATCTTCAGGAGCAGGTAAGTAATAAACTTGCAGAATGGTTTGAACAGGGTCTTCAGCAGTGGGATATCTCTCGCGACAAGCCTTATTTTGGTTTCAAAATACCGGAAACTGAAGACAAGTATTTCTATGTCTGGTTAGATGCTCCGATAGGCTATATGGCAAGTTTTAAGAAGCTATGTGACAACAGTGACCTAAATTTTGATGACTTCTTTAATAAGAATTCTGATACCGAGCTTTATCATTTTATTGGCAAAGATATTGTCTATTTTCATGCGCTCTTCTGGCCTGCAACACTAATGGGGTCTGACTTCAGAACCCCTGATGCAGTTTTTGCCCATGGATTCCTCTCTGTGAATGGCCAAAAGATGAGTAAATCTCGCGGCACATTCATCAATGCAAGAACCTACCTGGAGAATCTTGATCCTGAATGCTTGCGTTATTACTATGCGTACAAATTGACAGCCAAAATAGATGACATTGATTTGAATTTACAAGATTTTAAAAAG
>JAAZZR010000096.1 GCA_014237605.1 Nitrosomonadaceae bacterium | reverse complement strand
GTCTTAGCGAATCTATTGAGCACATTTATATTCATAATGACGCGTCTAATATTGAGACGTGTAAAATGCTTGATAGCTTGCCATATGGCATTACTCATACCTATCATGCAATTAAGAACCAAGGGTTTGGTGCTTCTGTAAATGATGCAGTGAGCCGCTCCAGTGCATCTTATATTCTAGTACTTAATTCCGACACTGAGGTTAAAGGGAATATACTCCCGCCATTATACGAAGCGATGTCAGTTGATTCTCAGCTTGCGGTCATTATTCCTGCTAGTAATGATTATGTAGAGGAAGATTTTGACCGGTATTTACGTCAGCCAGGGGGCTACATTCGTACTTATCGTCTTAGGGGGTATGCGTTCCTAATTCGACGAAGTATTTTTCAGGAAATTGGAGGCTTTGACCCTATATTTGGTAGGGGTTATTATGAAGATATAGATTTAGGTCGACGGATTTACGAGCGTAACTGGTGCATAGGTGTATATCCGGATTCACTACATCAATAGGCGGTAATACAGTTTCACTCATAGAACTCAATAATATCCTTAAAAATCTCTAAACCACCAAGATATTTATACAAACTTTACCTGTATTTGCTCTTCTAAAAGAGCCACATACTGAGGCAGAACATCTGGTCCATTAACATCTATCATTTCCTCTAGAAAAAGAGCGCGGTGCTCTTCTATGTAGAAAGAATCACAACCATTTGTAAGAAACCCTTCAATTTTTTTATACACGTCATCTCGGCATCTCAGCTCTGTTTCTGGCATAAAAT
>JAAZZR010000095.1 GCA_014237605.1 Nitrosomonadaceae bacterium | reverse complement strand
CTTTTCTCTCACTTTCAACAACTAGAACCTCAGCGCCAGATTCTGGAACGCCTGAGAGACCTAGAATCTCAACTGGAGTTGATGGTGCCGCTTTATTAATTGGCTTGCCATTATCATCAATAATTTGTTTGACCTTACCGAACTCAAGACCTGCAATAACGATATCACCTTTTTTAAGTGTGCCCGACTGGATAAGAACAGTCGTTACCTTTCCTCTTCCCTTATCTAAACGAGCCTCTAAGACAACACCGCTAGCCGGCTTGTCAACAACTGCACTGATCTCAGACATTTCAGCGGTCAGGGTAATGCTTTCAAGAAGCTCGTCAATGCCTTCACCTGTATGAGCCGAAACGCCAACCATTAAAACGTCCCCTCCCCATTCATCTGCAATCACATCGTGGGTCGACAGAACTTGCTTTACCTTATCAATGTCCACACCTTCTTTATCAATTTTATTGATGGCTACAATGATAGGAACGTTTGAATCTTTCGCGTGCTTAATAGATTCAATAGTCTGAGGCATAACGCCATCATCTGCAGCAACAACTAGAATAACAATATCCGTTGCTGATGCGCCTCTAAGTCTCATTTTTGAAAATGCCGCATGGCCCGGCGTATCGATAAAAGTAATCAAACTTCCCTTTTGCTCAACCTGATATGCGCCAATATGCTGAGTGATACCGCCTGCCTCAACTGAAGCTACCTTAGCCTTACGAATATAGTCAAGGAGAGATGTTTTTCCATGATCAACATGGCCCATAATGGTAACAACAGGTGGCCTTGG
>JAAZZR010000094.1 GCA_014237605.1 Nitrosomonadaceae bacterium | reverse complement strand
TGCTTCAAGACTAAAAGCCATAGGGCTCATTGATCAGATTATTGAGGAACCACTCGGTGGTGCTCACCGAGATTATTCTTCAACCATGGAATTGGTAAGGAATTCATTGCAGGGCTCGCTTGAGCAATTACAAAGTATTGCCTCTAAAGAATTACTAGAGAAGCGGTCTAAGCGGCTAATGGAATATGGCAAATTCAAGGGATCTTCAACTAAATAACGTTTCTAGTCGTGTTGAAAATATATTACACGAACAGATTCAGAAAGATGATCATTTGGTTTTAGGGTTAAGTGGCGGGCTGGACTCAGTTGTTTTACTAAGTATTCTTGTTCCCCTTTCTCTTAAATTAAAATTTAAACTTACAGCCTTCCACGTTAATCATGGTATTAGTCCTAATTCGAATAAATGGGAAAAATTTTGTCTTGATTTATGCATATTTCAGCAGTCATGTTTATTTAATCCTATTAAGGTCTTAATAATAGAATCTAGACTATCTACCTCCTATATAGAAAATAAGGCAGTATCTAATTGCAAAGATAGTGCCTTATTTCTTGCTGAAATATTACCGCTATTTAGGCCTAATAATTTAATTATGTTAATAGAATCTCGGAATTAGACATAAAAACATATAAAATGGCAGCTTTTTTACGTAAGATTTCTGAAAGATAAGGAAGAATTTTGATTAATACTGCCAATATCACCATGCAATTTGGTGCAAAGCCATTATTTGAAAATGTTTCAGTCAAATTTGGAGATGGTAATCGTTACGGCCTAATTGGCGCGAACGGCTGTGGAA
>JAAZZR010000093.1 GCA_014237605.1 Nitrosomonadaceae bacterium | reverse complement strand
AATGTATACATGTACCTTGTCAATATCTGGCGTTTTTCATCCAATACCTAAACATTAAACATTTATTTTTAAAAGTTGGTTTAATCTGTATATGCCATCTGTCTTAATCGTAACAGACACAGTTACTAAAAATGTCTTAATCATTGCAATTAATCTGTTGTCATTTCAAAACGAATCTTTATGACTTCATACGTACCCAGTATCGATATATTTTGTTTGTTCATTCTTGCGATCAGCTATACATATATACTTTGACTGAGAAGTACGGAAGCCCTGGAGGGACTTTTTAGTTATTAGTTATTAGTTATTAGTTATTAGTTATTAGTTATTACTTATTTGTTATTACTTATTTGTTATTAATTAATCTTTTTGTTGACCCATGTGCGCCAAACCATGTTCGGCCATTTTGAATAAACAGTAGAGATACATGGTGTGACAGACAGACAGACAGACAGACAGACACAGGGTGATAGCAATAGCTCTGCTGGTCTTCGACCAGTAGAGCTCATACAATGATATTTTGACAAATTCACAAATCGGTTTTTACTTCTGCCGAGAATAGAACATTATACAAATTCAAAATTTGGCCTAATACCAAATATTACTACAAAAAGACTTTACTAATAAAAATTAGTCAATTAAAGGCATATAATCCCATTTGAGCGTCAAAAACATCGTTTTAGAACAAATTGCACTGAACAAGTCTTCATCTATCGAAATATTGTCTGACAGTTCAAATATCATCCAAACTTTTCTAAAAAGGTTTGATAATATCATCTTAAATATATAGTGTCAAA
>JAAZZR010000092.1 GCA_014237605.1 Nitrosomonadaceae bacterium | reverse complement strand
TTAGAAAAAACAGTATAATACCGGCTTAGATTTGGCTTGGTGAAGTGGTTTTAAGTCTTGTTTGTAGAAGATTTTTTAGATGAATAATAGGGCACGAGGCTATTTCGTTAGGCATATAAATAGTTTTAAAAGGGGTGTACATAATGAAGAAGTTAGCAACAATGAAAATGCTGCTATGTAGTTCACTTTTAGTGATTTCCGTAACAGCGCAAGCAGAAGGTGACGCAGCTAAAGGTAAAAAGAATACGCAGATGTGTATTGGTTGCCACGGGATAGATGGTTATCGTACAGCTTTTCCAAAAGTGTATAACGTTCCAAAAATTGGTGGTCAGCATGCAGCATATCTAGTACAAGCACTTCAGGCATATAAAACAGGTGCCCGCAGCCATCCTAGCATGAGAGGAATTGCTCAGAATCTTTCTAAGCAGGACATGGAAGACTTAGCCGCCTATTATGCTGGCAAATAATTTTTGATATAAAAACAAGGAAGTTATTATGAAAAGTTTTGTTATTACCGTATTTAGCGGTATGTTTTTACTGATTTCAGGGCAAGCGCTCGCTGGTGGCGACATTGAGGCGGGTAAGAAGAAAGCTGCAGAGGTTTGTGCTGCCTGCCATGGCCTTGATGGAAATAGTCCCAATCCTGCTTTTCCGAAAATTGCAGGGCAATACAGAACTTATCTTGAGAAAAGTCTAATTGAATATAAGACAGGTGCGCGTAAAAACGCAATTATGAGTGGTATGGCTGCAGCTTTAAGCACGGAAGATATTGAGAATTTATCCTTTTATTTTTCTAG
>JAAZZR010000091.1 GCA_014237605.1 Nitrosomonadaceae bacterium | reverse complement strand
CAATGTCTATTAAGCGCAAAAAAGCTTGGTAAAATGCAATATCATCCAAACAGAACTTCATCTAAACCAATATGACCTTTATTGAACAATGGCTAAGATCTGATATAAAAAATATCGATGCTTATCATGTGCCTGTCTCAAAGGATATGATCAAGTTAGATGCAATGGAGAGTCCTTTTGGTGTTCCCGAAGATTTAAAAGTCGAATTCTTAAAACGTATTGAGCAGTCTGAGGTTAATAGATATCCTGAAGCTGATTCGAATGAGCTTAAAGATACTCTTAGAGCCTTAATGGATATTCCAGATGAGTTTGGAGTTCTCTTGGGAAATGGCTCTGATGAGCTAATTCAGCTTTTAGCACTTGCTTGCAGTAAAGATGATTTAATAATGAGCTTTGAGCCAAGTTTTGTGATGTATGAACTGGTATCAAAGTACGTTAATTTAGACTACCATGGGGTTAAATTAGATTCTAATTTTGATATTAACTTAAGTGAAGCTATTTTGGCGATCGAAAGAGAAAAGCCAAAGATAATTTTTATTGCTTACCCTAATAACCCGACAGGTAATTCATTTGATTATGATGCTATTATTGAAATTGTTAAGTCAACTAGCTGCATGGTTGTTCTGGATGAGGCTTACTACGCCTATTCAGATAAAAGTTTTTTATCTGAAATTTCAAATTTTTCTAACTTACTAGTTTTAAGGACAATTTCAAAAATCGGTTTTGCTGGACTTAGGCTGGGCCTTTTAATTGGGGATCAAGAAACAATAGCGCAATTAAATAAATTGAGACTTCCCTATAATATAAAT
>JAAZZR010000090.1 GCA_014237605.1 Nitrosomonadaceae bacterium | reverse complement strand
AATTTGGTTTATTAAATGATGCAGAAGTAAAAGTAGCAAAAGCACAATCGACAAATAGAGAAATATTATTAAGTAGAATAAGTTCAAAAATTTAACTTTATCCAAACATGTATGGTAAAAAAGTTAAATTAAGAGCTTTATTCATATCTTTGTTATTAGTTTCTGTAATACTTTCAATATTTTTAGTATTAAAATCTTTAGAAGAGAATGTTGTTTATTTTTTATCTCCTACTGAAATAAAAAATTTATCTGAAATAAATAATAAGAAAATTAGGATTGGTGGTATGGTAAAAAATCAATCGATCATTATTAATTCGGATAAAGTTATTTTTATAGTTACTGATTTTAAAAATGAAATTAGTGTCAGTTATTCTGGATCAGTTCCAAATTTATTTGAAGAAGGCAAAGGAGTAGTTGCCGAAGGTTTTTTGAAAGATAGGAGTTTTTTGGTTGCTGACAAAATTTTGGCTAAACATGATGAAAATTATATGCCACCAGAAGTAAAAGAAGCTTTGGAGGGTAAATAAATTGTTCTTTAGTCAGTTAGGATATTACTCTTTAATTTTAGGTTTGATTTTGTCATTTGTTTTAATTCCAATAGTTTATAAGGATTTAAAAATTATAAATAATTCAATTAATCCAAATATTTTTATTATTATATCTCTTCAGTTGTTTACAGTTTTATTGAGTTTTATTAGTTTAATAGTTTCTTTTATAAATTCTGATTTTAGTAATGAGACTGTTTACAATAATTCTCATACAACAAAACCTTTATTTTATAAAATTTCTGGAACCTGGGGAAATCATGAAGGAAGTTTGT
>JAAZZR010000008.1 GCA_014237605.1 Nitrosomonadaceae bacterium | reverse complement strand
GATTTTCACCATCAGCATAAATATTTTCAGCTTCAGGCGTGACTACTACAGGAGTGGAAAAAGTCTCCCCATTATCATGAGAATTAGAAACCAAAAGTTTCTTATTCTTTATTTTTGCTAGCCATAAAATTCCATTCGCATCATACGTAACACCAACTGCAAATGTTCGTTTGTTTTTTTTTGATTTAGAGTGATGGTGAAAATCGTCCTAAACTCGCTGTTGCACAGGATGGCACAGTACTTCTTACTTGGTCTAAAAAGCAATCTAAAAAGTATTCCGGAGATATTAGATTCTCTCGTTCCACAGACTCCGGAAAAACGTTTTCCTTACCTATTACCCTAAATGATGATGGTCTAATCACAGGCCACCGTTTTGACTCATTGACAACTAATGGGAAGGGAAGAGTAATAATTTCCTGGCTAGATGCTCGGGATCGCGATGCCGCAAGAAATAAAAATGAAAAATTCACCGGGATTTCAATCTATACCGCCCAATCAAATGATAATGGTGCAAGCTTTGATATTAATCAAAAGTTTCACGAACATGTTTGCGAGTGCTGCAGAATGCCTACGGTCTGGACAACAGATGGACCGGTAGTTTTCTGGCGTAACATATTTGGTGAAAATACACGAGACTTTGCTATTTCTAACCTGGACAAGGGTGGAGTACGCCGAGTTACAGATGATGAATGGCAGGTGGATGGATGCCCCCACCATGGGGGAGATATTGCACTTGGTGCAAAAGAGCGATTACATTTAGTCTGGTTTACACTCGGCAAGAATCGCCAAGGACTGTTTTACAAAAATATCCAGGGTGAACAGGAATCTTCCCCGATACCCATTGGAGATTCTACGGCCCAAGCCAGCCATCCATCAATAGCGGCATCAGGTAAAAAAATTCTTGTCACATGGCGGGAATTTGACGGGCATAAAATTACAGCAAACAGCATGTTCTCTAATGATGGCGGCATTACATGGAGTAATCAGCAACAACTTGCTGATTCAAATGGTTCTGCAGATTACCCCGTTCCCCTTTTCAATAATGAGCAACAGATGCAGGTTGTATGGAATACCGAAACCGAAGGTTTGCGTATTCTAGCAGTGAATAATGACCCCAACTTTCAAGCAACAGTATTACGTTGGTATTCGAATTTAAAGAATAAGTTGATTAATTAAGCTCTCATAATTTCTATGCTTTTTTCTTTAAAGGAATATCCAGCAGATAAACGCCTTCTACCCAGCCAATTTACACCGACATACGCAAGGTTTTGAAGTTACATCAATATATAATATAAGGACTATGTACGAGAATGAAATTGTTAGTTATTTCTTTATTTTTATCTTTAGCATCCCATTCCTGGGCAATAGAAAACATAGAGCAACCTATAAAATCTAGTTCAGAACATAATTTTCTTGCTCGATTGTTCCAACTAGATAAAAAAACTACTGGGGGGAAAATAAACCATGATAAATCTTCTCATTTATCAGCCAATATAATAAAGAAAGCAGCCCCAGCTCCCTTAATGGTTGCTGCTGCAGGAGAGACTAGTCTGACTATAAAAGTAAAGAATAAAGGAATTTCATCTAAAAGACTCACTAAAAATGATAAAAAATCAGAAGCAGATAAGAAGGTTGCAACCGTATTTAAGGAAATGGTTGTCACTGAGGAATTTGAGGCGGACTCACATTACGCGTCACCCTCTACTCGCTTAACGCGTAAGGAGATCGAACTCCAAAATACCCAAACGACTGAAGAAGTGCTTAAGTTTCAGCCTAGCTTACAAATCCGTCAGCGGTACGTCGGGGACCCAAACGGGGTACTAGGTATACGGGGTGCTGACATGTTTGCTACAGCCCGTAACATGGTTTATGCGGATGGACTTCCAATACATAACCATCTACAGGGAACATGGAATGGAGCCCCGCGCTGGTCGCTAGTCGGGCCAAATGAGATTGATAAAGTGGATATAATATATGGTCCTTTCTCAGCAGAATACAGTAGTAATTCTGTCGGGGGCGTGGTGAATCTTAAAACTCGTATGCCCCGTAAGCGGGAGATGTATGTTGAAAGTAGCTTATTCGTTCAGCCCTACAAAAAATATGGCAGCAAAGCAACGCTTATAGGAAACCGCCAATATGTTTCCGCTGGTGACCGATTCTTTGACAAAATTTCAGTATTTGCAGCCTATAATCGTTTGGAGGCAGAAGGCCAGCCCCAGTCATATCATATCGACACTAGTACGTCAGCAGGCACTATAGCAGGAAGCGATCTTACGGGCGGGATTCATGAAACTAGTTCGCGGGGACAAGAAAGTGTTATTTTCGGTGATTCAGGGCCTGAAAAAGTTACAACTGATTTAATGAAATTTAAGCTGGGCTATGATATCAATCACAGCCTAAAGGCAATCTTTACCGCCGCCTATGAGAACCGTGTACGAAGTGCAAGAAACCCAAAGAATTACCTGCGAAATTCGAGTGGACAAAAGGTTTTTGGAGCGGGAACTTATTCAACAGGGGGAAGAACTTTTAGTGTTGATAATAAGTGGGGGTTCAGTAAGTTCGGGATCAATGAAGACAAACGCCAGACACTGCAACTGGGATTAAACCTTCAGGGGGCCCTAACTGACGATATAACTCATAAGTTGATAGGTCATAATTGGTTTATTGACACAACAACTAGTCACTTCAATGTGCTAAAAGATAGAAGAGCCAAGTCTAAATATAATCCATATGACACCAATTCCCCTACTAATAATACAGGTACGGTTGATGATTACAGAAGATTTAGCTGGTTTAACCATGACATTAAGCTAAGTAATCAAAAACTCTTTGGTTTTAAAGAATTAGGCTTTACTGGCGGATATCACTTTGACGAATATAAGATGAAATATAGGCAATACAACTTAACTGATTATGCAAATATGATCAGAGGGACAGAAAAAACTAACAAATACAATAAAGGACAAACTAGGACCCATGCATTCTTTGCTCAGGGCGCTTACCGTTTTGCGCCCGGATGGGATATAACAGCAGGCATACGTCAAGAATTCTGGCAAGCGAGTAATGGGGTAGTGGAAAATCAAATGCTAGCAAGCCGCAAGATGAGTCCCACGACTCCAAAATTCTCTATAGGTTATCAACCTAATAAATGGAAATTTCGTTATTCATGGGCCCGAACTCATCGATTTCCTACAATTTCTGAGTTATTCCAGACATTATCGTCAGGAACTCACGTCCAAATGGCTAATGCGAACCTTAAAGCTGAAAATGGGATGCATCATAATTTTATGATTGAATATGGGATCCCTAAAGGATACTTACGAGTTAATATATTCCGTGATGACATTAAGAATGCCATTAATAGAGTAAGAACACTTGATGAGGGGTTCTCGACAACTGCAACTCAGAATATAGGGACAACCAGCACTACAGGGGTAGAGTTTATTTATAATCAGAAGAGGATAGCAAGAACACCAATTGATTTTATGCTTAACTTCACTTGGATGGATGCAAAAATAGAAGATGGACCCATGGTTACGGATAGCACATTTGGCAACTACAGCCTTAAAAATAAAAAAATTATTCGCCTTCCCCACTACAGGCTGAATTTTTTCACAACCTATCACATTACCCGGGCCTGGGATTTTAATGTTGGGGGGCGTTTCACATCAGATTCCTTTAATGATCTTGATAATGGGGATAAAGGGAAACAGCATGTATTTGGTGCCCAGAGTGACTTCTTCTTCTTAGATCTTAAAACAAATTATCGCTACAAATTTAAGAATGGGATAAAAAGCAGGATATCAGCTGGCATTACTAACGTTAATAACATGCAGGCTTATGTACACCATCCCTATCCGCAACGTACATTCCTAGTTGAAGCTGCTTTTTCTTTTTAATCTATGTGCATTACCACAAACTCTATCGAAAAATATGACACCAAATTTAAACTTTAAATATATTCCCTACTATAAGTAGTAGGGAATATATTCCCATAATGAATGCTAGAATACATATATTATGCCCTATAGCACAGGATTCTATCTTTGGTGCTTGAATAGTTCACACCAGTAAGATTTGATTAGTCTTTATGACTTTCGAATTTTGGTCTAACTGAGTTAAATAACTTTCTTAAATCTCAGTTATATTCTTTAAATATATAGAATAATATACTTATATAAGATAGAGCAGCCCAAGCAAAGAAAAGACCTAGCACCTATGGATAATAATCCTCAGACGAAAATAACTACACATGCAAAGCGGAACATATGGATCATATTGCTCTGCCTTGTAGCTATTATAGTAATTTTCACCACCTCATTTTGGTATAACCAAGAAATAGCAGTGGCCGCAAAGCCTGTGGTACCACAAAAAATTCAAATTGTAAGCGCTATAGTTAAAAAACATGATGTTCCGATAAAACTTACCGCTAACGGTACAGTTATCTCTCAACAAACAGTGGAAGTCCGACCTCAACTTAGTGCCATAGTTAAAACTGTACATATCAAGGAAGGTCAATTTGTTCAGAAGGGCGACAAATTATTCACACTTGATGCGCGTACAGAAAGCGCAAATCTAAATAAAGCAGAAGCACAACTTGCTAGATCTAATGCAGATTTTGAAAATGCCATACGAAACCTTAAGCGCCAAAAGAAACTATTTGAGCAAAAATTTATTTCTCAAGCTGCTCTTGATACAGCCCAGAAAGATTTTGACAGCCTAAAAGGAAAGCTTGATTTTGATAAGGCCTTTGTTCAGGAGAGTCGTGTAGCGCATGGCTTTACAACAATTACTGCTCCTATTTCAGGACGAACCGGATCGATTCCAGTCCATCCCGGCAGCTTAGTACAGCCTAATATAGCAATTCCTGGAAGCGTGACACAGCCTCGCAGTGCTGTCTTAGTTAGTATCACGCAGATTAATCCAATTAATATAAGATTCACATTACCAGAACGTAAATTACTAATACTACAACAAGCGCTTGCTAAAGGAGATGTAACTGTCAGCACAGAACTGGATGCTGCCGGAGAGCCATTAATAGAAGGACGATTAATATTTATTGATAATGCGGTAGACACACAAAGCGGAAGTATATTAATTAAAGCAGAATTTCCTAACCAGAATAAAAAGCTCTGGCCAGGTATGTTTGTTAATGTAGTGTTGACTCCTGAAGTAATCATTGATGCGCTCACAGTCCCGGTACAAGCAGTGCAAACCGGACCAGAGAATAAATTTCTGTACGTAATTGGAAAAGATAACAAAGTAGAGCAAAAGACAATAATAGTACGTTTAGTTCAGGATGGGATTGCTGTAGTAGAAGGAGCTACACCGGGTACAAAAATTGTCGTAGAGGGTGGACAGAATCTAAGGCCAGGTAGCACCGTAATAGAAACACAATCACCAAAACATGAGACCAAATCTAGTAATAATGTAATAAATAATTATACCGATAACTACATCTTTAATAAGATGCTGGGATAATAGAAGAATAATGAATCTCTCAGAGTTATGTATTCGACGACCGGTTATGACGGTGCTATTATCAGCCTCAGCCATTATCGCTGGGATTATTGCATACAGTAACTTGCCTATTGCTGCACTACCAAGTTACGACTCCCCTACCATTTCTGTCAGAGCATCACTTCCAGGCGCCAGCCCTGAGATCATGGCCTCATCGGTTGCTACAAAGCTGGAACGAGAATTTGCCATTATCTCTGGACTTGAGGTAATCAGCTCAATTAGCACACTAAGTAATACTAGGATTACGCTAGAGTTTGAGCAAGATCGAGACATTGATAATGCTTCTATTGATGTGCAGGCAGCTCTATTACGGGCGCAAAAAACACTGCCGATTGAAATGACCTCTCCACCTTCCTATCGCAAGATCAATCCAGCCGAGTCATCTATTCTTTATCTTGCTTTATCATCACCTTCAATGTCACTTTCGAAGCTAAATGACTTTGCTGAGAATTTTGTTTCTCCAGCCATTTCCAATCTTCCTGGTGTTGCACAAATTGGTATCTATGGACAAAAAAAATATGCTGTGCGCGTGCAGGTCAATCCCAATGCACTAGCTGCACGTAATTTGAGTATGGATGATATTGCTACGGCACTAAATAATGCAAACCCTAATTCACCAATCGGTACACTAGATGGTCCACGCCAATCACTCACTATTCAGGCAAACCGGCAGCTTAGTAATGCGGATGATTTCTCAAATATAGTTGTGGCCATATCTCCTGTTGGCGGCCCAGTTAGGCTCTCCGATGTAGCAAATGTTATGGATAGCATAGAGTCTGTTAGGACAGCTAGCTGGACCAACAATGATCGCTCTATCACACTCGCTGTTAAGCGGTTACCAGGGGGCAATACTGTTGAAACTGTTAATGCCATTAGGGCGTCGCTGCCAGGTCTTATTGCACAAATGCCACAATCAGTTGACCTAAAAATTACTGGCGACTACTCAACTTCAATTAGGGATGCTATTCATGATGCCCAATTGACGCTATTAATTACTATTGCTTTAGTTGTACTGATAATTTTCTTGTTTCTACGAAAAGCTACAGCCACCATTATTCCGGTTCTTTCGTTACCAATTTCATTATTAAGCGCAACTGCCTTAATGTATATTTTTGATTACAGTCTGGATAATATTTCATTACTTGCTATAACCCTTGCGGTTGGTCTAGTGGTAGATGATTCCATTGTTGTGTTAGAAAACATCGTCCGTCATATTGAAAAGGGAGAATCTCCATTACAAGCAGCAATACAAGGATCTAAAGAAGTAAGTTTCACCATTATTTCAATTTCACTTTCGCTAGTAGCTGTATTTATTCCCATTTTCTTTATGCCAGGTGTAATTGGATTACTCTTCCATGAATTTGCTGCAGTAGTAGGAATTGCGGTATTAATGTCAGCTGTAGTGTCACTAACAATAATCCCGATGATGGCTAGCCGCTACCTTAATCAACAAGATTCAGAGTATAAAAGCATGCAATTAACGGGATGGTTTACAAGAGGCTTTAATAAAACATTATCCCTGTATGAACACACCCTTGATTGGGCTTTGTTTCATAAAAGGATCACTCTGGGTGTGGCAATCGCTACATTTTTTGCAACAGGGGCATTATTTGTCGTGCTCCCAAAAGGCTTCTTTCCTGAAGAAGATATTGGAAGAATCAGAGTATCTGTAGAGACAGTTGAAGACATATCTTTTCCTGCTATGTCTAAACTATTACAACAAACAAATCAGATGATGCTATCTCATCCCGCTGTTAAAACTATAGTTTCATACGCTGACGATACCAACAACGCAACACTGTATATCCAACTTAAACCGCTTGCTGAACGTCAGCCTATGAAAGGAATACTGGAGGATTTACGTAATAAAGTTCAGGTTATACCGGGCATTAAGGTCTATCTAAATCCCCTGCAGAATCTTCGATTAGGGGGGCGTCGCAGTAAGAGTCGATATCAATACGTTATGCGTAGCGTACATACCGAGAATTTAAATGAGGCCGCTACCGGAATCATGTCACTTATGGTGAAGGAGAAAGATATATTTCGTGATGTAACTAGTGATGCTCAGTTAAAGGGTTTGCAAGCCCGTATGAATATTAATCGTGACAAAGCCAATCTATTAGGTGTGGAAATTGCTGATATCCGCTCAGCATTATATAGCGCTTTCGGTGAGCGTCAGGTATCAACAATTTACACATCAAGTAATAGTTATCAAGTTATCATGCAGGTCGCAGATGAACATCGTATAGATGAAAGCAATCTTGGCAAGATATATGTTCGTAGCAAAAATGACTCATTAGTTCCGTTATCAACCGTTGCGTCCGTAGAGCGTGAAGCAGGGCCAATTTCAATCAATCATGCCGGACAATTAGAGGCACAAACGATTTCATTTAACCTAGTAGCTGGCGCCTCACTTGGTGAAGCCACCAATCAAATAGAGCTATTTAAAAATGAGCTTAATATACCGGCAGGCATACTAACAAGCTACGCTGGAGATGCTGCTGCATTCCAGTCTTCGCAGACAAGCCAAATATTTTTAATTGTTGCCGCACTTTTAGTTATATATGTACTACTCGGCGTATTATATGAAAGTTATATTCACCCAATAACAATTCTTTCTGGTCTGCCTTCTGCAGCTGTGGGTGCATTAGCAATGCTGTGGATATTTAATATGGAACTTTCAATAATTGCCATGATTGGCATACTGATGCTTATAGGTATAGTCAAGAAAAATGCAATTATGATGATTGATTTTGCTCTTGATGCACAACGTAACAGTAACATGCAGCCATACGAAGCAATACGGACAGCTTGTTTATTGCGATTTAGACCAATTATGATGACCACATTAGTGGCCCTAATGGGAGCAATTCCTATTGCAATAGGCTTAGGTGCAGGCGCTGAACTCAGGCAACCACTGGGACTTGCTGTAGTTGGAGGGCTAATTTTCTCACAGTTAATTACACTCTTTATTACACCAGTAATTTATCTTTATCTAGATCGATTTTCTAAAAGCAGTCCTATTCAATAGCTCTTTCTTCATTTATTGGAAAATATTAATAACCCCATCTAATCCAACATGATTAATTGCGTATGTTGCATTCTCTTGGACAATAGGCTTCGCATGATAAGCTATGCTCACTCCTGCTTCTGCAAACATCGATAAATCATTAGCGCCATCACCTATAGCTATTAAATTTTCTTTCCTAAAACCGAGTTCATTACAAATTTTATTAAGTGCCCAACCTTTTCCCTTCGCTCCAAAGACCTCACCTAACAGCCTACCGGTTAGCCTGCCGTTTACAGTCTCAAGTGTATTAGCAAAAGTGTAGTCTAATCCTAATCTATCTTTTAATTTTTCAGTGAAGAAAGTAAATCCTCCTGAAATAAGCATTGTTTTAATTCCGGCAGCTTTCAACTGCTTTAACATCTTTTCTGCACCTGGATTAAATATTAGCCTTTCATCGTAAACTCTCTGAAGAACACTATGATCCAACCCTTTAAGTAGTGCTACACGCTGAATAAGACCTTCAGAAAAATCAATTTCACCATACATTGCTTTTTCTGTAATCTCAGCTACTTGTTTCCTGATGCCATGAATATCAGCAATCTCATCTATCGTCTCAATACCGACAAGAGTGGAGTCCATATCCATGGCTACCAAACGAAACTGATTAAGACTTTCACGTTCACCTACAAATGCAAAATCAAGCTCTGTTTCTAGGCAAAGAGATGATATTCGATCCCGTTGACTAGCATCAATAAGACGAAATGCATTCCCATTTATGCGTTCAATTTTACTGGCACCAGAGAGCTTTGCGAGCTGCCTTAGATCGCTTGTCTCAATCTCAATTCCCTGGATAATTAAATCCATACCGTATATCCTCTCAGCATTAATATGCTATTTTTGATTTCACTAAATAACTATAAAAGAATAAATTTTAATTGGTTTTTGATCAGCTCAATTCTTTAATCACACTATTTATTTTTACTACGCGTTCGGGAATGCCATCAATTTTTACTTTAACTCTCAGGCAGTCTGGACCAGCAAAGCTGTATTCAGAGTTAGCTTGAACAAGACTAATAATTTTTCCTGCATCAACCTTAGGATTGGCAATAAATTGCACCAATATACTTTCAGCAGTAGCATCTATGCGTGATACTCCTAAAGGCCTTGCTGCAATACGCAATCGATGACATTCCAGTAATGTTCTGACCGGGTCAGGAAAAACCCCGAAACGATCAACAAGCTCCTTATACATATCATCGAGCTGGTTACTACTCTCACAGTTTGCCATTCTTTTATATAAAACTAGGCGCTCATGTATGTCATGACAGTAATGATCTGGAAGCAATGAAGGCGCGTGCAAATTTATCTCTGTAGTAACGCCTAATGGATTCTGCATATCTGGCTCATTTCCTTCTTTTAAAGATTTTATAGCAGTATCTAAGAGGGTGCTGTATAGATTAAATCCAATTTCAGACATCTCTCCACTCTGAGACTCCCCAAGAACCTCACCTGCACCACGGATCTCTAGATCATGCATAGCCAAATAATACCCCACACCTAACCCTTCCATTGTCTGGATCGCATCAATACGCTTTTTAGCTTTTGTATTTAAAGACTCATCTTCTGGTACGAGTAAATATGCATAGGCCTGATGATGCGAACGACCAACACGCCCACGGAGTTGGTGCAACTGTGCAAGACCAAATTTATCTGCGCGATCGATGATAATTGTATTGGCACTTGGAATATCAATCCCAGTCTCAATAATTGTAGTACATAGGAGCATATTAAATTGCTGCCTATAAAAATTCCTCATCACATGCTCAAGATCGCGTTCGCGCATTTGCCCATGAGCAATTTCAATACTTACTTCAGGTAATAACCGCTTTAGACTATTGTATGTAGACTGAATTGTATCAACAGAATTATGTAAATAATAAATCTGCCCGCCCCGTTTTATTTCCCGTAAACATGCTTCCCGGATAATACCTTTAGAGTAACGATTAACAAAAGTTTTGATGGCAAGCCGCCGCTGCGGTGCTGTATTAATTACAGAAAAATCACGAAGCCCTTCTAATGACATAGAAAGTGTACGAGGAATAGGTGTGGCAGTTAGCGTTAATATATCTACCTCAGATTTAAGCTGTTTAAGCTGATCCTTCTGTCGCACACCAAACCGATGTTCCTCATCTATAATAACCAGCCCTAGATTTTTGAACTTGACATTTTTTTGAATTAATTTATGAGTTCCAATAACGATATCTATTCTGCCCTCAGCTAATTCCTCTACTACCTTGGTCTGCTCTTTAGCTGAACGAAAACGTGACATCTCTGCAATGACCACTGGCCATTGATCCGCAATTAAACCAAACCGATCAGAAAAATTCTGGAAGTGCTGTTCTGCAAGCAAAGTCGTAGGTACTAGTATAGCCACCTGCTTTCCATTTGAAGCGGCGACAAAAGCGGCTCTTAATGCCACTTCTGTTTTACCAAAACCGACATCACCACAAACCAATCGGTCCATTGGTTTATCTGAATTCAGGTCCTGAATAACAGCGTTAATGGCAGAAGCCTGATCAGGTGTTTCTTCAAAACCAAAACCCTCAGAAAAAGCCTCGTAATCATGCTGAATAATTCCAAATTTATAACCTACTCGATTTGCACGTTGCGCATATAAATTTAGTAGTTCAGCAGCAGTATCACGAATCTGCTTAATTGCTTTACACTTAGCCTTTTCCCATTGACCGCTACCAAGTTTATGTAAAGGAGCAGATTCTGGTGCTGCTCCACTATATCGGCTGATAAGGTGTAGCTGTGAGACTGGAACATAAAGTTTATCTCCCCTAGCGTACTCAAGTAAGAGAAACTCGCTCAGTTGTTTTACGTTACCATCTCCCAGGTCCATATTCACTAAACCTGAATAATGGCCTATTCCATGTTGCTCATGAACTACAGGATCTCCAATTTTCACTTCGGACAAATCACGGAATATTGTATCCGTTACTGATGCTGCATTTTTCGAGTCGCGCTCACGCCTTTTATAAAGATGTATAGCATAAAGCTCACTTTCAGTAATAAGAGCAAAATCTTCTTCGTTAAGAATGAATCCTTTATGCAATGAAGACACACAGAGCATAAAGGGTTCTATACTTTCTAGAAATTGAATATAGTCATTACAAATTGTAGGAAATAAATCATACTGCTTCAAATGATCAATAATCAGCTCACGTCTTCCTAGGCTTTCTACTAGCAGTAATACGCGCTTACCAGCTGACGTAAATTCATCTACAAATATTGCCAGTCTTTCTACAGGGTTAGTGGCACGTCGGTCAATCTGTACGGGTGGCAGAAAGCTAGTAAGACCCTTAATTCCTGACTTAGATTCTTTCAGTTTCGGTTGAATCTTAATTCTTGAATATGGCGCAAGGTTCCTGAAAAAATCTTCAGAAGTGAGAAACAAATCCTCTGGATGAATAAGAGGATGACTAGAATCCCCCCGCAATAATTTATAACGAGATAAAGTATCACACCAGAAACTTTCTATCTCTGAATGAATGTCGTGATGCAGACATAGCAATATAGACTCTGGGAGGTAATCAAATAACGTTGCCGTCTGCTCAAAAAATAATGGGAGATAATATTCAATCCCTGCGGGAAGGATTCCTTTACCAACATCTTTATAAATACGGCACTTTGTTGGATCTCCCTCAAATCTCTCACGAAAATTTCCCCGGAAACATGCACGGCCATCCTCATTAAATGGAAACTCACGTGCCGGTAATAACCGAACCTCATCTACCGGATAAATACTTCTTTGTGTATCCACATCAAACGTCTTGATAGTCTCTATTTCTTTATCCATTCTATCTACACGATAAGGCAAAGAGCTGCCCATCGGAAATAGGTCAATTAGCCCACCACGCACACTGTATTCTCCTGGCGAAATTACCTGAGATACATGGGCATAACCTGCCAATGTCATCTGACTAAGAAATAATTCCAACTCGAATACTTCTCCACGCTTAATAAAAAATGTATACGCGGCAAGATACTCACGTGGTGACATACGATAGAGCGCTGTGGTTACAGGAACAATCAATACATCGCAAGAACTGTTCATAACTTGATAAAGAGTAGCAAGTCGTTCTGAGATTAGATCGTGATGGGGAGAAAGATTATCGTAAGGAAGTGTTTCCCAATCTGGCAACAGATGCACCTTCAAGCCAGGTGAGAAAAAAGGAATTTCTTCTAGCAATCTTTGAGCTTCTAACGCGCTAGAAGCAATGATGACAATTGGCCTTTCCTGTTGCGCTATTTTTGCAAGTATGTAGGCATCGCCAGACCCATCAAAATTAGAATAATTAGAAATTGAACCTAATTTGGGAGGCTTAAATTTAAATTTCATCTAAACCCGTACTAAAATTATTGTTAAAACGAAAAAACTAATATCTTCGTTAAATTTAATCATTATATGTAAATTTCCTAACCTGGTTAATTACCAGTTTATGTCTGAATTTTTGAACAAGATATAAGAAAATACTCTTAATCTATATGGATTTTAGATAATTATACTGGGGCCCAATGCTCTAATATAAGTTGCAAACTGTCATTACCACCGTATTTATTTATATTAAGGCGATAAACAGCATTAATCGTTTCAGGAAGAAGGTTCTCATGAAAGAACAACATCGATTCATAAAGCTGACCTAATTTTTGTTCATCATCATCTAAATAAAATTTTCTCAATTTCAATTTAAGGTGCTTACCCCCTACCACATACTGATCTTCCACTCTGAAGCGAGCATTAAATGTAGGGTATGGAAAACCTTGTCCCCAGACTTTCTCTGCGAAATTATGAGCTAAATCTAGATTCATCTCTGATTCATGTAAATCACCATCTGTTTCAATAATACGTAAGAGATCTCCGGAGGAGAGTAAAGTTTTTGCTGTTTTCTCGAAAGCATTCTGGAATTTATCAAGATTATTTCGATGTATAGTCAACCCTGCTGCTGCTGCATGACCACCGAATTTTAATAATAATCCGGGATTACGTTTTGAGACTATATCTAAGGCATCTCGAAGATGAAATCCGGGAATAGACCTTCCTGAACCTTTTATTTCATCAACGTCTCCAGGAGCAAATATAATTACAGGCCTGTGTAATTTATCTTTAATACGAGATGCGAGAATTCCGATTACCCCTTGGTGCCAACAAGAGTCAAATAGAACTATACTATTTGGAATCTGATCTTTCTGACTTAAATTTGGGGAAATAAGGATCTTCTCTAACAGAGTTTCCGCACTGCTCTTCATCTCAGTTTCTATTTCTCGGCGCTGATGATTAAGTGCATCAAGCTGCTGAGAAAGTTTCATGGCATGTGACTCGTCATCAGTAATAAGGCACTCAATACCCAGTGACATATCATTAAGTCTCCCTGCTGCATTTAACCTTGGCCCCAACATGAATCCTAGATCATCAGTTGATACCTGCCTAAAATCTTTTCGTACTACACGAAGTAAAGTATTTATACCCACACAACCGCGTCCACTTCGAATACGATACAGTCCCTGTTGCACTAAAATACGGTTATTCATATCTAGCTTTACAACATCAGCAACAGTGCCTAACGCTACCAGGTCAAGTAACCTGGCAAGGTTAGGTTCCTTCTCTGAGGAAAACGTTCCACGCGAACGAAATTCAGCACGTAAAGCAAGCATCAAATAAAACATCACACCAACGCCCGCTATATTCTTACTTGGAAAATTACAGTCTGGTTGATTTGGATTCACTATAGAAGTTGCATCTGGCAAACTATCTCCAGCCAAATGATGGTCTGTAATAAGAACTTGTATACCAAGGCGATTAGCTTCTTCTACGCCTTCTATACTCGCGATTCCATTATCCACTGTAATGAGTATATCGGGCCTACTTCCATCAGTTGGATTAGCAGCTAATTGCACGATCTCTGGGGTCAAACCATAACCATGCTCAAAACGATTTGGCACCAGATAATTCACAACTGCACCAAATTCTCTCAATGCACGTATTCCTACTGCGCATGCAGTTGCCCCATCTGAATCGTAATCCGCCACTATCAGTAAACGTTTTTTCCCAGTTATTGCATCCGCAAGGATTGCGGCCATTATCAAGATATTCTTAAGGTGCCAAAATGGAATCAGCTGAGACAGATCTTCTGTAATCTGCTTAGGCTCATCAATGCCTCTGGCAGCATAAACACGAGCTAAAGCAGGATGAATTCCATTCCCAACTAATAGTTTTAAGGCGTCAGAAGTATAACTTCGGGTAACAATATTTGTCATTCGGAAAACGAGCTTAATTTCTATTCTTTAAAAATATCACCCAAAAACAGAAGTATTGGAATATTTATACAATATCCCTCTTTGAGAGAGAATCCTATATCCCTATTATAGAAGATATTGAAAATATCCAGAATATATTAAACTGAGAACGATCAGTTGACATATGTCGAAAACGATTTTCCCATTCGCCAAAATTTATAAAGATTACTCTTTTTTATAGATAAATTTATAGCTTCGCCTTTATTTATGGTGGTTATGGTTACCTGATTAATAACATTATTTTTTAGCATATTAAGTGCAGGCTCGAACCATTCTTTCTCCAATTCCTTAAGGCTCTCACGCCAACCATAGGCATCTCCATATTCAGATTTTCCATGCAAAGAATCCAAAAAAACAAGGTGTCTGCCAGATTCATTCTGCTGCTGTAATGAACCAAAGCTTACTGGAAGTTCCGTATGATCTGCACCACAAGCCCTCGCCAAAGAACGAGGAAAAATATCATTACTCCACACATGCTCATAAGGCGAAGTTACAAGTTTAGGTATAACCCCACCTCCCCAAAACCAGATGCCATTTATTGCCAAATCCCCACGTTGCTCACGAACCTGATTTAGAGGATGCTCATACAATAACATTTGAATTTCGTTAAGGATTCCTTTCCAGAACATCTCTTCAGTGCCATATGGAAAATGTTCATTGATATTCTTTGCGGCAGTTTCACTTAGCAAATGAGTCTGAATAATGGGGGGGGTCTGCATATATAGATACCAACGGTCAGCAGATAACGGCAATAATGATATTAATTTTCGCCTGCTATCCATTTCACACGAAGGAGAAAGGTCATCCTCAGCAAAATGCTTGTTAATGACCTCAACAAATTGACAGGCCTCTTCTAATGAAATGCTGAAAGTACGACTATCAGCCAATAGCACCTGCTCATGTTCAACCCGCAAATGTACTGGGTCGGCTCGTAACCAATAACCATCACCTATTTCTATATCTCCTGCTTTATCTGCTAGTAATGTCAGCGGTGCTACCGGTATATCCTGTTGCTTTTCTACACCAAAGGCTTTGCATAGCCAATCTTCTACTCCTTGCGATTCATCTTTAGTTTGTATACTTTTTGTAAAAAGAATCTCGATAGCAGGTAATGATAAGCCCTGGTAGATCTCATGAAACGTAGAGTCTGGCCAAAACAAATTTGGAATAAAAAGATGTAAATTCATTTAGAGATACCACTAACAAAATTTTAATTTGAACAGATAAAAAATATCTATAAAGTACTTTTAATTCTCATAGTACTTAAATAAGCCTAATACTGTTCAGTACACTGCTTAACCCCCTGCAACAGTCATTTTTTTGACTAGTAATGAACCACTCTGTTTAGAACCATGCACCGCTACGTCGCTCCCAATTTCCGAGATGCCTCCTAGCATATCTTTTAAGTTGCCCGCTATAGTAATCTCTTCGACCGGATAGCAAATTTCACCACCTTCTACCCAATAACCTGCTGCACCACGAGAATAGTCACCTGTAACCGGATTAATTCCTTGGCCAAGAAGCTCAGTCACCAATAATCCCTTGCCCATTTTTTTTAGTATGTCAGAAAATTCTAAGGGATTGCTGTTACTTATAGTTATGTTATGGTTCCCGCCAGCATTTCCAGAGGTACACAGCCCAAGCTTACGTGCTGAGTAACTACCAAGGAAATAACCTTGTACTATTCCATCGTCGATAATTTTACGCTCTTGTGTTGAAACTCCTTCGTTATCAAATATACTACTAGCTAGTCCTTTTTTTATATGGGGTAACTCATGAATCTGTATATCTGGAGAGAATACTTTTTTACCAATACTATCCAATAAGAAAGATGACTTACGATAAAGACTAGCACCACTTAGAGCACTAATAAAATGACCTACTAATCCTGATGCGACAGGAGCTTCAAATAAAACGGGGACCTCACAAGTAGCTAATTTCTTTGCTCCCAAACGTGCCGCACTCCTCATTCCTGCTCTTTTACCAATATACTCAGCTGATTCTAAATCATTTGCATCTCTTGCTACACTATACCAATAGTCACGCTGCATAGCGTCATTCTGACCGGCAATTACTGCACAACTAATACTATGACGGGAAGTTGGGTACCCACCTATGAACCCAGAACTATTTGCATAAATAAATTGTGACTCACTTAGCGAAATACAAGCCCCCTCAGAATTACTGATACGCTTATCAACTCCGAAGGCATTATCCTCACAGGTCTGGCCAAGCTGTATTGCCTCATCTATTGATAAATTCCACGGATGATATAGATCAAGATCCGGGAATTTCTGTGCTAATAAATTAGTATCTGCTAATCCAGCACAATCGTCCTCAGCTGTATGCTTAGCTATAGAGAGTGCAGCAGCTACAGCATCATTCACAGCCTGTTTAGAGAAGTCAGAGGTGCTAGCATGTCCTCGTTTCTGCCCTATATAAACTGTCACTGATAACCCTTTGTCACGGTTATATTCAATAGTCTCTACCTCACTCTTACGTACTGTAACATTCTGGCCAAATCCTTCCGAAATATCAGTTTCGCAGCTACTTGCTCCACCTTTTTTTGCAAAGCACAAAATATCATCTGCTATCTGCTTCAAAGTATCGGCCTGGTAAGAAAAACTTGGAGAGGACATAATAAATATCGCCTATGAATATAATTAAAAGGACGGAAATTTCGTCAAAAAATAGATAATAATGCCATCTGCATACCCTAAAACCTATTTCTGGTAAGTCCAAATGGGATTTAAATCTAAAGAACGCTATGATAGCAGCTTCTGAAGCTCATAATGGTAAGTTCAAATGGGATTTAACTCTAAAAAACGATATGATAGCAGCTTATTAATCCCATAATTAACAGGTAGTAATCATGCAAAGTACTCAGACTAATGACCTGGAACACGATACTACGACCAGTAAAACCCGCGTTAAACAAGAAATGCACGCTTTACAAAAGATTGGTGAACGATTAATCGAGCTCAATTCCAATCAACTGAAAGAATGCCTTTTACCAGATACATTATTTGAAGCAATAATTGAGGCTAAACAAATACGCAAAAATGGAGCGCGCCGGCGTCAAATACAATATATTGGGAAGTTGATGCGTGAGGTGGATATAAGCCCGATTAAAGAAAAAATGTCTACCTGGGATGGGATATCTAAAGAACATACTGCATGGATATACCAAATAGAACGCTGGAGAAAAAGCCTGCTTGAGGACAAAGATTCTTTTTATAAATTTGCAGGACTACACCCGGATGCTAATTTGCAGCGCATCAGGACGCTCATAAGAAATACTCATAAGGAAACGCTATCCAGTAAGCCGCCTAAAAGTTTTCGCGCACTATTTCATGAATTACAATTAAGCATTCCAAAAAAGAAAGAACAGAAAGACATGGCTACAGAATAAATAATAAAAACTAATTAGCACTTCAAAATAGATGTAGCCTTAATCTATCCGTCACAAACTTACCACCCAATCTCTTTATTATATATATGAACAGTATACTCACCGATATATTACCCAGTATCGTAATTAAAACTGGAGATCAGCCTACTCACTCTATTATATGGATGCACGGTCTTGGTTCAGATGGAAACGACTTTGTTCCCATTGTAGAAAAAATTAATTTGCAATCTGATTTACACGCCCGCTTCGTATTTCCTCATGCCCCGTTGCAGCCGGTTAGTATTAATAACGGAGCAGTGATGCCTGCATGGTATGACATATCAGGTCAAATTTTGAATAGTGATGAAGACGTCTCTGGAATAAATATTTCACAGTCTGCGGTAGAAAAATTGATTAGCAGAGAAAAACAAAACGGTATCAAGCCAGAAAATATTGTACTGGCAGGATTCTCCCAAGGAGGAGCAATAGCACTTCATACTGGTCTACGCTACTCTGATAAACTTGCTGGCATCCTGGTGCTGTCAAGTTATCTGCCGTTGGCAGATATGCTTGTGACTGACGCCCATCAATCTAATTCATCCACCCAAATTTTTATGGCACATGGTCATAAAGACACTGTTATATCTCCAGATCTGGCCTTATCATCAAAGCAGAAGTTACTTGAATTAGGCTATGCTGTTAATTGGAATATGTATCAGATGGAACATTCAGTTTGTAAGGACGAAATTGCTGATATAAGTGAATGGCTAAAAAAGATACTAGTGTAACTAGCACTATATATATAAAACTTTAATTATTTTCAGAGAAACCTTACTTAGATGGGTCCGTGACAAACCCAATTCGTATCAGCCCAGCTTTAGAAGCGATGGACATGACCTGTGCAACATGATCATAAGGGACCTGACCATCTGCACGTATATGTAACTCTGTAGTCGGATCCTGTATTAATATCTCAGAAAAACGTGTCGCTAGCTGCACTAATGCTATTGGCTCGCCATTCAGAAAAAGACTTTTATCACCTTTAATTCCAAGCTCTACATGCTCTGGCTTTGTAATATTTGGACTACTAGAAGCTTTAGGCAGATCAACCTTAACTGAATGTGTAAGTAATGGTGCAGTAATTATGAAAATTACCAATAAAACCAACATCACATCAACCAATGGTACGACATTAATCTCAGCCATTGGCGCCTGGCTTCCGTTTCTATCCATGCTACCAAATGCCATTACTTGTCCCCTTCAGCTGTAGATACAACACGTAACGGACGTATCTCACCTGCTGAGCTATTAGTTTTAGCTCCAACTGCGATTAATGCGAAAAGATCATGAGCAAATGAATCCAACCGTGCCAACCATATACGGTTACGACGTACAAATGCGTTATATGCCAAGACTGCCGGGATCGCTACGGCTAACCCCAATGCCGTCATAATAAGAGCCTCTCCTACTGGCCCAGCAACTTTATCTAACGTACCCTGACCAGAAAGGCCAATCTGCACCAGTGCATGATAGATACCCCACACTGTGCCAAATAAACCTATATATGGCGCTGCAGAACCAGCTGAGGCAATAATTGTCAGTCCGTTCTCTACCCGAGTAGTTTCTTGGTCAATACCGTCTCGCAATACACGAGTTATAAATTCACTTGCCCCACCTGCTGCCTCAAGCTTTTGCAGACCATGTTTTTCTGAATCTTCTGCAGCATGTAGTGCTAACTGAGCGAGTTTCGCAAAAGCGTTATTAGATGAGTCACTACTTAAAGTGGTGCTAACCTCTTCTAGTGAATCAGCATTCCAAAAACGTTTCAGGAAAAGCTCTGTGCGCCTTCCTTCTAAAAAATTAGCAATACTTTTAGTAAGAATAAGATACCAACTTGCCACAGAGAGTGAAAGCAACAATACAAGTACGCTGATTCCAACACCATCAATTTGGTTAAGAAAATTAGAATAACCTAGTCCATGTTCCATGATATTAATGCCCTTGTAATACAAAGTTAAAAGGTTGTAATGCAATAGCCCTTACAGGCTGTCCGTTACGTATAGCTGGGTTGCAACGCCAAGTCTTAACTACAGCCAACGCTGCATCATCAAGGCGTTTGTAACTGCTACTTTCAATTACACTTGCGGTGCTCACGTGGCCATTTTTATTCAACTCCACCCGTAACACTAATTTACCTTCCTCACCAAGCCGCCTTGAAAGTGGCGGATAAGATGGCGGGGATAATTCCGGACACGTAACTGACAGCTCGGTTAACAGAGTGACGGGAGCAGTTGGCGCCGATACTCGTGCTGGCTCGATACCGATGTTTCTGCCATTTCAACCGGAGGAGGTTGCGGTTTAATCACTTCTTCTTCAGATGCAAGAGAGTCTTCCGGTATAAGCTGCTTCGGTTGAGGCTTCTCTACTAATTTAGGCTTCGGCTTCGGCTTCGGCTTTGGCTTTGGCCTAGGCTTCGGCTCAAGCTTAGGCTTAGGCTTAGGTTTAACTTTAGGCTTTGAAGGAAGTAGTGGCGAGTCGACTTTATGTACCTCTTCTACTTTCGGCATTGTTATAAAATTAACAAGAATCTTAGAAAGCTTCACAGGCGGAGGAATAAGCCGTTGATTCCATAGCACATAAAATAGCGCGCCGTGAAATGCCAATACAAACAGCATACCTGGCAGAAAAGCGGGGTTGTACTTAACTACCATTCTTAATGCCGCTTTGACTCTAACTCGTTATTGCGATCCAACCAGCCTTCAACAAATTTCTGATCAACTAAGCCTGTCTTAACAGTACGTTTATGAGCAAGATCATAAAAATGAGTTCGTGGCACTTCACCATACCAACGCTTATCTACTTCAAAACGTAAACGCTCTGGTACAGAGTTTGCAAAGACCCATTGCTCTGCCACATTAATTCCATAACTTTTTACTCTAGAAATAAGCTGAGGTACATCATCTAGCGTATCCGTAGCCACCAAAACAACATCCAGTCTATCTGTATATTTAAGTTTTAGTTTGCTTAGCATTTTTAATTCAGTAGGACAGTATTGACAATCAAGATTCCAGAAAACAAGGATGAAGGGTTTACCCTCACGAGCAGAAAGAATCTTTTCCATGCTACCCGGGATAAAAGAATGTATATTTTCAACTGAACTAGCAGTAGCCGAGAAAGTTAGCAATAATAAAAAAAATAGATGCCTCATTACAAATTTGTTCCCAGATCTAATATGTTAACAACGGTAACCACATATTAGATAATAATTTATGATTAATAATTAAATATAACAGCTAGTTAGGATATCTAGGAAGTGACGAATTGTCGCATGTCATTTCACTTATTCATACTGCATACTTAGTCTAATCATTATTAAATTAACAGTTATTTCTATAGATTGTAAATCTAACTAAGAATCAGTCTCATCCAACTATAGAAGTCTACCACTTTATTTGAATCTTCACATAAAGAATACAAAATAGATAAACTGACTATATTTGGCTAGCTAAACATATCAATAATATGCCACGCTATTAATAATCATAGAGTGTAGCGTTTATTGGGAATTGCCAATTTTTTCAATATTCAGCATTCAGTATAGTGATAAAATCAATACTATTGATATAGTACTGTTAGCTAATGACCTTCCGATTAATCCCTATTTAGATAATGAATTCGATACATGGCTAGACTTCTAACAATAGCATTCTTTATATTTCTTTCACAATCAACTTACGCGCAGTCAGAATCCGGCCATTCTGAAGAAAGAATGATCCTAGAACAACTTGCTAAATATTGGGACAGAATGGATCCTGTCAAAAAACAAAAATGGATTGGGATCACTAATCGCTACCCGAACATGACTCCATTAGAGCAGCAGCGCATACAAAAAGATATTCTAGATTTAGATTCACTTACTCCAAAGCAAAAAAAAGAAGCACGGAAGATATATCAAAAAATAAAAAATATGCCCCAAGAGGAAAAACTTGAAATTAAGAAAAAATGGAAGAAATTCAAAAGGTCAAAATTCATCAAAAAGAATTCGAAGTAATTTTATTTCAACACGATTATCTGTCTAATAATTTTTGGTAACTCACTTTTTTTCCTTTTTTAAAACAACAAATATCAAGCCTTACCCTTTAAAAATTTATTCTAAATGAATTCCCCTCAACCAATAGAAACCTCTACACCTGGATTCTGGCGTCGCATACTCTGTATGATTTACGAGTTTTTACTCTTAATTGCGGTCTTATTTATTGCAGGAGTTATATTTCACCTTATTTACCATGAAACGGATGCCCCCTATTTTAGGCTGATTTTTCAGTTCTATTTATTAAGTATTGCCGGAATTTATTTAATTTGGTTCTGGACTCATGGTGGCCAAACTCTGGCAATGCAAACCTGGAAAATACGAGTAATTAGCACTAACGGGGGAAAGATGAATATATGGCAAGCAATCGTACGCTATTTTTTTACAGTAACTAGTATATCTTTCTTCGGGTGTGGAATAATCTGGGCGCTCTTCGATCGTGAGGGTCAGTTTTTATATGACAGATTAGCTGGCACTAGAATTATAAATGTAGTCTAAATCAACAAATAAAAACACAAGAATTAATTAACGATAAAAGGCTGCTACTAAGACTGAAATCACACAGTCCCTCCTACTGTCAATCCATCTATTTTTAACGTTGGTTGACCTACTCCTACTGGTACACTCTGGCCTTCTTTGCCACAAGTTCCAACACCGGGATCAAGGGACATATCATTACCTATCATAGAAACTCGCTGGAGTACGTCAGGACCGTTTCCAATAAGAGTCGCTCCTTTTACTGGATATGAAATTTTTCCATTCTCTATCATATAGGCTTCTGCAGCAGAAAATACGAATTTTCCACTGGTAATATCTACCTGTCCTCCTCCAAAATTAACTGCATATAAGCCATGCTTTACCGATGAAATAATATCTGCAGGACTATTTTTACCATTGAGCATATAAGTATTAGTCATACGCGGCATAGGAATATGAGCAAATGACTCTCTTCTACCGTTACCAGTTACAGAAGCATTCATTAAACGTGCATTTAAACTGTCTTGTAAATATCCTTTGAGCACACCATTCTCAATTAATGTAGTACATTGAGTCGAGTTGCCTTCATCATCGATGTTTAATGATCCTCGTCGCCGATCTATCGTGCCATCATCAACTACGGTTACACCATCTGCTGCAACACGCTCACCAATACGCCCGGAAAATGCAGAGCTACCCTTACGATTGAAGTCAGCTTCCAGCCCATGGCCTATAGCTTCGTGCAATAGTATTCCAGGCCAGCCAGAACCTAGTACTACTGTCATAGTACCGGCCGGAGCAGGTTCTGCATTCAGATTTACAAGTGCCTGATGTACCGCTTTCTCAGCATAACCACGTAATATGTCATCAGTAAAATATTCATAACTAAACCGGCCTCCACCACCTGCCACACCCTGTTCACGGTTACCTTTTTCCTCAACGATTACCTGTAATGAGACTCGTACTAAAGGCCTCACATCGGCAGCCATTACTCCATCACTACGTGCTACCAGTATCACCTCGTATTCTCCAGAAAGAGAAGCCATTACTTGGATGACACGATTATCAACTGATCGGGCGTAACCTTCCAGTTTTTCTAGTAGTTCTACCTTATCGGTATCCTTTAGAGAAGAGATGGGATCATTAGGCATATACAGTTCCCTTCCGATATTACGCTTTACAGCCTGTATGGAACGTGACGCTCCCTGACTTGCTATGGCACGTGTAGCCTGTGCTGCTGAAGTAAGCGCAGGCATACTAATATCATCTGAATATGCAAAGGCAGTTTTGTCTCCGTTTATTGCTCTTACACCAACCCCCTGATCGATGTTAAAGGTTCCTGATTTAACAATGCCCTCCTCCAAAACCCATCCCTCTGTTCGGCTGTACTGAAAATAAAGATCAGCATAATCTATCTGATGGGTAAGTATTTGGCCGAATATCTGTTGCAATCTATCTATATCAATTTCGTAGGGCGTTAGTAAACAACGATCAGCCATGCCAAAAAGATCAGCTGACCCAGATACGGACTCTTTAACTATGGTGTCTGAATTCATTTTTTCTCTTTAAATAAAGGAGCAGTATTAACGGCGGGCGTTAAGTCTATCAGAATTGTAGGGTGCAATGTTTTAGTGCAGGAAGGCTATTTCGTAAATTTTCCTGGTAGCTTTGATTTATATTTGCAAGAACTACTCCTGGTCCTTTTGACAAATGATCGAGTATTACTCCCCACGGATCAACAATCATACTGTCACCATAAGTTTCATGCCCATTAATATGGCGACCAATTTGCGCAGGTGCGATCAAATATGCCATATTTTCTATAGCGCGGGCACGAATCAGAATCTCCCAATGAGCCTTTCCAGTAAATGATGTAAAAGCTGATGGCGCAAGAATAATATTTACTTTCTCCATTGATCGATAAAGCTCCGGAAAACGTAGGTCGTAGCATATGGAAAGACCAATACGACCAAAGGGAGACTCTAATGTAACTACTTTAGTTCCTGCCTCAATAGTTTCTTCTTCAGCATAATGCTCTTTACCAGATTTAAGATTAAATAGGTGTATTTTGTCGTAACGAGCAACTTGTTTACCGGAATCATCATATACGAGACAACTATTTCTTACCTTATCAGGTTGGGAGGATACTAATGGCACGGAACCACCAACAAGCCATATACCATAAGACCTGGCAATTTTACTTAGGAAGTCCTGTATTGGCCCACTGCCTTCCTCTTCGCGCAGCACTATCTTATCAGTATCTTTCATCCCCATAAAACAAAAGTACTCTGGGAGAACTACCAGCTTTGCTCCTTTCATTACAGCTATATCAATCAACCTTGCAGCTTCTTTCAAGTTCACAGCAACTCTTGTACCGACCCTCATTTGGACCGCTGCGATACAAATCTCATCCGCAGGATCACAAAAATTTGATTTGGCAAATGTTAAATCTTTAGACATTATTCTCAGTAATGAAATTACAATTTACTTACTTTATGCCACCAAAATTTTTAATGCAATTTAGTTAGAACAGGGTCTTCCCAGGTACCTGTTATATTATATTCATTCGGCTCAATTGATCCTTTTTGTGCCTTGTTAACAATTATGGTTGCTATATCAACCACAGGAGCCGCTAACCCCAATGAGGGGCTAACTATAAAATGAAGTTTAACGGTCTCTGAGAGCAAGTCTACTTCCCCATCCATCTCCACATCCGCCGCAGACCCCCTAATTCTTAAGTTATCAGTACTTATTATGCCCTCTAGAATACTAGCATTCCCGGAGATCTTGTCAAAGCCAAACCCATCAGAGAAGACGTCCCTAAAATCTAGAAAAACCCTCCGAGGCAGAGCCCTCAGATCAAAAATACCAAATAATTGCCCAATACCTAGATCAAATTCAGGGAACTGCCCATTTTTAGCCTTTATTTTTACTTTGCCAGATAATGTTTCATAACTAATTCTCTGGGGGCCTCCTAACCACGACAAGTTCCCCTCAAGACGCCCTCTTCCACGCTTAATACGATCCGGATAACCAAAGCGTGTTAAAGACTTATTAAGGTTGCTAGACTCTAGCTTTATGTTCATATCAATGCGCGGAGAAACCGAATGATTTCTCCATATTCCATCTGCAATAAATGAACTGTCTTTATTGGTTACATTTAATTCCTCAATAAGCCATCCTTCATCCCTTTGATTCGCAATTAATTTAAGTTTTCCTAGATTTTTACTGTCAAAAACAAACTTATCAACTACTATATCAATCGCTGGAAAGGTCTTTTCAGATTGCTCTTTTTTAACTACTGGGAGCTCGGTTGGATAAATAGAAGGTATGGTTAATTTCTTAAATCGTCCGACTATCTTTCCCTTATTTTGTGAATACAAACTAACCTTACCAGAAATATCTTTACTTGAAATATCGGAATCCCATTCCCTATTTCTAAAGTTAACATTTAATGTCAAATCATTAAAACGCCTACCAAGAAAATCAAGGGCCCCAATACTCAAATCAATCTCAGATAGGCCCAAATCTATCTTATCGCCCTCATCAGTTCCCCTAAAAGAATTAAATTGGTCAAACAAGCTAAGCCAATTATCCAACTGTAATTTTGGTAATCTGCCGGCCAACAGAATGCCTGACTTGGGTAATTTGGAAGACCTCGAATCCACACTGATTAGACCTTTTTTTATTTGATAACTATTTGAGTCATCAGAAAAATATAAGATTTCTGCAGCTATTTTCTCCCCATAATTAACTTTCATTAAATTCTGTTTCAATTCAGAGACATTACTTACTAATCGCAATGGGGCTATGTCGGCTCCAATCTTAGAAAAAGGCTCTGGGAAGCCTAAAGTAATTCCTTGTAACGATGATTCAATTAAAATACTAGCCTGCTTCTTGTCAGCCTTATCTTCAATCTTGACAGCAGCATTCCAATCAGTACTTCCACGGATATATTTTGTCCAGAAAAGTGTGGCATCAGTAGATTTATCTTGATTAAGTCGAAGCAGGTTATCAGTATTTATTTTGCCAATTGCTGCCAAATTTATACTGCCATCTTTTAAGGTAGTAGCGTTAATTTCCACCTTCCCACCAAGAATTTGTGCTCTTAATTCTTCTGTTTCAATAGAAGACTCAGTAAATTTTAAGGACCCATTTATCTTTTCTAGGTTAGGCATATACAGCCCAAGATCGATCTTATTATCATCAAACAGATAACTGCCGGCTACTCTGATGTCTCCAGAATATGGCAGAGGAATGGACAGATCTAGCAGTAATTCGCCATCCCCAGAAATATTGAGACTATTAATTTCATCAGAAGTAAAAGTATCGACTAAATGCTCAGCAGAGAATTTTAAAAATTTCTTGGTAGATCCTGAAACTAAACCACTAATTTGTAGCCTAGCATCAGATGCCATTATGTCAGCGATCTGTACTTTAATTCTGCTTAAATTGGTGCCTGACATTGAAGCTTGCGAGGCATTAATCTCCATAGAGCTACCTTTTAATAACAGATCGGCAGATATGTCTGTTATTTTTGGCCAGCCTGGGATGTAATCTAATGCTCCATTGGTAGCTTTCATATTTACTTGGAAAATACCGTGTTCATTATTCCTGAAAGGAAATGAATCCAAGTTCCCCTTAAGAATTATTTTTACATCACTTAATTCTCCGGAAACTATCGAATTACTAAGCCATTCATGAGAAAATTTATCTGAAATTGGAAGATAGTGCCCTAAAGAACTTGCATCTCCACGCGTCAAATACCCTAGTAGATCAATTTCACCAAGGCCATCATGCTCCATTTGATAAGTTCCATGAGCGCCCCCAGAAAAGTGATCATTCTCAAATGAAATATTATTAAATTGAATTTTAATAGGGTCATTGTTACTCAATGATTCCCAATTAACATTTCCGGTAAAATTATCAAATAACATAGGCTCTTGGAATAGATCAGGCAGATCAAAACCAAATTGTTGCGAACTAATTTCTAACGTGCCACTCTTCTTACCTGCATTTATACTGCCACTGACACCACTGAATGCAGGTAGTGACTTGAAACTATTCATACCTATATTATTAAACTTTCCAATCACGCTTAAATTCACAGGATCTGACCAAATACCGTCCCAATTCGCCTGCATACTATAAATCTCACCATGTGGTAATAGCTTGTTAAACTGGTCACGTACAGATTCATTAATTGGGAGATATCTCAACAACCTCCCCCATGTTTTGAGGTCTAATCTCTTAACACTTATTTTTCCACTTCTGTTCTTCTCATCATGGGACCTTATATCTTGCACTAAAAAATCAGCCGGTTTTAATACACCTGCTCCACGAATTGATGCCTCTAACTGGCGGGCAAACAATTCAGCACCTTTGCCAGCTTTATTATGTATTTTTTTCCATCCCACCCTACCTCGTAAAGATAGAAAATCCAGCTCTGGTAGTTCATGTGTTAAACGTGTTTTAACATTTTTTAAACGTACGTCTGCTACCAGTGTTTTTATATGCCCCCTATCAACATCGATCCATATTCTAATTGCTCCGGTTCCACGATCAACCCCAAATTTTCTTAACACTGGAAACCATGATTGCCATTCAGCAATATCCGCATAATTTAATTTAATAAGTAATTTTCCGTTCCACTGCTCTATTCTATTCCACTGTTCTATTCTATTTAGTCTCTCACCAGTAAAATCTCCGCTAATATCAAGAGGTGAAGCAAGCTCAGCTGGAGGAGCCGCACGTAGACTAAAACGATGGTGATTATCATCATTCTTTTCTAAATGCAGACTAACCTCTTTTAATTCTAATAATGGCGTTCCATTTTTCTCATCCTTCCAAAATATATGCGCATTTGCAACATCAACTTGTCTCTGATTTAGTAACCAATCAAGAAAGCCACTTTGACTTGCGACTTGATCTCTACCCATAGCAATGCCTGCCACGTGTAAATCCCCATTGGAATCAAGGTGTACAGTAAGACTTGGCTGATCGATCTTTATTTTACGAAAGCGTAATTCGCCAGTTAGCAATGAGCTCCACGCTGGGATACTTTCCAATCTATTTAGTACCAGTGCAGCTCTACCTTCCTTATTATGTACCTGAACCTTACGTAGTATCAGGTGAGGGTACATGCCATCCCAGTTTGCACTAATTGAATCTATAGTTACGTGCTGACCGGAAGCCTGAGTAATTGCAGAAGAAATCTCATTCCGATAATTATTAATCTCAGGTAATAGCCAATATCGAAACATCAAATGCAATAATCCGATACCAACTACTAAGGCGAGCAGACACCACCCTAGAAATCGGAACAAAAACCCGCTACGCTGTACAAGAGGTAAAATTGATGACAATTTCAATAAATTGTTCCAGTTTTTCTACCAAAAAGGTACGCTTCACTCTGCTTTGACAGAAGACGCAAAAATATGCTCAATACCTAACTGACTAGTAAAATATGGTGTCTATAGTTAAATACGATAATACGTTTCTTTAAGAAGGCTTAAAATAAACTAATTTAGAAAAATTTATTGTAACTCTGAATCCTTCACAATGCATCCGACCAATAATCTTATTGAAAAGAAAATCCGATCTAGCCTGACTTTTAGTCGCTATGCGCAGCGCATACTAGAAAGTGAACCCAATTTATGGGATGAGCTTATGGATAATATACAGCAGCCTTTTCAAAGGGAGAAAATGCAAACATATTTGGATGCCTTTCCAAATGCTACTAGCGATAAAGATTCCCTCTATAGTGCTCTGCGAAGTTTACGGAAACTTGTAATGCTACATATAGCCGCACGTGACCTTAGTAGGATGACAGATCTTTCTGAAGTTATGGAATGCATGACTAATTTAGCTGAAGTTACCATCTGTTTTTCACTAAAATGCCACCAAAGTTGGCTTGTTAAGCCTGAAGGATACGGTATGCCTAAGGGAAGCATATCTGGAACAGACCAGGAAATGCTGATAATTGCGATGGGCAAACTAGGCGGAGGAGAACTTAACGTATCATCAGACGTTGATCTTATATTTTGCTATCCAGAAGATGGAGAAACCAATGGAGAGCACTCTCTTTCCAATAATGATTTTTTTGCCCGCCTTGGACGCAAACTAATTTCAAGTCTCAATGACATTACTGCTGATGGGTATGTATTTCGTGTAGATATGCGTCTGCGCCCATATGGTGGAAAGGGCCCTTTAGTAATGAGTTTTGCCATGCTAGAAGAATACCTTATTACTCAAGGGCGTGAATGGGAACGCTACGCTTGGATCAAAAGCCGACTATTAGTAGGCTCGAACACAATAAAACTAACTCCTTTAAAACAAATAATACAACCATTCATATTCCGAGAATACCTAGATTTCAGTGCTTATGAGTCTATGCGTGAGATGCATTTACAAATCCGACAAGAAGTCAGCCGCCGAGAAATACATGATGATATTAAGCTTGGACCGGGCGGTATCCGTGAAATTGAATTTATAGCCCAGGTTTTTCAATTGATACATGGTGGCCTTAATAAAGAGCTTCGTATCCGTCCTACACTTTCTGTTTTAAGGTGTCTACATGAGAAGAATAAGCTTGCGAAAAAGATGATTACAGAACTTACGGACGCCTATATTTTTTTACGTAATCTTGAACATCGCCTCCAATATTTAGACGATCAACAAACTCATAGACTACCAAACAACCTGGCAGATCAGCTCTTAATTGCATCTGCAATGTATTTCTCAAATTACGATCATTTTCTACAAAAGCTTAATACTCATCGAGCCAATGTAACCCGATATTTTGAACAGGTCTTTACTAAATCAAATAGATCAGAGTCCGATAATACACTTACATCGCTATGGAATGAGCAAACTGAGGATGAAGGAGAGACAGTAGCTACTATTGAACAATTAGGAAGAATTGGATTCTCTAATCCCGATAAAACTCTTATTTATTTACAAAAATTTCGTAACGGCACTCGCTACAGACAGTTGCCAGCCCCAAGCAGAAAAAGAATTAATGAGCTGATCCCCATCCTGATTAAAATCTCTGCAAAGTTCCCGCCTGCAGATACTACCTTAAAGCGTATTTTACAATTAATTGAAAGCATTAGTGGGCGAGCATCTTACCTCTCACTGTTACTGGAGAATCCTCACACTCTGGAACGAATAGCCAAACTTGTTAGTGTTAGTCAATGGGCTTGTGAATATTTAACACAACATCCAATTCTTCTGGGTGAACTACTTAATGAGACCGACCTGCAAAGCAAAATTGACTGGCCTCTATTTAGAATAGAGCTATTAAGACTACTAAAGAACACCAATACCAATGATGAAGATCATACAAAATATCAAATGAATGTTCTGTATCATTTTCATTACTCAAAAGTATTTCAGTTGCTTACTAGGGACCTAGAGAAATTATTGCCTCTAGAAGCATTGAGTGATCACCTAACTAGCCTTGCTGATTTAATACTTGATGTAATTTTGCATTTATCCTGGTCAGAATTAATAAATAAGAATCAGGAAAAACCTGCCTTCGCAATTATTGGTTATGGCAAATTAGGAGGAAAGGAACTTGGTTATGCATCTGATCTTGATATCATTTTCCTTTATAACGATTCTCACCCTGACTCCTCAAATATTTATGCGAGATTAGGAAAACGCATTAATTCCTGGCTTACCAGCTATACGTCAGCAGGACTATTATATAAAACGGATCTGCGTCTACGTCCCAATGGGGTTAGTGGCCTACTAGTAAGCTCTATTGAAGCTTTTAGAGAATATCAAAAACAGCAAGCTTGGGTATGGGAACATCAGGCATTAACTCGTGCACGTTTTGTGGCAGGAGACCCCCGAGTAGGAGAAGAATTTGAACAGGTCCGTAAGGAAGTCTTATGTCAGAAACGCAATTTAACAGACCTAAAAAATAAAATCCTAATCATGCGAAAAAAAATGCTGGATGGCCACCCGAATACGACTCAATTATTCGATATCAAGCATGACCGAGGAGGAATTATTGACGTTGAATTTATAGTACAGTATTTGGTTCTTGGCTATTCATACAAACACTCTGCGCTTACAAATAATATTGGCAACATTGGATTACTTAAACTCTCAGGGGAACTTGGGCTTATTTCTAAATCAAGTGCTGAAGAAGTATTAGAAGCTTACAGAAAATTTCGGCGCGTACAACATCGACTAAGATTAAATACTGATGCAACTCAATCAGATAATCCATCAATAAAGAATAGGCAACAAAAATTTGCCAGAATTGAGATAAATTATCTAGAAAAGGCTCGTTCATCAGTACTTCAATTATGGGGTGAAATGCTTGGTGAATAGCCTTCTATTACTAACATAGCGCTTACTTCTCTACATTAGCCTCTTTAAGAATATAAATTTGATCCTAAGGGCTTTTCATATTCTCATTTCTTTATAAAAAAAGTGAGTTAAAATGTATCTTTCAAATAATTCTCGGAGATTTCTTAATGTCAATGGCTGACAGAGACGGCCTAATTTGGAGCGATGGCAAGATGGTTCCTTGGCGTGATGCCACAACACATGTGCTTACCCACACCCTACATTATGGTATGGGGGTATTTGAAGGTTTACGTGCTTATCAAACTAACCAGGGTACCGCCATCTTTCGGCTTTTGGAACATACTGAAAGATTATTCAATTCAGCCCATATTTTTATGATGAAAATACCATACGATAAAGCCACCTTAATGGAGGCTCAACTTGAAGTGGTAAAACAAAATAAGCTGGAGTCATGCTACATCCGTCCTATTGTTTTCTATGGTTCTGAAGACATGGGAATTTCTGCAAAAAATCTCTCGGTACATGTAGCTATTGCAGCTTGGCCGTGGGGCACATACCTTGGTAAAGATAGTCTTGAAAAAGGCATTCGGGTCAAGACCTCTTCATTCTCACGCCACCATGTCAATGTCAACATGTGTCGTGCTAAATCAGTTACTACCTATGCTAATTCTATGCTTGCTCATCAAGAAGTCATAATTGACGGCTATGATGAAGCACTGTTATTAGATGTGAGCGGCTATGTTGCAGAAGGATCAGGTGAAAATATCTTTATTATTAAAAATAATAAACTATATACTCCAGACATGACTTCTTGTTTAGAAGGAATTACTCGTGCCTCTATTATTGAATTTGCTGGTGAAATAGATATTCCAATCATAGAAAAACGTATAACCAGGGATGAAGTTTATTGTGCGGATGAAGCTTTCTTTACTGGTACTGCTGCAGAGGTCACGCCCATTCGTGAGCTTGATAACCGAATTATTGGTATTGGCAGCCGCGGCCCAATTACTACAAGGTTACAAACGATGTTTTTTGATTCTGTAAAAGGAAAGTCTAATAATCATAGAAACTGGCTAACATACGTTTGATTAAACCTAATGGATAAAAATATGCAGAATCATACTACCGATAATAAGCAGCGACGAGTAGAAATCGCTATAGAGGACTTACCATTGCACTGTCCGACACCGTCAATGCCGATATGGAATTCGCATCCCAAAGTATTCCTGCCTATAAAGGATACTGGTGAAGCTTTATGTCCCTATTGCGGAACACTTTATATTCTCAAGGACAAAACATCAGCAGAACATCCATAGTCTTCTTATCTATATCTAAGTAAAAAATATATTAATTTCTGGCTCCTATAAGAAATAATAAATATTGGTAGCACTGTATTAGATGTTTTACATAACTCTATTATGAATAAACCTCCCCATGAAATCTTCAAGGCCTACGACATACGAGGCATTGTCGGAAAAACTTTAACTAATGACATTATTAAAACTATTGGTCATTCCATTGGCTCTGAGGCACAAGCTCGTGGCCTCATATCAATAGCAATAGGGCGTGACGGTAGGCTTTCTGGTTCAGAATTTTCACACTCACTTGCTGAAGGAATACAGGAAAGTGGGATTAACGTATTAGATGTAGGAATGGTTACCACACCAATGCTTTATTTTGCTGCTCACGAGCTATGTAATTATTCTGGCGTAATGGTTACAGGTAGTCATAACCCACCAGACTATAACGGCCTAAAAATTGTACTAGGTGGTGAAACATTAGCAGCTGAATCAATACAAAATTTACGTGTTCGTATTGAAAATAATAATTTTGTTAACGGGAAGGGTAAATACAATACTCAAGATATAACTGAAATGTATCTAAAATGTATTGCCAATGATATCAAATTGGCTCGTCCAATTAAAATTATCATCGACTGTGGAAATGGTGTGGCTGGAGCTTATGCGCCGGCTCTCTTCCGGAGGCTTGGGTGTGAGGTTACTGAATTATTTTGCGAGGTAGATGGGAACTTTCCGAATCACCACCCTGACCCATCAATTCCCGAGAATTTATATGATTTAATCCTTGCACTTAGTGCAACTAATGCAGAAATAGGACTTGCCTTTGATGGCGATGGGGATCGTTTAGGCGTTGTTACAAGAGATGGAAACATTATTTATCCGGATAGACAACTAATGCTATTCGCTGCCGATGTGCTATCAAGAAACCCTAGCGGACAAATTATTTTTGATGTGAAATGTACACGTAAACTAGCTCCATGGATAGAATCTCACGGTGGTACACCAATAATGTGGAAAACTGGACACTCATTTATAAAAGGCAAACTAAAAGAAACAGGTGCTCTATTAGCAGGTGAAATGAGTGGCCATATTTTCTTCAAAGAAAGATGGCATGGATTTGATGATGGACTTTATGCAGGTGCACGCTTACTAGAATTACTTAGTCATAAAGAAGACTGCAGCGCGACTTTAAACTCTATTCCAGATTCAGAGAAGCCATTGGTTTTAGAAGAAACTGTTAAAGCACCGAAAAGCT
>JAAZZR010000089.1 GCA_014237605.1 Nitrosomonadaceae bacterium | reverse complement strand
TTTTGAAAAATATCTTGATTGTCAATTTGTTTTAATTCTGGAAAATTATACATATGTGTTTCAGGGTTTCTAGACATTCCTTTTGATCTTTGATAATATTCTGTTAAGATGATTTTTCTAATTTGATCATCTGTATGTTTTGTCATTATTATTTCTAAAAAATTTATCTTTAATTAAAATTTTTAATTAAATTCTTGTATGAGCTTATTATTTTCTCATAGATATTTTTTTTTTTTTTTTCAGCCTCGTAACCTAAAGTTCCAGACCTACCGATTACTCCAACAGGCCCTTCTAAATAAATATGCCCTGGCATAATTCCTAACATTGCTTGTCCTGGACTTATAATTCCTGCACAATTTGGTCCTATTAATGTCATTTTTTCATTTTTTGAATAACGACGCATGTATCTTTTCACTCGGATCATATCATGAGATGGAATTCCATCAGTTATCGCAACACACACTTTGATTCCTGCATCAGCTGCTTCCATAACTGCATCTGCTGCAAAGGCTGGAGGAACGAAAACAATACTTGCAACAGCTCCTGTTTTTGTAACTGCATCTTTAACTGTATTAAAAACAGGAAGATTTAAATGGGTTTGTCCGCCTTTTCCAGGAGTAACTCCTCCAGCAATATTAGTACCATATTTAATCATCTCTTCTGCATGGAAAGAGCCAAACTTACCAGTAAAACCTTGAACTATTATTTTTGTTTTCTTATCAATTAATACCGACATTAATTTTTTCCCAATTCTTTAAGTGCTTTAACAGCTTTGTTTGCTGCATCTTCTAAAGTTGAGGCTTCAATGTAATTTATTTTACTTTCTTTTAAAATTTTATTAC
>JAAZZR010000088.1 GCA_014237605.1 Nitrosomonadaceae bacterium | reverse complement strand
CTTTTTTTGATAGTGTTTATTTGGACGCCACCTCATTTTTGGGCGCTGGCGATCCATAGGCATGAAGAGTATAAAAAGGCTGGAGTGCCGATGCTGCCCGTTACCCATGGGCTTCAATTTACTAGGGTGCAAATCCTTCTTTACACAGTGCTTCTGTTTATTGTTACTCTTCTGCCGTATTTAACCGGTATGAGTGGAATCATTTACTTGGTTTCGGCTGTTATACTTGGGATGCTTTTTTTGGGCTATGCCGTTAAGATTTATCGTGAACCTGAAAATCCAAAAATAGCCTTTAAAACATTTAAGTATTCAGTCAACTACCTAATGGTTTTGTTTGTTTCGCTTTTGGTAGATCATTATCTTTTGATAACCTTTGGGGCTATCTCTTAGTCATGAAACGCACGCTCCAAGTTTTCAAGGCCCGGATTGTGATTCCGGTTGTCGCGGGTTCGAGCCCCGTTTCTCGCCCCACTTCCTATTAAGGCCTAGTTTAATTATAAAAAAATAGAGACTTCCAATTGATAAAAAAACTACTTAATGACTTCCAGATAATTCGATTTTATAAACTGCAAAGCACTCAAACTAAAGCAATAGTTTTAAATATTTTGTCTATAGTTTTTTTTTCAATAATGGTTATTTTTGTTAGAAAAGCATCAGAAAACTTGCATATTCTTGAAGTTGTTTTTTTCCGAAACCTATTAGCTTTTATTGTAATGCTGCCAATATTAAAATCTACCGGTCTAGCTGCAATAAAAATGAACAATACTAAGTTATTTTTTATGAGAGGTTTTTTTGGCGCTATTGGAATGCTTGCGGGCTTTACCTGTTTGACTCTCATACCGCTTGCTCAA
>JAAZZR010000087.1:590-872 GCA_014237605.1 Nitrosomonadaceae bacterium | reverse complement strand
ACAACCACGTTATTGGCATCAAGCACAAAGCAGCCGTCCAACGGATTGTATTCCACCATCTTCAGACCGTGACGTTGTATAATCTCGTACTTCTTTGTAGTAGCCGGCTCACACAGCTTCTGCTTGGTCTTAGGCTTCTTGACCTCAATATTCAGATCATCCTCGCATTCAGGCTGTTCTGCGGAAGTACCTTCTTGATCCTTCTCATAATTGAGGATGTTCTCAATTACCTGGGCCTTTGTCCCAGACACAGCAAGACCTCGCTCCTTGGCAAGAGCCTTC
>JAAZZR010000087.1:0-580 GCA_014237605.1 Nitrosomonadaceae bacterium | reverse complement strand
CTTCTTAGTTGCAGGCTTCTTAGTTGCAGGCTTCTTAGTTGCAGGCTTCTTGATTAGTGTGTCGTCATCGTCCTCCGAGTCGCTGTGATCGGATATCTCCTTCTTCTTAGGCTTACCGACAGCTTTGGGGGTCTTCTTAGGGACCTTCTTGGCCACCTCCGAGTCGCTGTCGATGTCTGTGGGTACGTGGTAAGACTCCGAGTCGCTGTCGGATACTGAACACGGTGACTTCTTAGCCTTCTTGGCTGGCTTCTTGACTGCCTGCGCGACGTCACTACCTTCCGTCGCCCCGCTAGCTGCAGCCTTCTCGGCATCATCAAAGAACTGAGCAAAGAGGGTATCCAGTTCATCTGCCTTCACTCCATTCTGAGCCTCGCAGAACTCAAAGAATCCGCGAAGAGAGGAGCCGATACATGAGATGAGAGCATTTGCGTTCATGTTCATTGTCATTTTGATATAGTCTTACTTAGTTAAGTTATTTCCTCATGCTTGATTTTCAACTTCCAACATCAAATATTTCATCAAATTTTCAAATCGTGAGCGACCGAGCGGCGAGAAGTCTTTAATGCGACCACTTGTA
>JAAZZR010000086.1 GCA_014237605.1 Nitrosomonadaceae bacterium | reverse complement strand
AAAATAGTAGTAACTGAAAAAAAAATTAATGGACTAAAAAATGGAATTTTATTTATTCACTCAAATAATATTAGAAAGTTATTAGCTGAAATATCATTTAAAATTAATAACAAAATTCCAAATAATATTATTGCAGTTACAGGTACAAATGGAAAATCCTCAATTGCAGATTTTTACTATCAAATATTAGATTTGAACAATAAAAAAGTTGCATCAATTGGAACATTGGGGATTAAATCAAAAAAATATAAAAAAGATTTATCTAATACTACAATAGACCCAATTCAATTAAGTAAAATTTTAAATAAATTAAAAAAACAAAATATTAACAATGTCATTATGGAGGCATCTAGCCATGGTCTAAGTCAAAACAGATTGGATGGCTTATTATTTAATACAGGAATATTTACAAATTTATCACAAGATCATTTGGATTATCATAAAAATACGAAAAATTATTTAAAAGCTAAACTTTATTTATTTGAAGAATTAATAAAAACAAAAGGAACTATAATAACTGACGAAAAAATACCCGAATTCAAAAAAATAAAAAATATAGCAACTAATAAAAATTTAAATCTTTTTACATTATTAGATAAAAAAAATAATTTTCAATTTTTGTCTCATCAATATGAGCATGAGTCTCAATTGCTAGAGATAAAATATAAAAATTCAATTCATAAAATTAAACTTAATTTGATAGGCAAAGTTCAGTTTAAAAATGTATTAATGGCAGTCATTGCCTCAATCAAAAGTGGCATCAATATTGAGGACATACTTAATACAATACCAAAAATAAAGTCTGTAGAGGGAAGATTTGAAAGAGTTGGTAGAATAAAAAATAACTCAAAGGTAATTTTAGACTACGCACATACAAA
>JAAZZR010000085.1:694-899 GCA_014237605.1 Nitrosomonadaceae bacterium | reverse complement strand
ATGGCGGCCATTTTGATTTTTAAGTCAATTCAATTTTTTTAATTCAAAATGGCCGTAATATTAAAATTGACTTATCTCAGTAATAAAAAATGATATTGAGATTTGGTTTTCACTAAAATGTTCCTCATTATATTCCACACACATGGCATGAAATGGCGGCCATTTTGAATTTTTAAGTCAATTCGATTTTTTTAATTCAAAATTC
>JAAZZR010000085.1:324-597 GCA_014237605.1 Nitrosomonadaceae bacterium | reverse complement strand
TTCATGAAATGGCGGCCATTTTGATTTTTAAGTCAATTCGATTTTTTTAATTCAAAATTCATGAAATGGCGGCCATTTTGATTTTTAAGTCAATTCAATTTTTTTAATTCAAAATGGCCGTAATATTAAAATTGACTTATCTCAGTAATAAAAAATGATATTGAGATTTGGTTTTCACTAAAATGTTCCTCATTATATTCCACACACATGGCATGAAATGGCGGCCATTTTGAATTTTTAAGTCAATTCAATTTTTTTAATTCAAAATTCATT
>JAAZZR010000085.1:0-233 GCA_014237605.1 Nitrosomonadaceae bacterium | reverse complement strand
ACAGGCATGAAATGGCGGCCATTTTGAATTTTTAAGTCAATTCGATTTTTTTAATTCAAAATTCATGAAATGGCGGCCATTTTGATTTTTAAGTCAATTCAATTTTTTTAATTCAAAATGGCCGCCATTTCATGGCATGTGTGTGGGATATGATAAGGAACATTTTAGTGAAAACCAAATCTCGATATCATTTTTCATTACTGAGATAAGTCAATTTAAAAATTTGAAAATTC
>JAAZZR010000084.1 GCA_014237605.1 Nitrosomonadaceae bacterium | reverse complement strand
AAGCATATTCAAGTATGCCTGGACCGCCCTTTTAAAGAGCTTAGTCCAATAGAGGCTTCCATTTTGTTACTAAGTGCCCACGAACTTACTAGTTATCCAGGAATACCGTATAAGGCAATTATCAATGAGGCAGTAGAGTTAGCTAAGAGCTATGGCGGGGTGGACGGGCACAAATATGTAAATGGTGTATTGGACAAGTTGGCTAAACAGCTACGTGCAGAGGAGCTTGCGCTACCGGCTAAGTCGCAGAAGACCTAAATAAAATATATTGTGAGTTATATAAGGACAAACAGGGGCCGGGGATTATAAGTAGGATCCTGTATTTTGTGCGACTGACAATTCAGGCGTATTACAAAAAACTGTCAATCTTTTACAGAAAGCAAAAATGGTTTCCGAAGCAGATATAATTCGTCTTTTTACTCGCCCTGACCCCAACGTAGCGTTGGGGCCAGGAGACGATTCGGCATTATTTAGACCCGGGGCCGGAATGGAAGTGGCGGTTTCCACTGACATGTTGGTATCTGGACAGCATTTTTTTATTGATACTGATCCCTACAAGTTAGGACATAAGTCTCTTGCTGTGAACCTATCCGACATGGCTGCAATGGGCGCGAACCCACGTTGGGCGACTCTGGCGCTTGCGTTACCGGAATCATTGATAAGAATTGATACGAAATGGGTAGAGTCATTTGCCAAGGGGCTTCTGGAGCTAGCATGCTCACATCGGGTAGCGCTTATTGGTGGAGACGTTACACGCGGCCCTCTTACCATTTGCATACAAATTATTGGGGAGGTGGCAAAAGGAAGGGCCTTGCGCCGCAGTGGCGCTAGGGTGGGAGATGACATCTGGATATCAGGTAAATTGGGCGATGCCGCGTTGGCACTTCTACATGAGCGTCATCAAATTAAGCTTGAGCCCGATGAGCTCGCTGAATGCATGAACTCTTTGCTTC
>JAAZZR010000083.1 GCA_014237605.1 Nitrosomonadaceae bacterium | reverse complement strand
AACCAAATGTAATCTTCTAGCACCTTCATTGACCCATTTAGTGGCCATTTCACTAGGGTCATCTGAAAAAACTGTTGTATCAGACATCAGACCCTGTCTAAGGCGAACGCATTGGCCATCCTTTAAGTCTATTGCGGGAATAATAAGCATTATATTTATTAGTTATATATAAGAACTGGTTAGGTTGAGATCGACTTGCTTCTGAAGCTTATTATTATATGCGTTTGAATATTATTATCAGATATTTTCACTATCTCAACCTTGTTATTAATCCTCATCTGGGTGCAATTTTTCCAGTATCAACTATGCATTGAGAAGACTGTATAGTTAAATCGCTTCTAATTCCTCTAAGTTCCATCGTGGCCTAACCAGGACTTCAAAGTGATCATTATTTTGACCAGAAAGCAAGCGATAATGGCCCGCAAGAGCGATCATGGCGCCATTATCTGTACAAAATTCAGGGGCCGGATAATGAACATTGATGTTAAGTTTCTTCGTCATATCATTTAGGGTTTGACGAAGAGCTAAATTGGCACTAACTCCTCCTGCCACAACAAGTGTTGAAAAGCCTGTCTGTTCGAGTGCCCTTCGACATTTAATCATTAATGTGTCAATAGCAGCAACCTCAAAAGCCTTAGCAATACTGGCTTTTTCTTTTGGAAAGTTTATAAAAGTATTACGTGCAAATGTTTTTAAACCACTAAAACTAAAGTCTAGGCCTGGTCTATCAATCATTGGTCGAGGAAAATCAAATCGTCCTTCAACACCTTTGGTGGCCAAAAGGGCCAATGCAGGTCCTCCAGGATATCCCAAACCAAGGATTTTTGCTGTCTTATCAAATGCTTCACCAACCGCATCGTCTAATGATTGACCTAATATTTTATATTCACCAATACTAAGAGCCTCAACGAGAAGGGTATGACCTCCTGAAACTAGAAGTGCCACAAATGGAAATTTTGGCTG
>JAAZZR010000082.1 GCA_014237605.1 Nitrosomonadaceae bacterium | reverse complement strand
TGTGTAAAACCTGCGATTTATGTTTTAGCTCCTATTGACAATTCTATTTTATCTTTAGGTATTAAACTCATATAAATATAATGATTGGGACAATTTTAATGATAGTTTATATATTTTGCAAAATAAACTTGGTCAAATTACAATTATTTACGACTTTTTAATACAAGATCAACGAGACACTTTGGCCCTCTTATATTCATTTCCGTTTGTGCTAAGTCCTTAAAATGAAGTACTTTGACTAAATATTTCAATAAGACGTGCTTAATAGATGTAGAAATATGTATTATTTTCAAAACATTTTGTTTTGGGGCTGTGTACCTCTGGAAAAGAAAGTTAAGGCAAGATTCGAGGTGCTGTCAGCAGTTACAGCATTACGTCGCAGGTTTATAACAGCTATGATTTCAGACTATGTACTTGACGCGTTAGCTTATTTTCAATTACATTAGTCTGACTTTTCGGACTAGTTTTCACATTGATCAAAAATCAACTATGGCCGCTATATATCGCAGCCATTTTGATTTTTTCCCCGAAATTTTGTGACGACTACTCCTCCAGAACCACAAGTGGTAGAGACATGGGGTTTTCACCATAAGGTTCAGTTTAGTTTGAAGAGACTCCAGTTTTAAATTTGAAGTCCTACGATTTTCAAAATGGCGGTTATGACGTCATACGTAAAACGCGTTTCCCGCCGAAATTCTAACTTTGTCAAAAATGGTCGGATCTTGACGAAATTTGATATGTAATTTCATATGGATGTCCTGAGTGATTTTATGCTACTTTCGTTTTCGAAAAAATCCAAGATGGCCGCCATGACGTCATAATTGCCGATTTTTCAAAGTGGTTCAATTTTCTAAAATTTTGTAAAAATATTTCTACTGGTGTACTTACTATGTTCAGTTGTTTTCACATTGATTAAAAATCCAATAGCGGCCATTTTGATTTTTTCCGAGAATTTGTGACGGCTACTCTTCCAGAACCACAAGTGGTAGAGACATGGGGTTATCAC
>JAAZZR010000081.1 GCA_014237605.1 Nitrosomonadaceae bacterium | reverse complement strand
ACCCTAAAAAATCAAATTTAACTAAACCAGCATTCTCTGCTGAGTACATATCAAATTGAGTTGAGGGTAATAATAAATTCGCCGACACATCTTTATAAAGTGGAACAACTTCTGTTAACTTTTTATCAGCAATTACAACGCCAGCTGCATGGGTTGCTACATTTCGATTTAAACCTTCTAATTTTAATGAAAGATCTGTTAATTTTTTAACTCTTGTGTCTTCATTTACTAGTTTTTGTAATCTTGGTTCACCAGCAATACATTCAGATAAACTTTGAGGTCTTGACGGATCAAAGGGTATCATTTTTGAAATACTATCAACAAATCCGTAAGGTAATCCTAAAACTCTTCCAACGTCTCTAATAACCATACGCGCTTTTAATTTGCCAAATGTTATTATATGAGCAACACTATCTTTGTATTTTTTTGTTAAATATTCAAAAACAAGATCTCTTTTCTCCTCACAAAAATCAATATCAAAATCAGGCATTGAAATTCTGTCAGGATTTAAAAATCTTTCAAAAATTAAATTAAATTTTATTGGGTCAACATCAGTAATTGATAAACACCAAGCAACTAATGAGCCCGCACCAGAACCTCTGCCTGGACCAACTGGTATATCATTATTTTTAGCCCATTTAATATAATCTGAAACTATAAGAAAATAACTAGCATATTTCATTTCAATAATAATGGATAGCTCATGATCTAGTCTGTCCTTATATTCTAAAAAGATTTTATCATTGTCTAAATCATTATTTTTAATTTTTAAAATTTTATCAAATTTAATTTTTAAACCATGAAGAGAATCTTTTCTTAAAATATCATCTGCATTTCCACCTTTTTCTGAACTAATATTTGGTAAAATTGGATTAGAAAATAATGGTCTAAAATTACATCTAAAAGGAAAGTTATAATTGTTTTCTAAAGCTTCAGGTAAATCAGCAAATAGAGTTGACATCTCTGAATTGGTTTTAAAGTAATGTTGATCACTAAACTTAATTCTATTTTTTTCATTAACGTGGGTTTTG
>JAAZZR010000080.1 GCA_014237605.1 Nitrosomonadaceae bacterium | reverse complement strand
CAGGGAATGCAAACACTCATAGGTAAGAATGGTATAAAACTTTCAAAAGAACAGCGTCAACATATCGCTATTGCCCGTATACTCCTCAAAAATCCATCTATTCTTATTCTGGATGAAATAACTACAGTACCGGACTCTGATTCGGAACATCTTATACGACCAGCACTAGATAATTTAATGCGAGATCGCACCACCATAATTATTGCGCGTCGTAAAGAAATTTTAGAAAAGGTTGATCGTATTATTGTAATAGAACAAAATTGTATTGTAGAAACCGGTGGTCCCCAGGAACTACTTTAAAAAAACTTTATACCGCACTTTATTCGCTCTAGCATTAGCCACTCATTCTGTTTTGTAGTTACAAGACACTAGAGTTATTACATAATAAATTCTATCTAAGAAATAAAAATAGATTCTTCTAATCAAAAATATCCTGCTACTGCAGCACTTTATTTATCTGCACCAAATCCTCCTCATCCAACTCACCTGCCGCCGCCTTTAGCTTCAATCTTGACATGAGCAAATTATAGTATGCCCGACTAAGATCTCGCCTAGCAAGAGAATGTAGTCCCTGTGCATTCAACACATTTACCTCAGTCCTTACACCTACTTCCTGTCCGAGTTTAGTTGATTCTAATTGACTTTGGCTAGATCTCACGGCTTCTATCTGCGCCTTCACTAAAGCCCTACCATTAGTAAAATTAAGAAATTCCTGGCTAACATTAAGCTCAGCGTCACGATATGTATTTTTTAAATCATGACGTACCTTTTCCTCAGTGGCCATCGCTTCGCGCACTCTTGACTGTACTGCAAATCCACTAAACAAAGGGATGTTTAGTTGAAGTCCAATTTCCTTTGAAGTTAGATCTATTCCCCGCCCGGTAAAAGTCCCACCCACACCTTTCTGATTACTGTAGAGCGCAACTAAATCGAGGGTTGGGTAGTGCCCTGCCCTAGCTCTCTTCACTTCATGCTCTGCCATTTCAAGAACTAATTGCTGGACCCTGATCGTAAGGCTATTCTGCTGGGCTACTGCGAGCCAATCATTCATAT
>JAAZZR010000007.1 GCA_014237605.1 Nitrosomonadaceae bacterium | reverse complement strand
AGGTTTTCTTTTAAGGAGGCTGATATTAGTTTTTGAAGTGTTTCAAAACTGATTAAAGGCACATCACCATATAAAACTAGCGTTAATCCTTTTTTATCTAAATGAGGTAGAGCCTGCATCAACGCATGCCCTGTACCAAGCTGTGGCTCTTGCTTTACCCATATCAGCTCATCATTACCTATAGCATCCCGAACAGCATCATTACCATGTCCGTATACCACACAAATTCTATGCGGTAATAATGAGTTAGCTGTGTCAAGTACATGAGATAGCAGTGATTTTCCTGCCAATAAATGTAAAACCTTTGGTAAAGACGAATTCATGCGCCTACCAAGCCCAGCCGCTAATATAATGACATTAAGTTCTTTCACGTGTTAATAGGTAATTATTATTGTGATAAGAAGATATAAAGTTTAACTTTAATTTTCAATTTATGCTTAAGATTATATTGAGAAAATAAAAAAGGCGACCTAAGTCGCCTTTTTCCTACGTTCAAATAGCATCCCCTAACGTGGCTTGTTTCTTATTTTTTCAATTGCTGCTATTTGAGCAAGAGACTCTGCTAATTCTGCTTGAGCTTTAGCATAATCTATTTTAGAAGACTTATCTTTCATAGCCTCTTCTGCACGAACTTTAGCTTCAAGAGCCTTAGCTTCATCCAGATCAGCTCCTCGAATTGCAGTATCAGCAAGAATAGTCACAATACTAGGCTGAACTTCTAACATGCCACCAGAAACATAAATTAATTCATCTTCAGTCTGTTCAGGAATTTTAATCCGTACTGACCCTGGTTTTATTCTTGTAATCATTGGTGCATGACGTGGGTAAATACCAACTTCACCCATTTGCGCCGGCACAATGACTACCTCAGCAAGCCCAGAAAAAATTTCCTGCTCAGCACTTACCACATCTACATGTATTGACATTGCCATATATTAATTTTTACTAAATAGTTTTAGCTTTCTCAATTGCTTCTTCTATCCCGCCAACCATATAAAAAGCTTGTTCTGGTAAGTCGTCATATTCACCATTAACAATACCTTTAAAGCCTTTAATAGTGTCTTTCAGTGAAACATATTTCCCAGGTGTGCCGGTAAATACCTCTGCCACATTAAACGGCTGAGAAAGAAAACGCTGTATTTTACGTGCTCTTGCTACTGATAGTTTATCTTCTGGAGATAATTCATCCATTCCCAAGATAGCAATAATGTCACGCAATTCTTTATAACGTTGCAGTGTTTGTTGAACATCGCGCGCTGTATTGTAATGATCTTCGCCAACAACCAAAGGATCAAGCTGACGTGAAGTAGAGTCAAGTGGATCTACAGCTGGGTAGATCCCCAGAGAAGCAATATCTCGTGACAATACAACGGTAGCATCCAAATGCCCAAAGGTTGTTGCTGGAGAAGGATCAGTCAAATCATCCGCTGGTACATAGACTGCCTGAATCGAAGTAATTGATCCAGATTTAGTAGATGTAATTCGCTCTTGCAGGCGTCCCATTTCTTCAGCTAGCGTAGGTTGATATCCCACCGCAGAAGGCATACGCCCTAGCAATGCAGATACTTCTGTTCCTGCTAGCGTAAATCGATATATGTTATCAACAAAAAACAGAACATCTCGGCCTTCATCACGGAAATTTTCAGCCATGGTTAATCCAGTCAAGGCTACACGTAGTCTATTGCCAGGAGGCTCATTCATCTGCCCGTAAACTAGGGACACTTTATCTAACACATTCGAGTCTTTCATTTCATGGTAGAAATCATTACCTTCACGGGTACGTTCACCCACCCCAGCAAAAACAGAATATCCGCTATGTTCAGTTGCAATATTACGAATTAATTCCATCATGTTAACTGTTTTACCAACACCCGCACCACCAAACAATCCAACCTTACCGCCCTTAGCAAAAGGACAAACCAGATCAATCACTTTAATGCCGGTTTCAAGTAATTCAGTTGAAGCAGACAATTCATCAAAAGCAGGTGCTTTACGGTGAATTGACATATGTTTTTCTGCGCCGATAGGTCCCATCTCATCAATTGGGGTTCCCAGTACATCCATGATGCGGCCCAATGTCTGAGGACCGACTGGCACTTTAATTGGCTCTTTTGTGTTGCTCACCATCATCCCACGCCGCAATCCATCTGAAGAGCCTAAAGCGATTGTACGCACTACGCCGTCGCCCAATTGCTGCTGCACTTCTAGCGTAAGCTCTGATCCTTCCATTGTTAGCGCGTCATATACCTTAGGTAGCGCTTCCCGTGAAAACTCGACGTCAACTACTGCGCCGATACATTGAACAATTTTTCCTTGATCCATGGTTGTTCCTCAATTACTAAATCGAAAATTATTAAACCGCTGCAGCGCCCGCAACTATCTCAGAAAGTTCTTTAGTGATGGCTGCTTGACGGGTCTTGTTGTAAACCAATGTAAGCTCGTTAATTACGTCACCCGCATTATCTGATGCGGCCTTCATTGCTACCATCCGAGCGGATTGCTCAGAAGCTATATTCTCTGTCAAAGATTGATAAATGAGTGCCTCTATATATCTCACCATTACGTCATCAATAACAGTTTTAGCATCCGGTTCGTATATGTAGTCCCATGTTCCAGCCGGTCCCTCATGATTCTTACCATCGCTTTCCTGCCCTTCTTCACTACTGCCCTGTAGCTGTTCATCAGATAATGGAAGTAACTGCTCCATTATGGGCTCTTGTTTCATAGCATTAATAAATTTAGTATAGAAAAGGTAAACCCGATCAAAACGATCTTCATTGTATCCATCGAGCACTACTTTAACTGCACCGATAAGACTATCAATGTTTGGCGTATCACCTAATCCAACGACATTAGAAACTACATTAGCCCCAATTCGCGTCATAAAACCTAAGCTTTTACTGCCAATACAGCAGACTTCTATCTGCTCTCCTTCGCCTTCCCACTCTTTAATTTTTGCAGTAGCCAAGCGCAGGATGTTTGTATTAAGCCCCCCACATAAGCCTTTATCGGAAGTAACAACAATGATTCCAATACGCTTTACTGTGTCTCTTTCTACTAAAAATGGGTGCTTATATTCACTACTAGCACGACTCATATGTGCTGCCACATTCCGGATCTTATCTCCGTATGGACGCGCTTTTTTCATCCGCTCTTGTGCCTTTCGCATTTTAGAGGCAGCAACCATTTCCATCGCACGAGTGATCTTTTGCGTATTTTTTACGCTACTGATCTTAGTCCGTATTTCTCTACTTCCTGCCATGGCTTAATAAGACCCACTCGATGTAAAGTCTTGAACTGCCGCATCGAGCGCTTTATCAGTTTCAGCGTCAAGCTCACCACTTGTTTGAATCTTGTCCATGATGTCACTATATTTACTCCGCATATGGCCCCTAAGTGCAGATTCAAATGCTAGTGCGCGACTTACTTCTACATCATCTAAGTATCCCTTGTTAACCGCAAACAATGTGAGCGCCATTTCTGCGACACTTAAAGTAGCATATTGTGCTTGCTTCATTAGCTCTGTTACCATTTTTCCACGCTCTAATTGCTTTCTGGTAGCCTCATCAAGATCAGAAGCAAATTGTGCAAATGCTGCAAGTTCACGATACTGGGCTAAAGCTAAACGTACACCACCACCTAGTTTTTTAATTACTTTGGTTTGTGCTGCACCGCCAACACGAGATACCGAAACCCCTGCATTAATTGCAGGACGAATACCAGCATTAAACAAATCAGTTTCTAAGAATATCTGCCCATCCGTGATTGAGATTACGTTAGTAGGAACAAAAGCTGTAACATCACCAGCTTGAGTTTCAATTACTGGCAATGCTGTTAGTGACCCCGTTTTACCCTTAACCTTGCCTTCAGTATATTTTTCAACATAATCTTCACTGACCCGAGCTGCTCTTTCGAGTAAGCGTGAATGTAGATAGAACACATCGCCCGGATAAGCTTCACGACCCGGTGGCCTACGAAGCAACAATGATATTTGACGATATGCCCAAGCTTGTTTAGTTAAATCATCATAAATAATTAGCGCATCTTGCCCGTTATCACGGAAATATTCTCCCATTGTACAACCAGAGTAAGGTGCAATAAATTGCATTGCTGCTGATTCAGATGCTGTAGCTGCAACTACAATCGTGTATTCCAACGCACCGTGCTCTTCTAGTTTACGTACTACATTTGCAACAGAAGATGCTTTTTGTCCGACCGCAACATAGATGCAGGTCATGTTCTGACCCTTCTGATTAATAATGGTATCAATCGCTACAGCTGTTTTACCAGTTTGACGATCGCCAATAATCAATTCTCGTTGTCCTCGTCCTACTGGAACCATGGCATCAATTGATTTCAATCCAGTTTGTACAGGCTGATCAACAGATTTACGCCAGATTACACCTGGAGCGATTTTTTCAATTGGCTCGGAACCCTTGGCCTCTATTGGTCCTTTCCCATCTATTGGCTGGCCAAGTGAGTTAACAACCCGCCCCATTAGCTCTTCGCCTACAGGTACCTCTAAAATACGACCGGTACACTTGACAATATCGCCTTCGGTTATGTGCTCATATTCACCTAGAATCACTGCACCCACAGAATCACGCTCAAGATTTAGCGCAAGTCCAAAAGTGTTACCGGGAAACTCAAGCATTTCTCCCTGCATCACATCAGAGAGTCCGTGAACACGCACAATTCCGTCAGTTACCGAAACTACGGTTCCTTGAGTCTTGATCTCCGATGTGGCATCAAGTCCTTCTATCTTATTTTTAATCAGTTCGCTAATTTCAGATGGATTTAACTGCATTTCTTATAACTCCTAGCTTTTAAGCGCAACAGACATGGCTTCCAGTTTTCCGCGTACAGAGGCATCTAACACCTCGTCGCCAATCTCAACCTTTACCCCACCTATTAATTTGGGATTTACATCTACCTTGGCCTCTATTTTGCACTTAAACTTAGACTCGAGGCCTGTTACTAAGTCATTTAGTTGCTGTTTGGTTATGGCAAATGCGGAAGTAATTTTTGCTTCCAACACGCCATCTTCTTGTGTTTTTAGTTGCTCAAATAATTCGCTCACCTCAGGCAATACTGCAACCCGCTTTCCTTCAGTCAACAATAAGATAAAAGTACAATTATCTTTATTAAGCTTTTTCCCACATATACCAAGGTTTAAAATGCCGCATATTTCTAATAGTAGTTCGCCCAATCGTTTAGCAGGTACCGATGGATTGCCTAGAAGAGAGCGTATGCGTTCATCATTTGCCACAAACGCAGCTATTTTAAGCATGTTTGACCAGTCTGATAATTTATTACTGGTCTTAGCAAGCTTAAATGCCGCTTCCGCATATGGACGCGCTATTGTTAGTGCTTCAGCCATATATTATAGCTCTGCCTTAATATTTTTAAGTAGATCAGCATGAGCTTTAGCATCTACTTCTCGGTCCAGAATCTTTGCTGCACCAGCTACAGCTAAATCAGCCACATTCTGACGCAACGCTTCTCTAGCACGAACGATCTCTTGCTCAACTTCAGCTTTCGCCATGGAAACAATACGATCCCCTTCTTCTTGAGCGAGGCCTTTTGCCTCCTCGACAACTTGAGATGACCGTTTTTCTGCTTGAGCAAGTATTTCAGCAGCTTTCTGTTTTGCTATAAGCATTTCATCAGCAGCGCTCTTAGAAGCCTGTTCTAATTCTTGCTTACCGCGCTCTCCCGCCGCCAAACCATCAGCAATTTGTTTCTTACGATCACTAAGTGCTTGCATGATTGGCGGCCATACAAATTTCATACAGAACCAGACAAACAATATAAACATGATTGTTTGTGCGATTAAGGTAGCATTGATATTCATGTACGAACCTTTTTAATGATTAACAATGTCGGAGATCTAGCCGCCGACAACTGCAAACAGAATATACATGGAAATACCAACAGCAATCATTGGCACAGCATCGACTAGACCCATGACAATGAAAAACTGGGTACGCAACATTGGAATTAATTCTGGTTGACGTGCCGCTCCCTCAAGGAATCGTCCGCCCAAAATTCCGATGCCAACTGCAGCACCAAGTGCGCCTAGGCCCATCATGATCGCTCCAGCGATATATAATAGTGATTGTTCCACAGAGTTCTCCTATAAATAAAATATTACAAAAATCAATGATGCTCCTGATGAGCCATGTCTAAATAAACTATTGTTAGCGTCATAAATATAAATGCCTGCAGCGTTATGATCAGGATATGAAATATTGCCCATGCTAAAGATAACAGTATTTGTGTTCCAAATAATACTGAGGATCCACCCATACTAGCTGCTGCAAATGACCCGCCCATTATTGCTAACAATATAAATATCATCTCTCCGGCATACATATTCCCAAACAACCGCAATGAGAGTGAAATTGGCTTAGCAATTAAGTTTACGCCTTCTAAAAATAGATTTATAGGAATAAATATTCCTTTTATTACTGGGTTAGTACTACTAAATGGCTGCAGGGCCAATTCTCCGGCAAAGCCGGCCGCACCTTTAACCTTGATGCTGTAATAAATTACTAAAGCAAATACTGCAATAGACATACCAAATGTAGCATTTGGGTCTGTCGTTGGCACCACCTTAAGAAAAGGAAGACCGAGTACGGTAGCTAAACCTGGCAAATAATCTATAGGCACCAGATCCATCAGATTCATTAAAAATATCCATATAAAAATGGTTAGAGCTAATGGAGCAACTAGTGGATTTCGGCCAGTGAATGATCCCCGCACACTATCGTCAATAAACTCAATTATCATTTCTACAAAATTCTGTCCGCCTGCTGGCACATTTAAGGTTGCCTTTTTTGCTATCTTGGCAAAGAAATATAGAAATATTGCGCCAAGTATTAAAGATACCGCGACAGTATCTACATTAATTGACCAGAACCCCATGGCTTTAGCTTGTTCTGCTGTTTGCGCCAACCCCAATGAACCATCTGGCAATTCACCAAAAGTTAGGTTCTGTAGGTGGTGCTTGATATATTCAGTTGAAGTGTGTGTTTCGCTAGCCATAAATGCTTTATTATATTTTCTTTAATTACTTCTATTCTCACCTTGTAGTGGAGCAATTATCCATGCCAACTGACTCGCTACAAAACCAACTAAAACCGCCAATGGAACAAGTGCACCCATCCCTATAGCTAAAAGTATACTTAGTACCAAAAAACGCTCCACTCCGGAGCGATAAAATATCCACAAATGCTGCTGTGCTTCTTTCAGGGTTTTGTTTTTACTACTTTGCATACGCCAAAGTAACAACAGCGTACCAATCAAAGCAACTACCCCACCATATATTGCAGCTCCTGCCTCCGCTTCACCTTCTAAAGCATAAGCAACTACTCCGACTATAACGGAAATTACTATTTGCAGTACTGCTGTACGGTGTACGCTGGATTTCATTACCGCATCTCAACGCATGATTTCCGAAGTCCAACGCTGGAAAAAGCGAGAGTTTAATGTTTCATTGAAAGACTGTCAAGAGACAACTCTTGGGGATTTCAGGCCATATATCTTGATAACCTTTATCCACAGTAAATTAGAGAAGTTAAAACAATGAAACCATAAAATATTTAACAGATAAAATTTTTGTTTCCATTGTCTTTTAGAATCATTCCCTCCTGCAATTTAACTCTATTTCTTGACCACAATGTTGAGTAGTTTTACTATGCCCATAAAATAACTTGGGGGCTTTCTTTATCTTTATTTCTGGCAATTGCATCTTAAAGATTTACTAAATTATGCTATTTATACCCAAAGCTAGATATTATATTGGGTCAATACATTTAGCATGAACTGATGTGAGCAGTTAATTTAACTAATTTATTATGACAACAAATATAGACTCCGCACTTCAATCTGTTAAGAAACATATAGCTACAGCAGCAACAAATGCTGGCCGTCAGCCGGAAGAAATCATGCTTTTGGCCGCAAGTAAAACTAACCCTGCTGAACAGGTAAGAAAGGCTTGGCTTGCAGGTCAAACTGTTTTTGGTGAGAACTACCTTCAAGAAGCGCTAGAAAAAATACTAGCACTATCTGACCTACCTATTGAATGGCACTTTATTGGGCCCATACAGAGCAATAAGACAAAACGTATTACGGAGAATTTTTCCTGGGTTCACAGTGTGGATAGAATGAAGATTGCAGATCGCTTGTCACGAGACAGGCCTGAAAAACTTCCTCCACTTCAAGTTTGTCTACAAATAAATGTAAGTGGGGAAGATACGAAAAGTGGCATACTTCCTGCATATGCAGCAGAATTCGCAGCTTATATAGCGGAGTTGCCTCGTATTAAATTACGCGGATTAATGGCCGTCCCTGAGCTTACTACTGCTACTGCTCTGCAGCGCAGTCAGTTTCAAATGCTTCGAACTATATATGATCAGCTGAGGCAGGATGGGTTTGATCTTGATACGCTCTCAATGGGCATGTCAGAAGACATGGATATTGCTATTGCAGAGGGCGCGACTATGGTGCGAATTGGAACTTCCATTTTTGGACCAAGGCGCTACCCTATACCCGAAGAACTTGCAGCTGCCCGTACTATTCGGTAATAGAATTATACTTATCTTTTAACTGCTCTTTAGTTTCTATAATATTGGGGTTTCCGATAATACAATCTACCGGACACACCTCAACACATTGTGTTGTTTCATAGTGCCCTACACATTCCGTACATAATTTGGGATCTATTATGTAAATTTCTTCCCCTTGTGAAATTGCATCATTAGGGCATTCCGGCTCACACACATCACAATTTATACATTCGTCTGTAATCATTAAAGCCATATAAACCTCTATAAAATCACTTCCCGGATTTGATGCGAAGTTGTTTTGCAATCAAAGGGTGTACAAATTTATCTGCATTGCCACCAAGTAACGCAATTTCACGCACAATGGTCGCAGAAACAAACATATATTGCTCAGAAGGGGTCATAAAGACAGTCTCAACATCGGGATACATACTACGATTCATTCCCGCCATTTGGAACTCATATTCAAAGTCAGAAACTGCACGCAGCCCACGCAATATCACCCTAGCATCTTGCTGTTGCAAAAATTCCATCAATAATCCAGAAAATTTTGTTACCTCTATGTTGGCACAATCTTTTAATACCTCACGAGCCATTTCCACGCGTTCGTCCAAGGTAAAAAATGGCTTCTTTCCGCTACTTGGCGCTACCGCAACCACCACGTGATCAAATAAACTTGATGCGCGCCGAACCAAATCCTCATGACCACGAGTTATCGGATCAAAAGTACCTGGATAGATAGCTTTATCGGTTTTTCTCATATTTTAATAATTGATAATGCACTCTTCCTGCCTGACTACGGCGCCAAACTGACCAATTTTCATTTGGCTCAAAAAAATTTCCTGCCTCTAAATATATCAGGCCATTTTGTGTAAGATGCGATGGCAATAACTCCAATACCTTAGGTAATAACCCTAGCTGATACGGCGGATCAAGAAAAATCACGTCAAATAACCGCTGATCAGACTTGATAAAATTTAACGCATCTATCATTAATAGCTCTATTCGGTCGGATTCTAGTTTTTGTAGTCCGCTCTGTAAGACACTATATACCTTGCGGTCAGACTCCACCATCACTACATACTCTGATCCCCTAGATGCCGCCTCAATACCCATCGCCCCACTACCTGCAAATAAATCCAGGCAGACCTTACCGCTCATTTCCTGCCCCAACCAATTAAAAACTGTTTCACGGACCCTATTAGGCGTAGGGCGCAAAGCGATATTATTAGGAAACGAGATTACACGGCCGCGCCATTTTCCACCGATAACACGAACTTTATTTTGAATCAAAGTCACAGATAAATAATTTAAGAAAGTACGCTTACAGATTGATTATTTAGCTAAAAATTTTATTCTTTTTCTATAGCTCCCACCACAACTGCCACCATCCCTTCTGGAGGAATGCGCCGCTGAAATGCATCTTTTATCTGCGCTACTGTAACATTATCAACAGCACTTACGTAGTCATCCAAATAGGTAAGCGGAAGATTATAGAACCCTATTACGGCGAGATACTCCATGATTTTCTTATTACTGTCTATACGCAAAGGGAACCCGCCAACAATATTTCCCTTAGCTGCAGCCAATTCCTTCTCGGTTGGACCTTCCGCAACAAAATCAGATAATACTTTTTGCGTAATCATTAAAGCTTCTTCGGATTGCTCTTTTTTAGTTTGCAGACTAATCTGAAAAGGGCCCGCCTGCTTCAATGGATAAAAGCCACTATAAACACTATAGGCCAATCCACGTTTCTGTCTAATTTCTTCCATCAAGCGAGACGCGAACCCACCCCCGCCAAGTATGTAATTCCCTACCAACAGCGGATAATAATCTGGGTCATTACGCTTTAGCCCAGGATAAGCCAATAAAATATGGCTTTGAGTTGCTGGGTGAACAATTCTTTCGGTTCCTGATACGGGCTCTGTCACCGGAGGTGATATATTTAAAGCTCCTCCTTTTGGCAAATTTTTTGATAAGGCTTCCGCAATGGCAGCTGCCTCAGAACGACTAACATCTCCCATAATTGAAATTACAGAATTTACAGCAGAATAATTTGTCTGATAAAAATCTACTAAATCATTACGTTGTAATCCGTTTAATGTATCTACTTCACCAGAACTACGTAGACCATAGGGATGAATTCCATATAACATATTATTTAGCGTGTGGCGTGCAATATAACCAGGCTTAGTTTTTGCTTCTTTCAGCCCAGAAATTACTCTTGCTTTTTCTCTTTTTAACGCATTTTTTGGGAATTCTGGATACTGTATTATTTTAGAAAATATATCTAGCGCCTGGTTGCGTTCATTTTTATTACTAAGCGTTCTTAGTAAAACACCAGCACGATCCCGGTCGAATCGAGCGCTTAATTGTGCGCCAACATCAGCCAAAGACTTAGAAATCTTGTCCTCCGACAAGCCTCCTGCCCCAAGATCAAGAAGCTGTAGAGTCAGGCTGGCACAACCTGACTTTTCAGGTGTGTCAGCACTGCTTCCTGCACTGAAATCTACACTTATATCAAGTATCGGTAGCCCATGACTCTCGACAAAATATACCTGGGCACCAGAAGAAGCTCGCCAATGCTGAATAGGGAGCGCCGCCAGCGCCCATTGAGAATAAATGCCAAAGAACAAAGCCAAAAAACAACCAATAGGTTGCAGCAAAACCATTTTTCTAAGTGTTTTTTTCATCTGAATTTAATTTAATATATTTAATGGCGCAATCTAATGGAGGCAGGAATAACAGATCTTTGCTCTAGTGGCTGTGGATCAAGGACTGCCACTGTCAAACTGTCATCTATTAAATATTTTATTGCCACCTCTCGAACCTGTTCAGCAGTAACGGCCTGTAATTTCTTTATAATTGTATCTAGATCACGATACGATAACCCGACAGATTCTAACTGGCCAATCTGCATCGCCTGGTAAAACATCGAATCAAGCTGAAAAACGTGGCCAGATACTACCTGAGCCCTTACGCGCCTAAGCTCCTTTTCGGTCACACCTGCATCTATTAGTCTTTCAATTTCGATACGCAGAGCAGACTCTAGTTCTGCTGCCGACCTCCCTTCACTTGGGGTTCCACTCAGAAAAAACATACCGGGGCCACGCCCCGTAGAATCGTAGTCAGCATTTATCGAGCTAGCAATTTGCTGATTTCGTACCAATTCTTTATTTAGTCGTGCAGAGCCATTACCGTCTAATACTCCTACTAGCATCTGCAACGCGTATGGCTCCCAGTCAGCACTTGCATCATGTAACACTGGCGCATGATACCCCATGACTAGATACGGCATTTGTGCAGGGGCTTTTATTTGCAATCGCTTGATTCCCGCTTGCGTTACCTCTGTCTGCGGTTTACGTAAAGCCAAAGAAGCTATCGGGCGAGATTTAATCTCACCATAATATTTTTGTGCCAAAGAATATACTTCTTTTGGATCCACATCTCCGACTAATACCAATACAGCATTGTTAGGGGCATACCAACGGTCATACCACTCCTGAGCATCACCAACGCTCATATTCTCCAAATCATTCATCCAACCTATAATCGGGCGCCTATATGGATGAGACTGATATGCAACAGACATCATTTTCTCATATACAAGCGCATGCGGTTGATCATCAGTACGCAATCGACGCTCTTCCATTACCACCTTGATTTCTTTGGCGAACTCTTCTTTTGTTAATATTAGATTACGCATCCGATCAGCCTCTAGCTTCATAGCTAACGCTAACTTAGATTTGTGTAATTGTTGAAAATAACCAGTGTAATCACGGCTTGTAAATGCGTTATCACGCCCACCCACTGCTGCTATTTTCTTAGAAAATTCACCGCTGCTAATATTTTTAGTCCCCTTAAACATCATATGCTCCAGTACATGAGCTACTCCCGTAGTACCATTCAGCTCATCAATGCTGCCGGCCTTGTACCATATTTGAGAGATAACTACTGGGGAACGGTGGTCTTCTTTAACAACTATTTTAAGACCGTTAGCAAGCATGTATTCGTGTGGGTTGGCGAAAACCTCAAATGAGATTAATGAAACCAACATAAACGTGAAAGCTGGTAATCTACAAATATAAAAGGTAGGGCCAGAATTAAATTTCATTTTTTAATAACCTAAGATTAAGATAATGGAATAGAATTTCACTTGTGAAAGCCTACGATAAACCAATTCTAATATGACATCCTATCAAAATGAAAAGTTTCATAAAATATAATAATAAATCGACCTCAGATACATTTTTATTTGCCTATTGGACGACCAACATCAGACGAGACCTCTCATGATCTGGGGAAAGCTGGGAAAGCGATTATCTGGCATCCTTGGTGGCGGCAAAATAGATGAAAATCTCTATGAAGAGCTGGAAACGCTCTTAATTACTGCCGATGTAGGTATAGATGCTACTACCTGGTTACTTAGCACGTTACGTAAACAAGTAAAAAAAGAGGGCTTAACTGACGCAACACAACTAAAAGAGGCGCTAAAAGAAGCCCTGCTTATATTACTTGCGCCACTTATACGGCCTTTCGATTCAGGTATAGAAAACCCGTTCGTTATCATGATAACAGGTGTAAATGGCGCAGGGAAAACCACTTCTGTTGGCAAACTTGCTCATTATTTTCAATCTCAAGAAAAATCTATACTACTCGCTGCAGGAGATACATTCCGAGCGGCGGCTCGCGAACAACTTATTATTTGGGGCAAACGAAATAATGTTTCTGTTGTCTCACAGGATACTAATCAACAGCAAAGAGGTGATTCAGCAGCAGTTATATTCGATGCAGTTAACGCTGCTAAGGCACGCAATATAGATATTGTATTAGCAGATACTGCTGGTCGTCTCGCTACACAATTACACCTTATGGAAGAAATCAAAAAGGTAAAGCGGGTTATCTCAAAAGCGATCCCTAGTGCACCACATGAAGTGCTGTTGGTTCTGGATGCTAATACCGGCCAGAATACGGTTAACCAAGTAAAAGCATTTGATGATGCGCTAGGGATTACCGGCCTTATACTTACTAAACTTGATGGCACAGCTAAAGGCGGTGTAATTGCTGCTATTGCCATGCAACACCAACAGAACCCCATTCCACTGTACTTTATTGGGACAGGTGAAGGCATTGAAGATTTGCAGCCTTTTGACGCAAGAAAATTTGTAGAAGCTTTATTCGATTAATTTTGCAATATTTCACTATACCTCTCTGTAGTTTGGAACTATTTCTATATGATTAGCTTCAGCAATGTCTATAAGCGTTATCCAAATGGGTTTGAAGCGCTAAAAAATATTACTTTCACTATTAAGCAAGGTGAGATGGTTTTTATAACCGGGAATTCTGGCGCCGGCAAAAGCACGCTCTTAAAATTGATTGGGGCTATCGAGCGCCCAACAACTGGCGGCATCATTGTCAATGATCAGAATATTAGCAAACTAAAGAACAGTGCGATTCCATATCTACGACGCAATCTCGGCATGGTTTTCCAAGGCCAAAAGATTTTGTTTGATCGCTCAGTATTTGACAATGTTGTATTACCGTTACAAATCTGTGGTTTTGAACATCAGTCAGCAGCTGGAAGAGTTCGAGCAGCTCTGGATAAAGTGGGATTGCTGGACAAAGAAAAAGCTCTCCCCATTACGCTATCAGGCGGGGAACAGCAAAGATTATGTATTGCCCGAGCTGTAGTCAATCGCCCATCAATTCTCATTGCCGACGAACCAACTACATATCTTGATCCCAGCTATACCAAGGACATCATGAATATGTTTAAATCTTTTCATCAAGTAGGTGTAACCGTTCTTATCACTACCCCCACTGCTGCATTACTTGAGAGCCCCCAATATCGTATTTTATCTTTAAGTCACGGAGAATTAGTAACGTGAATATGTGGCTTTCTCATCACTGGCATGCATTCTTTCTAGCTCTTCGAAGATTAGCGGGTTCCCCGCTTGCAAGCCTACTCAACATTATTGTGATAGGAGTTGCCTTCAGTCTTCCTACAGGGGTCTATATGCTGCTAGGTAACGTTCAGAGCTTTTCTGGTCAATTATCAGGAGCGCCACAATTAAACGTATTTCTAAAATTAGGTACAAGCAAAGATGCGATAGAGAAATTAGAATCACATCTGAAGCAGCACCCTCAAGTAGATAATTTTCGTTTCCTTTCTAAAGACAAGGCCTTAGAACAGCTAAAACAAAGAAATGGGATGGCTGGCGCCGTAAATAGTCTAACGCGAAACCCGCTACCTGATGCGTTCATAATTGATGCCAAAAGTATTTCACCTGAAACGCTAAAGCGATTACGTAACGAAATGCTGAAATGGCCAGAGTCTATGCACGTTCAGCTTGATTCTGACTGGATGGAGAGACTAAACGCATTGTTAAAGTTTGGGCAGATCGCACTATTAATTCTTACAGCCTTATTAAGTTTTGCGTTAATAGTAGTAACATTTAATACCATTCGTTTACAAATTCTTACAAAGCGTAACGAAATTGAGGTATCAAAATTAATTGGAGCAACTAGTAATTTTATACGCCGCCCCTTTCTTTATTTTGGTGCAATTCAAGGTGTAGCGGGAGGAGCTATAGCATGGCTTATTGTTGCCCTAGTAATTAATTTAATTAATAGCGAGTTGATGAATTTAGTGCACCTATATGCTGTTGACTTTCAACTGCATCATATCTCTTTTGAAGACAGCATTAGTCTGTTACTTTTTTCATCCTGGCTCGGTTGGGCAGGAGCATGGTTATCGGTTGCAAGCCACCTCTGGCAAATAGAGCCTTAAGTAATCCTGAAGATTGCCCCTAGGACTTTTTCGAGACGATTAGCGCTCAAAGCCATAGAATGTTAGAATTAGTGCTACTAATACAAGGAGTAAACAATGACTTTTGATCTTGCAATGCCTGCAACTAGCGGTAGCATTGAAAGTTATATTAGGTCTGCTAATAGTTTCCCTATGCTTTCTCAAGAGGAGGAAATTAGCCTTGCACGACGTCTTAGGGACGAAGATGACATAAGTGCCGCACGCCAACTAGTCCTATCACATTTACGTGTAGTAGTTTCTATCGCTAGGGGCTATAAAGGGTACGGCCTGCCACAGGCTGATTTGATTCAGGAAGGAAATATTGGGCTAATGAAAGCAGTCAAACGTTATGATCCAGAACGTGGGGTACGACTTGTGTCGTTTGCCATGCACTGGATTAAAGCCGAAATCAATGAATTCATACTGCGAAACTGGCGACTGGTAAAAATTGCAACGACAAAAGCACAGCGAAAATTATTTTTTAATCTTCGAAGCCTGAAGAAAAATCTCGACACCATGGGCCCAGAAGAGGTTGATGCTATTGCAGAAAAATTGAATGTTAAAACTGAAGAAGTAGTGGAAATGGAAACACGCTTTAGTGGGCGCGACATTTCAATTGAGCCCCTGTCCCAAGACAATGAGGAAACCTATAACTACAGCCCAATCGCCTATCTTACTGATGGAACTGAGCCATCACAGGTACTGGAAGCGCAAGAAAATGGTAGCCTAAATAGCAAAAAATTGAAACAAGCGTTGGCCAATTTAGATGCGCGGAGCTGCCGTATTATAGAAGCCCGCTGGTTATGTGGAGAAAAGGCCGTAACACTTCATAAGCTTTCTGAGGAATTAGGAGTATCTGCTGAACGCATCCGCCAAATAGAGGTTAAAGCGCTCCAAAAAATACGCATGATGATGGAACCAGCTTCATAAATATCTCGCATCCATTTCTAATTTAGTTAATTTGCTTCTTATTTGTAATACGCAACAACAGTTTTCATTAGCTGAACAGACCGCCATCTCAGAATAATGACCTCAATACCCCGTCTTTTATTTTTACTGATATTTTCTCTAAACTTTCAATTATCTTGAAAATAATCTAACAAAGTTAAAATCATTATTAGCTCTGATCATTTTTTGCCCATTGTTCTGGTGTCAACGTTTTCATAGACAGCGCATGGATCTCCTGCTCCATCTTTTTCCCTAGCGCACGGTAAACTAACTGATGCTGCTGTACCATATTTTTGTCTTGAAATTCAGTGCTAACGATAATGGCACTAAAATGATAGCCATCATCACCCTCTACACGTACTAATTCACATGGGAGAGTATTCTCAATATGAATTCTTATGCTTTCTGATGTAACCATTCTGAGTCCCTTTAATTTAAAAAATATTTTATTCTTTTGCTTAGCTCTTATTCACAAAAATTGCGAACTTATTGACGAAGCTTGTACCCTATTTTAAGCATTCGTAGTGTTACCCATGATACCGCTAGAAAACATATTCCCACAATCATAAGACTAAAATAGGGAGATACATCTGAAATACCAAAAAAGCCATAGCGAAAACCGTCAATCACATAGAAAAAAGGATTAAAACGCGAAATACTTTCCCAGAAAGGCGGTAACGAATGAATTGTATAAAATACACCAGACAAAAATGTTAGTGGCAAAATCACAAAATTTTGAAATGCAGCAAGCTGATCAAATTTCTCAGCCCAAATGGCAGCAATAACTCCCAAAACTCCCAGGAATCCATTTCCTATTAGAGCAAAAATAAAGACCCACGAAAGTGACTGTAACGGCATATCAAAAAATATTAATATCACCAAATAAATACCGGCTCCTACTAGAACCCCACGTACTATAGATGCTAATACATAAGCTACAAATACTTCCATATAGGATAGTGGGGATAACAAAACAAATACAATACTTCCAGATATTTTTGATTGAATTAGACTGGATGATGAATTCGCAAAAGAATTTTGCAGCATGGCCATCATTAGCAGACCTGGAATCAAAAAAACTGGGTATGTAACGCCTGGATATGCCTGAGCACGTTCTTCCAAAACATGAGAAAAAATAAATAAATAAATCAGAGTAGCTATCATTGGTGCAAATATGGACTGAAGGCCAACTTTCCAGAATCGCAACAATTCCTTATGAAAAAGGGTATAGAAACCACTCATACAGATTCCATATCTTTAGTATTGCCCGTAATTTTTACAAAAACATCTTCAAGGTCAGGTTGCATCAATTCCATTTCCAGCACCCGTATTTGCTCTATACGCAAAGCTGCCAATACACTCTCAATCTTTGAATAATTATTTACTCTAAGTATAAAACAACCCTCGGTATAACTTTCTAGTAGTGGCTGCAGATCCGATGGCAATGCTTCAGATGATAAACGTAGTCTTATTAAATACCCACTAACATTATTTATAAGATTCTTAGTGCTATCAAGAGCTACAATTTCTCCTTTTTTAAGCATAGCGATACGACTACATAACTCTTCAGCTTCATCCAGATAATGAGTAGTAAGCACAATGGTATGGCCATCACCGTTTAATCGCTTTATAAAACTCCAAAGTGACCGACGTAATTCCACATCTACGCCGGCAGTGGGCTCGTCCAGTATGATCACCGGTGGCTTGTGCACCAATGCCTGAGCTACCAGTACTCGGCGCTTCATCCCACCTGATAATGTACGCATATTCGCATTTTCTTTGTCACGTAAACCTAAGTGATAGAGCACTTCATCTATCCAAGCATCATTATTTCTTAGGCCATAATAACCAGACTGAATAGAGAGCGTTTCTCGTACGGAAAAAAATGGGTCGAAGACCAACTCTTGCGGCACTATTCCAACTACGCGACGGGCCTCACGATAGTTTCTCACTACATCATGCCCCATTATTTTTGCCACACCATTGCTAGCTAACGTTAACCCCGCCAGTACATTAATTAATGTAGTCTTACCGGCGCCATTCGGGCCTAGTAAAGCAAAAAATTCTCCCTGTTCAATTTCAAGATCGATACCCACTAAAGCACTCACTGGCCCATAGTTTTTGTATACTTGCTTTACTTCAATTGCTGGAATCATTAGGGAAATAGATTGGGGAAAACATTTACTACAGATATAGCGAACAATATTGACTACATAAAACTATATATCATTGTATATATAAATACGAGGACAGCGATTTAAATTAAATTGCGCAATTATGAGTATTTATTTTCTTACGATGCGTCCTCAAACATACTCTATTATACCAACGGGACTAACTCGGAAACGCCATACAATTGGGTAAGATTTTTCAAATTCTCTGATATATTCGAAAAACATAGTCTCTGATTATTCTTAAGCGCTTCTCGCTGCCACTCCAGTAACATACTGACCGCTGATGAATCAACCTCGGTTACTTGCTCAAAATCAATAATCAAATCAGTCCGATCAAATAAATTAGCGCCTTGTTCTATTATCTCGACTACGTTAGCTATAGTTATTGATCCTTGAACAATTATTCTGTTGCCATCACGTAATATCATCTCACGTTGTCTTAAACTTTATAGTTAGCGATGTATTTTTTTCCTTGTCTTTATCTTTAGCTTCCATTGCACGATTTTTCTTATTGAGTGCTTTAAGTAGTCCCTTAACTCCACCGGAACGGATTTTAGAATTGAACGTACCTCTGTAATTAATAACCAAACTTATACCCGCTACTGTTATATCGTATACTTTCCAGGCATTATTAGTTTTTCCCATGCTGTAATTAATGGATATGGCCTGGCCATTAGATGGAATTACTTGCGTTTTTACTGTGGTATCAGTTTTCCCTGCCATATTCTTAACCGGCGATACCTTTATAGTATGATCGCTATAAACTGCTAGTGCTTTATAGTAAGTGCGCACAAGCAACGTACGAAACGCTTCCTCCAGCTCCTGCTGCTGCTGCAGTGAAGCCTTAGACCAGTTCTTGCCCATAGCAAGTCGTGTCATACGGGTGAAATTAAAATGTGGCAATATCTTGGACTTAACCAGACTAAGAATTTTCTCTTTATTACCGGACAAAGCATCCTTGTCTCGCTTGATAATCTTAAGAACTTCTTGCGCCGTTTCTTCTACTAAAGTATCAGGACGAACTTCAATCGCCCAAGTAGTGGGCGATAATAACAGCGTTGATAATAATACTAAAATGCCACATATTGCTTTCTTCATAAATTCTCTTTCCACTGTTAATTGTTTCTAATAAAACCCGGATCAGATGTAGTGCAACCGTATTACTAAACTCAAAATTTATCGCTATCACCTTCATCATCTTCTGAGGCCTTATCAAATAAGAACTGCCCTATCATTTCTTCCAGTACTAGCGCTGAATTAGTTTTCATAATCTTGTCACCACTCTTTAACATTCCTTCATCTCCACCTGCAGCCAAACCAACATACTGCGCTCCGAGTAAGCCAGAGGTAAGAATACTAGCAAAAGTATCCTTGGGAAATTGATAGCGGTCATCTATATTCATAGTTACTACAGCATCAAACGTTTTAGTGCTGAACTGTATATCCATTACACGTCCAACTACTACACCGGCACTTTTTACAGGTGCCCTAATTTTTAGGCCACCGATATTCTCAAAATTTCCAACCAAAGTATAGCTTTTATCCTCGCTATAGGTACCCAAGTTTCCTACTTGTAACGCAAGTATTAATAATGCGCCGATCCCTGCAACAACAAACAGGCCTACCCATAAATCCATTTTTGCTCGCTGCATTAGCCTACTCCTCTAAACATAAATGAGGTCAAGACAAAATCTAACCCTAAAATCACAAGCGCAGAAGTTACTACAGTGCGAGTCGTTGCGCCGGACACCCCTTCCGCTGTTGGCGGTGCATTATAACCCTCAAAAACAGCAATTGCTGTAATAGCAACCCCAAACACGCAAGTTTTAATAATGCCGTTAACAATATCGAACCTAAAATCCACCACACTCTGCATTTGTGACCAGAATGAACCTTCATCCACACCTATAAGCACTACTGCTACTAAATACCCACCAAATACTCCCATTGCAGAGAACATTGCGGCCAAGAGCGGCATCGAAATTACTCCGGCCCAGAATCGCGGCGCTACAACCCTTGCGATTGGGTCTACAGCCATCATCCCCATAGCTTCCAACTGCTCGGTGGCTTTCATTAACCCAATCTCAGCTGTAATAGCAGAACCTGCACGGCTAGCAAACAATAGTCCAGCCACAACCGGTCCCAGTTCCCGAACCAATGATAGCGCCACTAAGGTTCCTACAGCCGTTTCTGCCCCAAATTTCTGTAATGTTTCATATCCTTGCAAACCAAGAACCATCCCAACAAACAGCCCAGACACTAATATTATTACCATCGTTAGTACGCCGGTAAAATACAGCTCACGAATGATCAGGCCAAAGCGTCGTATGCTAGTCCCAGATTTTAGCAGTATCAAACTAAAAAATCGGGCGGCATAACCTAACCGCCACACACTTTCAATAATTCGATGGCCGATGCCTCGGATACCGATGACAATGCGCCTAGGCAATTCTATTCTCCAAATTTAAATCGGTTGCATATTTTTCTGCGGGATAATGAAATGGAACCGGACCATCTACCTCACTATGAATAAATTGATGCACAAAAGGTGAAACCGAATCTCTCACTTCTGATGGTGTACCATGCGCAGCTATCACTCCCTCAGAAATAAAGTAAACATAGTCTACAATTTCCAACGACTGATGCACATCGTGCGTTACCAAAATTGATGTCATTCCTAACGCATCTGTAAGGCGACGAATTAGCTTTCCAATGACGCTTAGAGAAATAGGGTCTAGCCCTGCAAATGGCTCGTCGTACATTACAAGCATCGGATCAAGTGCAATTGAACGAGCCAAAGCTACTCGCCGAGCCATTCCGCCAGAGAGTTCTGCTGGCATTAAATTATGTGCGCCACGCAAACCAACTGCATGTAGTTTCATAAATACAAGATCACGAATTACAGACTCCGGCAAATCCGTATGCTCTCTCATCTGGAATGCTACATTGTCAAACACTGATAAATCAGTAAATAATGCACCAAACTGGAACAACATGCTCATTTTCCTACGTAGCGAGAAAAGCTTATCTCTACTCAGTTCATGCACTATTTGATTATCAACTCTGACATATCCTGAGGACGGAGCTACCACGCCGCCGATCAAGCGTAATAAAGTAGTCTTACCACAACCGCTACCACCCATAATAGCTATAACCTTACCGCGAGGCATGGTCATATTTATTCCTTTAAGAATGGCCCGTTCGTCGTAAGAGAAATTTAGATCTTTAATTTCTACTAAGGGATTTGTTGTCATGACGCTGTTAAAATTAGCCGTTACTTGATTTGATAAATTTTAATCTAATTAAAATATCTATTAGGTATAGGCCCATAATTAATATGGTTTATTGTGCATACCAGGCTTAGCTAAGATACATGTTTAATGATAATCATTGTACTAGGGGACTAAGGGTAAAGCAAAAATAACCGGTACCCAGCTGCATTCAAATTACTGCTATCAATTTTTAACGTTACACTAACTTCTTTATTGGGCCCAATGACATCCGAAAGGTGGCCATCTTTCTCTAGATACTCCCTCGGAGAGAAAATACGGCTCGCAAGAGCCTTGTCCTTGGTATCAGTGAGCGTGAGCTCAAGAGAGGGAAATAGCTGAGGAAAGGTTGCTTGATTACGTATCATTACTATTAACGTAGCAACGCCTTGTTGTGTTGCCTCTTTCTGCATATCAGATGATTCAATACTCAATAATTCTGTTTGTTGAGATATTGGTATTTTACAATTCAAGATCTCACAATATTGCTCCAGGTACGGCCTAGTTGAGGGAGAAAAATTAGAAAGCTCTGCACGATATAAATAGATAGCCTGCCCAATAAGGGTAACTAAAATACATAAATTAATAAGCCCCCATACGCGCGAGACCCTAGGCGGCTTAATAGCATCAAAAGTGTAGGAATCCTGCCCTCCCGCCTTTGTCGCATCCGATACCTCTGTAGCTAGCGCTTCATTTGGAGCGTCTCTTTTTGCTTCTTTGTTTTCAATTGATAACTCTAAGGAGTTATCAGTATCTGCTTTCTCCTGCAACGTAGCCAGATCAGAAAAGCTATTAAAGATCTGTAAACAACTCCCACAACGGACATTACCCTCTTGCACCTGCAAATGCTGCGGGGTCACTTTAAAAACAGAAGTGCAATTAGGACAGCGAGTTACCAGCGCCATATATTAATAATCCAATATTTTTATTTTCTTATTCCTATCAATAATGCCCAGCCCGCTTGTTCTCTTACAAGATGCATCTTGAACCATTGCTGATAGACTTGCTCAACCTCTTTTACCTGCTCCATTAGTATGCCAGAAAGTACAATACGCCCATTTATTTTACTAGTACGCATCAGTAAGGGAGCAAGCATAATTAGAGGATTAGCAAGTATATTCGCAACAACTATATCAGCCCACCCATCCATTGTCTGATCCGCCTTAGCCATATAATCAACCGAATAAAACTCTGCTTTATTTTGATCACATTGATTTTGTCGCGCGTTCTTAATACTTGACTCAACCGCATGAGGGTCTATATCAACTCCAACTACATGATCGGCTCCCAGTTTTAGTGCTGCGATAGCTAATATGCCGGATCCGCAACCGTAATCAAGCACTTGTTCTCCACCCTGTAAATTTTCATCAAGCCACGCAAGACATAGCTCGGTAGTTGGGTGGCTGCCAGTACCAAAAGCCAGCCCTGGATCAAGCATAAGATTAGTGGCTGTAGGATCAGGTGTTTGATGCCAACTAGGAACTATCCATAGTCTTGACGATATTCTAATGGGCTCAAATTGTGACTGTGTGAGACGTACCCAATCTTGATCTTGAATTTTCTTAACCCTGTAGACGGGCAAACAAGGCAATTGCGTATTTTGTACTACAGTTTGCATAATCACCGTCACGTCTACAGTTTCTTCAAAGAGAGCAGTTATCTCTACGTTAAGCCAGGTTGTTTCTGACGTGCCATCAAACTGCTCAAATAATGGCTGCTCATGCTGCGTTCCTGCATCCGCATCGTGAGTATCTACTGACAAAGCACCTAATTCAATTAATAAATTATTCAGTTCCTCAGTATGAGCAAAGGTAGTTTCAATGATGAGCGCCGTCCAAAACATACTAAAGTATGGATAAATTAAGTTTAACTAAACCATACTTACTTAACATATTTTTTATTGCGTTTATTTTGTTTGTAACAGCATGCCAGATAGTAAATTACAAACACGATGATTTATTACCCTTGCTTGTTGTGCTGAGCCAGCAATTGCTCAAGATAGTGAATGGTAATTCCACCATGTAAAAATCCCGCATCATGCAATAGCTCAAGATGTAATGGAATATTAGTCTTAATCCCCTCAACAACCATTTCTGATAATGCAATCCGCATACGTGCTATAGCCTGATCTCGATTCTCACCATAAGCGATTACTTTTCCTATTAAAGAATCATAATAAGGCGGTACCGTATAATTATGATAAACATGAGAATCAACCCTTATACCAGGGCCACCTGGAGCATGATACCGAGTAATCTGACCGGCAGAAGGGGTAAGCTTATAAGGATCTTCAGCATTAATTCGACACTCTATCGCATGCCCTTTGGGCTGTATATCTTTCTGACGAATATTTAATTTCTCACCAGCTGCAACACGAATTTGTTGTTGTACCAAATCAATCCCGGTAACCGCTTCTGTAATAGTGTGCTCTACCTGCAGGCGCGTATTCATTTCAATAAAATAATATTCTTTATTTTCGTATAAAAATTCAAAAGTACCTACGCCACGGTACCCAATACGACGACATGCATCTACACAACGAGAGCCTATTTTGTCTCTCATTCTAGAATTAAGTTCAAGCGCCGGCGCTTCCTCAATAATCTTTTGATTACGCCTCTGTACCGAACAATCTCTTTCTCCTAAATAAATGGCATTTTTATGTTCATCAACTAACACCTGGAACTCAATATGCCGAGGATTTTCCATAAATTTTTCTGCATATAGCATGGGATTGCCAAAAGCAGCCTGTGCTTCATTTCGGGTCACAATTACTGCATTAGATAATGCGGCTTCTGTATGCACCACCCGCATTCCACGTCCGCCCCCTCCACCAGACGCTTTAATGATTATTGGATAACCAATGGCACGAGCTATTTCTTTTATTTCCTCAGGGGACTCAGGCAAGGCGCCATCGGAACCAGGAACACAGGGTACTTTGGCGCCTCTCATAGCATTCTTAGCATTAACCTTATCGCCCATAAGCCGAATAGTTTCAGGACGGGGGCCAATGAATACAAAGCCGCTCTTTTCTACCCGTTCAGCAAAATCAGCATTCTCTGCAAGGAACCCGTACCCAGGATGAATTGCTGCAGAGTCTGTTACTTCTGCTGCGCTTATAATTGCAGGAATATTAAGATAACTTAGGTTAGATGGTGCCGGCCCGATACAAACTGACTCATCAGCTAGTTTTACATATTTTGCTTCAGCATCTGCCTCAGAATGTACCGCAACTGTTTTGATGCCCATCTCCCGGCAGGCACGCTGAATTCGCAAAGCAATCTCACCTCGATTGGCTATAAGTATTTTTTCAAACATATTTGTCTAGGTAGGTCCTATTCTGAATGACGAGGGCACAAGTTGCCTTTTAACCCAACAACCCTCAAGGGAGTGATCAAGTAAACATTATTCAATAATGAATAATGCCTCTCCGTATTCAACCGGTTGGCCATTCTCAATTAAAATTGCTTTGATAATGCCAGCCTTATCAGCCTCAATTTCGTTAAGAAGCTTCATCGCCTCAATAATACACAAAGTTTCTCCCGCCTTAACCGTTTGCCCCACTTTTACAAATGGATCGCTCCCAGGTGAAGACGTGCGGTAGAAAGTTCCGACCATAGGGGAGTTAACCACATGTCCGGCCGGTAGCTTCTCCTCAACTTTGCCCAAACTCTTTGTTTCTGGTACCGAGATCACAGCTGGCGCCGCAACTGTCGGCACAGCATGAGCGGGTATTCCGGTTCCTGACTTACTGATACGAACCCTTTCCTCTCCTTCCGTTATTTCTAACTCGGAGATACTTGAGTCCTCAACTAAATCAATTAGTTTTTTAAGCTTTCTTAAATCCAAAATAGCCCTCCCGGGGCAATGTTCTATTTATGGCACTTAACTCGAAACATACTTTTATTCTTTTAAATCGGCGTAATTTTCATGTTAGCTTCAATATCGCCCTATTAAACCTTATGAGACAGATATTTTTATTTCAATACAAATATCTAGGGCCTAAATTAGCAATTATTTATTGCATACTTAAGTGCCAAGTAATAACTGCTAGCACCCAAGCCACTAATAACACCTAGTGCAAGAGAAGAAAAATATGATTCCCGACGAAATGTTTCACGTGCAAAAATATTTGTAAGATGAACCTCAATAAATGGCAGGTGCGCTGCCGACAAAGCATCACGCAAAGCAATACTAGTGTGTGTAAATGCAGCAGGATTAATGATGATAAAGTCAGTTTCATCCTCCATAGCCTGCTGAATACGACTTATTAAGTCTGCTTCACTATTACTCTGAAAACTAACCAGACTAACGTTGGCTTCTGTCGCCAACTTGCTTAAATTTCCGTTAATTTCTTCTAAAGTTTCACTTCCATACACGTCCGGCTCTCGACTGCCCAAAAGGTTAAGGTTGGGCCCATGCAAGATTAAAATATTTTTTGCCACTAGCTTTCCTGACGTCATTTAGTAATTCTGCCGTATTTTTGACAGATTGTCTACACGTTTAACGATTTTAAGCGAAATTAAGAAGATTCATATAAAGCGCATAAATCTAAAAAACCTTATATTTAAAATATAAATCATTATTTATATGTAATTCTGCATATAATACGAAATTGCCTACATGTTTAATGATTTTAGCCGAACTTATGTGAGACTAAGCAAAAATATTATCCCATACAATTTAAATATAAAGACCTTTCATTATTTATATAATATATATTTACAAGCGTTATAGAGCACATTTACTTTGAATACAATTTGAGCTCATGCCGAGTATTCAGCTCTGTCTAGTTATACTTGTTTCAATTTGCCGTCTACATTCCAAACCTCTATAATCTTTAGTCTTCTTGCTGTTGTAGCTCAGTTGGTAGAGCAACTGATTCGTAATCAGTAGGCCGGAGGTTCGATCCCCCCCAACAGCACCACGAACACTGATGAATAAAGGGTTTCAATAAAAATATCGTACAAATATAGTGCGTTTTAATGCTTTTTTATTTTACCTTCATGCTTAATTAGCTAGTGGCCTCAAAAGACAAACCTACTTATCTTGCCGCAAATGTGAACAGACGAGAAGTCTGGTCTTGGGCAATGTTTGATTTTGCGAACTCTGGATATACTACTGTTGTTATTACAACAATATTTAATGCTTATTTTGTAAGCATGGTGGCTCGAAATCAGGATTGGGGGACATTTGCCTGGACAGCTACGCTTGCAGTTTCATATATCCTCATTATTATAACTGCACCAATTATAGGTATATATGCAGATGCCTACGCTGCTAAAAAACGCCTGCTGTTCTTCACTTCTATAGGCTGTATATTTTTTACTTTATTACTTTCCTTTGTAGGCCCAGGAGACTTATGGCTAGCTATATTTCTTGTAATTCTTGCTAATTTCTTCTTTGGTACCGGTGAAAATCTAATTGCTGCCTTTCTACCCGAAATTGCGAAAAGTAATTCCCTTGGAAAAATATCGGGCTTGGGTTGGAGCCTTGGGTATATTGGTGGCATAGTAAGTTTAGGCTGCTCATTTGCTTATGTGCTTTGGGCACAAGAGCAAGGACACCAGTCTGAGCAATTTATACCTGTAACCCTGCTAATAACCGCTTCATTATTTGCTATTTCCTGTATCCCGACATTTCTTTATTTAAAAGAGCGGGCACGGCCACAATCACTTTTACACGGTCATAATGTAGTAAAAGAGGTACTCTCTAGACTAAGTAATACCATTAAACAATTACGTAATTTTCGTGATTTAACACGCTTTCTGACTTGCCTAATATTTTATCAAGCAGGCATCCAGACCATAGTCGTGATCGCAGCAATTTATGCGCAGCAAGTAATGGGCTTTAATCATAACGATACTATTTTGCTTGTAGTTATAGTAAATGTTACCGCAGCAGTAGGAGCATTCGTATTTGGCATTATTCAGGATAAACTTGGTCATATCCCAACTATTGCACTAACTCTTATTGGTTGGATAATAATGGTCTTACTAGCTTGGGGAGCACAAGACCATGCTATGTTCTGGCTTGCTGCTAACATTGCCGGATTATGTTTAGGTGCATCGCAATCTGCGGGTCGTGCGTTAGTCGCATATTTTAGCCCTTTACTACGCCGTGCAGAGTTCTTTGGACTTTGGGGGCTAGCAGTTAAACTGTCTTCGATAATTGGCCCCATAACATATGGGCTGATAAGCTGGGTATCCCACGGAGATCATCGTCTTGCAATGTTAATAACTGGAAGTTATTTCATTATTGGCCTATTTATATTAATGGGTATAAATGTAAAAAGGGGCCGACAGGCCGCGTTAAATACCCAATAGATTCTTTAATACAATGTCTGATTAATGAACTCTAGCCAGTTGCGGCATTTATTTAGTGGCCCCCGTGGTCACCACCATGTTTTTCCATTTTATGATGGCCGCTGTGATCATCGCCACTTTTTTCCATTTTATGGTGATCGCCGTGACTATCACTGTGCTGATCATGAGAATCAGCATGATCACCTGACTCTTTCTTTGGTTGCTTGTTTTTATCTGCCGACTTTAGTGGAGTAAAACGAGCTGCCTGCGCCTCCTGCTCAGGTAGCTTAACAAAAACCATAATCATGGTTTCAGGAGTAACTATAAAATCGCCGCTCCCCTTAAATGAATTATCACCTTCAGGTTGTAATTTAACCGTTGTTTTAGTTTTTCCAGTTTGTACAGTAGCTTTACCTATCCCCCCTTCAATATTAATTTTAGCGTTTGCATGATCTGTTATATATAGAACTATCTCCTTATCCTTGGTTATAATTTCCATATGATAAGGGCCAGCCATACGCATTTGCCCGCCATGAGGTGCATCAACCGTATCAAAATACTCATCAGTATGAGACCAGGCCAAGGATGAAAACATTAATAAAATGAACGGTAGAATAAAAGTTCTTGATTTATTCATTCTTTTCTCCTAAACAATTGAATCGAATATAAGTCTGCACGTATACTTAATGCACCATATCGTCTGGTGGTGGCAGAATTTCTTTTTCTTGCTTTAATTGTGCAACTTGCTTCATTAAGAAGCTCATATTTGACCAACCATCTCCGTCGGCCACAGGAATCCAACGCGCTCGTAAATATCCAAAACGATCTACCAAAAATTCTAAATGGTTAGGGATGGCTCCCTCTCCTAGAAGATCAGGCCGCCCTAGCGTCCTGCGATATAGAATATAACTTTGTGTAATTTCCTTTGCGCCTTGTATTACAACTGGAAAAGGTACTTCTGCTGTAATTTCTGCCAAACTTTTTGCATCAAGGTCATGCATAGGAACAGCAAGTACCTCTGCATTACCTTCTCCTAGCTTATCGTAGTCCAATTTCAGCTGACCAAGCCGTTCACGTGACTCTGGCCAAGAAAACAAAACCAATAAAACAGATTTCTTGTACCTAAAGTCTTGAAGTATTCCGTGTGATTCATCATGTGCGGTATAAGAAAAATTAGGGGGGCCACTAGAAGGCTCATCAGGAATGACTTTAGGGCCCATGAGACGCGCCTGATAACCACGAGACATAGCATGGATATAGTTTACTACATCCCATCGACCTTCTTCATCAAGCTTATCTTCAAACCCAGGCATACCTGTATCTGGTATGCCCTTGCTTAGCCAATTAAAGAAATCTCCCGCTGTATGTAATTCCGTGTGAGGTTCTGTTAGTAAATCTGCGGGGGGCTTAGTAAAGCTTTTCGCTAGAACACCATTACCTTTGCCCTGAGGCCCATGGCAGGTTACACAATTCTCTGCAAAATAGCCCGAACCGTTAGTAATTGAAATGGAATCAAATGGAACTGGAGTATTACGATATGTTTCAGGATATGCCTGAACAGCTAATGGTGGCAACATTACAGCAAATGCACTTACTACAACCACCCCTGATGCCCCTATACTTCGAAGTAATGCCCATTTCTTAATCCTGCCAAATATAATTATCCCCCCTGCCAGCAGTAACAAGGAAACTCCTAACATAACTTGTGTTTGTACAGACGGATCTTCCCAGGTTGCATTGATAGAAAAACGAAATGAATAAGGCCACTCCTCTATGAGGGAATGTTTTGCCGGAATGGTATTTGCTAATATAGTTGCCAGCAATACTATTATTCCAGCAATCATAAACTCAATACGAACCCATTTTCTCAAGTTTTGTACGCCGATCACCGCCAAGGCTTGGCCTTGACTAAGCGCTGGGAGCCAAACAGAACGTGCGCGTGAAGCAATTATCAATACCAATATAAGTAGACTAACTTTAGTAAGAAGAAGCCAACCATAGTCAGTCGCGACCAAAGCCCCGTATAATGTATCTACTGCACGATCTGCAACAATCACACCAGTTGCAATTATGCCCAGCATTACTGGCATTGCTATAATCGAAAATCGTTTTAGGGTTTGTATGCCAAATTGATCAACTTCTTGGCCTGATTGCCCTTCCTTCTTGGTAAATAAAATTAACAGAAAAGCAGGTAAGGCCCCGAACCATACTCCTGCCAGAACTATATGAAGGGTATACGGAAGGATTGATGTAACTGACATCTCCTCTGCTGCTGCATGACTTGCAAGTGAACCCACTGATAAGGTTATGATAGCTAATGTTGCACATAGCACGTAGCGCCATTGGGTTCTGTTTAAAGATGCGTTCCGAATAAGGAATGCCACCCCTAATGCTAGAATTGCAAAACCCTCACGCCACATCCAAACATGTCCAGTACGCGTTTTTGTAAGGAAGGCATACCAAGCGCTTGGTTGCCATGCATGCTCAGTAACTCCTGTTGCCAGGGCTGATGAAATTGCAAGTAGTGCTAATAGCCCTAATACAAGAATTCCTGCTATCCATGGAAGAAGCCGCTCTAGACGGCCAACCCATGGGCTTGAAATAACAACTCTGTTATAGACTGATATTGCAAGAAAGATACTGCTGCCTATCAAGACCATGTTAGCCGCTAACTGGATCCAGCGGACAATTGCAGCGATGATCTCGATCATTTGTCTTCTACTTTACTCTTTACCGTGTAGTTGAAAGTAGAATCAACAACGTGACCATCTACTGATAGCACCCTGAACTTAACCTTATACTTCCCCGGCTTGGTCTTAGGCAATGGAAGAATAATTGATTTGTGATCATCTGCCACTACTTTTGGCTTCTCATTTGTAACCAATTTTTTATTGGCACCAGAAACTGTCAGTGTAGTATATGCACCCTCAATTTCTTCATTAAACCATAGCCTTATTTGAGCAGGGGCTTTATTTAAGGCTGCTCTGCGTGCTGGCTCTGCTTTAATTAACTGCGCATGCGCCATTACTGACGAAGTTTGTGCCCACATTAATGTAACTAAAGCAGCGCCTATCATTACACGTAAAAATACTGTTAATTTTACTGATACCATATTGGCCTCTATTGCAGAACTACATTTACTAAGCTTTAAACTGTTAGTTTATATACTTTTGACAGCTTTTTTCTTATATGGTTCGTTTATTTAAAGTAGCAAATACTGCTCTATTATGCGGTACTGCTACCCTTAGATTTTTTTCCGACCCTAAATAAGAAAAATCCACCTAGACTTAGCGCTGCTACCATAGCCATAACCAAACCAGATGGCATACTACTTGTGCCCTCTCCTACTGAGAACGGGAAACGTGAGACATGTTCACCATCCTTACCGACTGTTACTAGACCAACAAATTTCCCTGCCTCTTTAAAATTATGCTCAAAATTTATTGATCCATTTGAGTAGACTTTTGCTGGCATATGTAGAATTGTGATGCTTTCTATGTCATCTTCAGATCCAGTATCTCTAATTACCCGTACTTCTGTAGGTAATGGTCTTAATGCATCTTCTATATAATCGAGCGCTACCACTGTCCGACCTGTAACAGGGATGTCTTCACAAAACTCTTTTTCTTTTGAGCTATTTGGCTGATAGCCAGTAAAATGCATCATATATGGACCAACTGTGAGTTTACACATGTCATCAGCAAGAGATAATCCGCCATGAGCTTGTACTTGAGCTGTGAATGAAAGCCCCACTGTTAGTGCCAGGGAGAGTAAAGCAGGCCGTATATATTTTAAAACCATCATTAAATCCTTTTATAAGATTGCAAATTTACGCTAATTCTATTTAACTAACTAGATTTTGATACTTCGGTCTATTTATTGTATTAAGTTCTAAGAATATCTAGATGCCAGCCATTTCTGCACTTTTTTTGTTTTTATTATTTTATAGCCAATAAACATTATTGCTAGAAAAGCAATTGTAGGTCCTATTGCTTTTTGAAATAACGCTGAATAATTTATCATTTGTACCCGTAATGGGTAGGTATATTCAACAGGCGGAACTGCTTCGCCTTTTAAAGTTACTGTATATTCTCCTTGCTCAAGATATACTTTTTGACTTAGTGATCCACTTGGATGATAAATGGGCTTGATGGCTTTGATTATTTCGCTATCCGCACCACCACTTCCCTTTACTATTTCCATTCCTACTGGCATATCGCGCAAAGCTTGATCAACAAGATCTATTACTAGATATGTTTCGCCTACGTTAGGAATTTCCGTACAATAATGTGCGCTAGGCTCAATTTCAGGCTGATAAACACTCAAATGTAGCATGCTGCCACCACCTGCTCGACGCATGCAGCTGTCTTGCTCCATCGCCACGTTTCCATGGGCGCCCGCTACACCTGCGTGTAGTGCCATTATAAAAATAAAAGCTGTTGCACTTGCCCGTATTACTTGCTTTATCACGGACGAATCTCCTGTTTGATATTACAACGATCGTTGTTTTGCTTTGTATTATTGCACTAATAATCTTATTAATTCTTTTTAATTATTATTTTATATAATTAATATTTTGTTCATTAAAAAAAACCGATCCACTATCCCGTCATATGACGGGGGAGCGGATCGGCGTCTTGCCTGTCTTACCTTATAGCTTGGTAAAGACCGGAATCACAGGACCATGTATGCTGTTGATGTTGCGATCACCTGCGTCAGTCCAGGTCATTAGCAAACCACCAAAACGACTTTCAGGATCACCCATAAGTGCCATCAGACGTTGTACTTCCCATAGTGCATCCTTAGCTTCCATTTTTACTTCACGAGTTTCACCAGGTTCAATTGGCGTAGTGTTTGCCAATGATAGTCCGGTTGCCACGAGTTCTCTCGGATAGTATCTATCGAGATGCTTCAGGCCTACCTTATTAATGAACCTTACACCTGCTGTGGTAAATTCACCGATTCTTACGGCTTCATCTCCACTATTGGTGACCATCATGGTTACTCGAAGAGCACGTCCTGGTACATCATAGTTCGCGTTCGTCACTCTAATCGAGACTGGATTAGGTTTCACTGGAAGAGGCGCGATCTTTGTTTCACCCGCTTGAAGTGGAACAGTATACGGATGCTTGCTTTCCGTAGAACTATAACCAAACCAAACAAGTCCGAAAGTAAGGATCATGAAGGCCCAACCAAGTTTGGTATCTACTGGATCAATCATATCCTCATCCCCGTATGCCAATAGTACACGACTACGTGGTAGGAACATCGGACGAGCAACAAATATACCAATCCAAGTACACCCGAGGAACATCCATATAGAATGCCAAATCACACCATTGGCATGATTGAAGGTTTCTGAATCAATGGTATCCCCTGTCAACAACTTGATCGGGTTCTTAAAGTCAGCCCAGTCGCCTGAGATGCTCATCCAAGAACCTGGTCCAGCAATTGGTCCAGCATCCTTAACGTTTACCATAGCATGTATATGGTGACGTCCTGGAATACGCGCTTTCAGTCGAGCTACAAACTTATAATCCCGACCAATTTCCAGTGGCCCTGCAATAAATGCTGGTTCACCGTTTAGCGTTACGCTTAAACGAACAAATACTGGACTTGGGCTACCTATGTTGAAGAAAGCACGGTGTGGTTTACCAACTGCAGCCGGCCAATCTTCTGCTAGGTGAAACTTACCCTGCATAATAGCCACTTCGTTGACTTTAGTTGCTTTGCCACCCTTCGATTCTTCACCCCACTCTACGTCATACCACTGAATGGTACGCATACGCAGGAATGGTTCCTGTGAACGTTCACCATGAGCAGCTACAGGAGCCACATCAGTGACTAGAGCGATAGCTAGTGTCGCCATTCCGGCGAGTCCAAGGACGAATCCTTTAAATAATTTATTAGTTTTCATTATTTTATAGTCTCCGGAAATCCTTCTTCACCAAAAGCAGTAACATCTTCTTTTTCTGAGATGCGACCTCTTTTACCTTTAACGTAATAGAACGATGTGCAATAGAACCTTCCTAGGTACCACCAGACAACGAACATTAGCATTGATACAAATGCTGAGAAGAACGCAGCAATTACCGTAGTATGACCACCGAAGGTACGTAGTGATCCTTGCTCGATTAAACGAACATACTCAGGTGTACCAGTACGAACATAAAGGAAACCAGTGTAATCAGCTAATGATAGCAATACACCTTCAACTACTAACGGAAGGTGAGTTGGTCCAAAGATCGGCCAGTTACCTGGATAGAACAATAGCCCAAATGCTCCGCCACCAAATAGTGCTGTAATCATCCAGTTACGAGTCAACAATAGACATGTGTCCATGATCAGCGCACCAGGAATCATTGTGGATGGCAATACAAAGTTGATCGGATAGTGTGACCACCAGTAGAAACCCCAGTAGCGAGTTAACCATTCACCAACAAGCAAGCAAACAACACAAAGTGTTGCGCCGAATGGCTGGCGGTAATTTACCCAGAGGTAATACATGATAGTTGAACAATAGGTTATTCCTACAATAGGAGTAACAACCGGCCACCATTGACGATCTTTCCAGTCAAGCCAGAAATCCCAATCGCCTGCAAGTAGCATGAAATGCATGTGGTATGTACCCACTAAAAGTATGCATAAGATCGGAAAGTAAATCAGATCTATATGCCTGGACATGCTCACCGCTTCCGGTGGCATTTTTGCCAGCTTTATAATTTTTTCTGTTTGAAATATTGCCATTTTTCCCCCTTCAGGTACGTCGTATGTTCTTAAACATAAAAATAATAAACTGTCTCTTCTCTTAACTATTTACTTGCTGGTCACCTGACCCTGCTCTCTAATGAGAGCAGGGGGGTGTGATAGAAGGATATAGTTAAAGATCAGAACCAGTTGTTAGGGTTTGATCCTGTTATTCAGAATGATAGGATCAGAATTGTTCCAGATCACATCAGTCAGATTGGAATAACGAGTAATTATCTGTGCTGCAACCCCGCCTGCGAACAGACCAGACCAACCCAGAATTACAAATCCCCAATGCAATGGTGCACTGAATAGTTCTTCCATGAACCAGAAAGCATGTCCCCATTCGTTAAGACCAACGTTTGGCAGAATCATCAGTGGACCGGCAATCGCAAATACTAATGGAAACGATGTGCCTCTGCTGTACTGTGGCAAACGGGTTATAGCGTAAAGATAGCTAGAGATTCCGCAAACAATGTACATTGGGAAAGAACCATAAAATACTACGACATGACTAGGTGTGAAACTAGTATCGCGTATGATTACCTGATGCCATGAAGCATCTTGCTCGGTGAAGAAGCTACCGCCCCAATACACACCGAATAGGTAAACGCCCAACCACATCATCCAATAGAAATAACGTTTGATTTCTAGTTTTGGATCTAGGTTATCCAATTGTTCTTTGGTATCCCTTGTCTTCCAGATCCAGCCCCAAGCAATCAATGCAAAGGTAGGCATTACTGTCATGTGAACGCGCCATAGACCCATCCAGACCTTTTCAAATTCAGGTTCCATCGAATCCATGCCATGTGAATAAGCAAAAGTCCGTTGATACCAAATCCAGAAGCACGCTACTAATAGCATAAGCCCCATGCCAAATTTATACCACCTTGAGTCATACCAAAGTGACTGATCCCAGGAGCCAGAAGATGCTTTGGCTGCTGTTCCAGTTGAACCGTATGTTGTTGCCATTTGTTATCCTCCTATCATTTCAAATATTTACTACTCAAATATGTACTACGACTTTCAAAACCTTCGTGACGAGAATAGCTCTCGACATTTTTATTAGCCGACAATCAACCTGCAGATTAGCCGAGATGAGCGTCCCAAGTCAAGCAGTTTATTAAGCTAATCCACTTATACCAAGGTATTACAACAGCACCTTACCCTTAAATTTATCTTTTATAGAACAATGCTTACTTAGATTTCTCTTTAATAAATAGCAAATATTGTGCTCTTTTAAATGTTGCCCCCTAAATGTTGCACTTTAATTTCTTATTTGTATTGTTTCTATTATTGGTATTAATCTGCAGCTATTTTCGTAATTTAATTAAAATTCCATCTGTTTTTTTTTTAATTTTTGATAGCATTACTTTTGTGCCTTGTCTTCCTTCTACAGCTAAAATTTTACTATCTTTTATGATAATTGCCTGGACGTGG
>JAAZZR010000079.1 GCA_014237605.1 Nitrosomonadaceae bacterium | reverse complement strand
ACAACTTTCCCCCTTATTGTGTTGGTGAAACTGGACGCGTAATGGGAGTCAAGCGCCGTGAAGTTGGGCATGGTCGATTAGCTCGTAGAGGAATAGCTGCTTGTCTACCTAGTCTTGAGGATTTTCCTTATACCATTCGAATCGTCTCAGAAATAACCGAATCCAATGGCTCTAGCTCTATGGCAAGTGTTTGTGGCTCTTCACTTTCACTGATGGATGCAGGAGTACCAATAAAAGCTCCAGTCGCAGGAATTGCTATGGGTCTTGTTAAGGATGTTGATCGATTTACTGTACTAACTGATATTCTTGGCGATGAAGATCACTTGGGTGATATGGATTTTAAGGTAGCGGGTACGGAAGATGGTATTACAGCACTACAAATGGATATCAAGATTCAGGGTGTTGATAAAGAAATCATGCAGGCTGCGTTGGATCAGGCTAAAGAAGGACGCTTGCACATTTTAGGAATTATGAAACAGGCGCAGCCCTCAACTCGTGAAGAAATTTCTCAACATGCTCCGCGTATCATTAAACTTAAAATTAACCCTGAAAAAATACGTGATGTAATTGGTAAAGGTGGTGCAGTGATTCGCGCATTAACTGAAGAGACTGGCACACCCGCATCCATTAATGCAATGCACCCACCACAAACAGAAGCCATAGAGCTAGAACCATTAGACTCAGTAATTTCAGATACAACCCTCAACGAATAACCAAATTCCTCAGCGGAAGGTAAAACTCCAATAAGCGCACGTTTAGCAAGACGACCATGACCAATCTCACGGCGCTTTGGAGTGCCTACCCTACCAGTCTCTCCAACCGAAGAAGGCGGGAAGTTATAATGCAACATAAAACGATCAGTGTAATCTCCCTGCAGAGAATCGATTCTCTGTTCATCACGCCCTGTACCAAGAGTTGCTACTACTAGCGCCTGAGTCTCGCCGCGCGTAAATAGAGCAGACCCGTGAGTACGTGGTAATACACTATTGCGAATAGATATAGGTCGTACTGTACGAGTATCACGTCCATCTATTCGTGGCTCACCATTAAGAATTCTAGTACGCACA
>JAAZZR010000078.1 GCA_014237605.1 Nitrosomonadaceae bacterium | reverse complement strand
CGATGATCTAAAGTATCTTGAAATAATATGGTGCTGAAAGCTTGAGTAAAATGAGCGCAGTCATAGTGCCGGGTGGTTTTGGTATAAGAGGAATAGAGGGTAAGATTAAGGCTGTTCAATTTGCGCGAGAGAACAATATTCCATTTTTAGGAATTTGTTTAGGTCTCCAAGTTGCTGTCATTGAGTATGCTCGTCATAAGGCCAATATGAAAGGAGCAAATAGTACTGAGTTTGATGAAAATACGGCTTATCCAGTTATCGGGCTTATAACCGAGTGGCAGGATGAAAATGGCGATACTCAGAAGAGAAATACCGATTCAGATTTGGGCGGCACTATGAGACTTGGAGGACAAGAGTGCACACTTGTTCAAGGGAGTTATTCTCAAAAGATTTATGGTTCTCAAAAAGTTACCGAGAGGCATCGTCACAGATACGAGGTGAACAATAAGTTAATCTCACAAATTGAAGCGGCTGGACTGACTGTATCAGGAAGGTCAAATGATGGATCACTTGTTGAAATGGTAGAAATTACTGACCACCCTTGGTTTGTTGCTTGCCAGTTTCATCCTGAATTTACCTCAACGCCAAGAGATGGTCATCCACTCTTTGAAAGCTTTATTAATGCAGCAAAGGAAGCGCATAATTTAATACTTTCCTAAGTTTTTAGGTCTTTTATTTAATATTGGGATTTTTTTAGATGGAAAAAACTGATATTGTTGTTTTGGGTGGTGGTGTTATAGGACTTTCTGTTGCTCTAAGGATGCTTAGCTCAGGAAGAGAAGTTGTTCTTATCGATCCCGAAAAACCAGGATCTGGAACATCATATGGAAATGCAGGCACTATTGCAGAATATGCAGTACTTCCGATTGGCTCACCAGACATGCTAAAAAGATTACCTTCACTTTTATTTAATAAAAATAGTCCTATAGCAATTAAACGCTCTGAATTTCTCTCTCTCGCTCCCTGGTTAATAAAATTCTTGTATCAATCGATGCCAAAACAGGCTGCAAAAAATGCTCAATCGATTGCTAAAATATTAGTCAACTCAAGGCTTCGCTGGGAAGAGCTAGCAAGTCAAATAAATGGCAG
>JAAZZR010000077.1:674-1190 GCA_014237605.1 Nitrosomonadaceae bacterium | reverse complement strand
GTAAATAAAACGCCTCGTATAATGTTCCCAGATAGCCGGTGAACAAAAATTCATATTTTCACTCAATGAACACGAATTTTGCAACAGAACTAAAATGTTTGCTATATTTCAAAAATGTACCCCTACCAATATAGAAATAATAAATTAGAACGAGACTCCAAATTAGTAAGCACCATTTAATAAGTCAGAGAGAAAATTAGATAATGGGCTATACGATCGTTTCGGGTAACAAACCCTCGTCAGTAGCCCTACATCAAAATCATGCAAAAGTATTTATCGAAATGCTTGAATAGAATGCCAAATATTTGTTCGAAATCTCAATATGCCAAAAACCAAATGGGAAGGTGCTGAAGATCCCACAATTAACAATTTCTTAAAGATTGATATCGGAAAATTTTGAATATGCTCTATAAAGTGCAGATCGACCGAGGCCAACTGCAGTATTTCATATCAACCGAAGTTGAACGAAATACTCCTTGGCGACAAGTGTCCTCGGGGACTCAGAGTCCACCAGCA
>JAAZZR010000077.1:0-664 GCA_014237605.1 Nitrosomonadaceae bacterium | reverse complement strand
ATTAATGTTTGATATATGTTAGTATTTCTCAAGATGGTTACAAAAATTTTGGTTTTACAACTTTATTTTATGCCTTTTGACGCGAAAGATCAACGAGACACCCGAACCCCCAATATAACAGATTTATAAATTAAGTTCACTTTTATGAATAAAAACTTCAAAACTAGTTGGTAAAATATTGTTTGCTGATACAGTTACTATATGCACCAAAAATATTTCAATATAATTGTATTATATTGCAGTTATCGCTGGTCGTCCAAATTGGCCGACTTCTCCACTTTCTATAGTGTAAGGGATTCAGTCTCTGTTATTGACAGAGAGTGTATTATTAAGTCTACTTTCCTGTGACTACGTTTTCCTTGGTTTCGCTGTCGCGATATGACCTATTTTGATGTGTTAAAGCGACGTTAAGCCCCAATCTAATAATAATGATAATGAACGGCATCATACCGGTATTGTAGTGGCAATTTCACCTGAAAGAGTTCAAAAAGTCGTGAACTTTATTAAATTATTCCAAATCATCGATACGGTTGATCAGCTTTACCTTTAAATTGTATGCAGTTGATAAATATACAACAACAAGAGATCATAAAATGATCTTGACGCTCACCTTGATATGATTTCAGACAATTTTTTCCCTTTTTTCCCCTTTTCACACTAGGAT
>JAAZZR010000076.1 GCA_014237605.1 Nitrosomonadaceae bacterium | reverse complement strand
ATTGTTAATGCTATTGGCATCTGATGGAGTGGTCAAAGGATCTATGTCATTGGGTGATTTGGTGTTAGTTAATGCTTTTATGTTGCAGCTTTATATGCCACTACATTTTCTTGGATTTGTTTATCGTGAAATTAAGCATTCACTGGCAGATATGGAAAAAATGTTTGCATTGTTGACGGAAAGAGAAGAAATAAAGGATAAATTGGATGCTCTTGATCTCGTTCAGGGAGATGCTTCAGTTCGGTTTGAGAACGTAAATTTTAGCTATGAATCCAATCGTCAAATTTTATTTAATATGAGCTTTGATATCCCTGCCGGGCATAATATTGCAGTAGTTGGGCACAGTGGCTCAGGCAAATCTACAATCTCACGTTTATTATTTCGTTTCTACGAAGTAACTAGTGGTCGTATTTTGGTAAATGATCAGGATATTAGTAATATTACTCAAAAGAGCCTGCGGGCAACTGTAGGAATTGTCCCGCAAGATACAGTTCTATTTAATGAAAGTATTTATTACAACATAGCTTATGGGCGCCCTGAAGCAAGTTGTGAAGAAGTCTTTCAGGCAGCAAAATCAGCTCACATTCATGAATTTATTGAAAGCCTGCCAGAAAAATACAAGACAAAAGTTGGAGAGAGGGGGCTAAAACTTTCTGGTGGTGAAAAACAGCGAGTTGCAATTGCTAGAGCAATTTTGAAAGGGCCAAAAATTCTAATTTTTGATGAAGCAACCTCAGCATTAGATTCAAGATCTGAGAAAGCCATACAAGGAGAGCTGAAGAGAATAGCTGCAAACCGTACTACGCTTACAATCGCTCATCGGCTTTCTACTATTGCTGATGCTGACCAGATTCTAGTAATGGACAAAGGTAGAATCATAGAGCGTGGAAGCCACCAGGAGCTACTTGCGGCAAGAGGGTTCTATTTCCATATGTGGGAGCTGCAGCAACAAGAAGAGAAAAGCAGGGCACATCAAGCAGACGATACCTAGCTAACACAAAGTATTGCACTCTATTATTGTGCAATAATTCATTGATCTTTAATGGTTGAGAAATATAGATTTTTACAAGTATTGGTATACAGTTTATAGTTAGGGTTTTTATATATTTGCGGTTAAAAAAATAATTTTGTTGATCGAAAATACCGAAATTCTTCGGTTGGAACAAGAAAAATGCAAAAGATACTCCTGATATTATCTATAGTAATTCTTTTTACTGGTGCTGCTGTTGCAAAGCAGAGCGA
>JAAZZR010000075.1 GCA_014237605.1 Nitrosomonadaceae bacterium | reverse complement strand
AATGTTGACATTTTCATACAGATAATTATTATTATCTTATCAACAGTCATTGATGTAAATGACAAGGTTTAAATAAATCATTTTTAACCAGAAGTTTTGTTATTTTGCACTTAATCATCAGCGCATTAATACCTACCAGCACTGATGCCCTTGTCAATATTGGTTAGAGCATATCCTCCGTTTTACAATATCAAGTCCTGGCTGAGTCAAACCAAAGATTTCAAATTGGTAGTTGAAGCTCCCTTGTCAAATGCTCAACATACAAAGGTTAGTTCAACTGAAAAACTGGTTGACCCATTGCAAGAACAATGTGACCTGGCAGGATATCATACGACTGTGCATGTGGTGTGATATTTCAGTGAGGCATCACTATAAAGTCATTATCATACCCTCTGTTACAAGCAGGTACTGTCCTGATATGACCTGAAATGTGTTTGAAGGGACGTTAAACCCCATACAAAACAAATTTACACGAAAGTAATAAATCTGATAGTGTGTTGTATTTTTCAGACTGAATTATCCAGAAAAAACAAAGTGAGCCAACTTTTATCCAAGATAAAAACCAAGAAAAGGATGGAGCCTAAGAAAAGGAAAATTGCATCTTTATCTGGAGAGGTAAATCATTATTGCATTTCCTTGTAATTTCGGGTAGCACATAAAGAAACAAGTTATAACAAATAACTAGTAACTAATAACTAATAACTAGTAAGTAATAATTAATAACTAATAACTAGTAAGTAATAACTAATAACCAGTAAGTAATAACTAATAACTAGTAAGTAATAACTAATAACTAATAACTAATAACTAATAACTAATAACTAATAACTAATAACTAATAACTAATTATTATACAATGATATTATTCTCGCAATCTCATTCGTCCATTGGTGGTCACACGATATAAAAATGAGAATTTTTCAAGTTTATTGACAATTTCAGGTAACTTACAGGCATATAATCCCATTTGAGCGTCAAAAACATCATTTTAGAACAATTTTGCAGACATTTTTATTTTTCTAGGTTCCCTGAATTTATGACGCTTTCGAAAATTAAAAAAAATTCAAAGTTTGAGGTTGCAAAGCAAAAGAATAAATAAAAAATAAAAAATTAACGATGGTGGTTTCCAATGTTAAAGTGTTTTACTCACTCCACATACGCTTGATAATACCATTGACAACTTGACATAAAATCGATAAAAATATGTATACGGCGAAATACCTGTGGATTGTATTTCTAGTCG
>JAAZZR010000074.1 GCA_014237605.1 Nitrosomonadaceae bacterium | reverse complement strand
TGCTACATCACAACTTTTAACATCTCTTAATTCAGGTAATCTAGCAAACGTGGATGGTCCAGCAAACCTGGGAACTTTTGTTCCACTAATAGGCTGAATTGGATTTGTTACTTTATCTTATTCGTAAGCATAGTCTAGAAATTCTAGATATTCCAATGGCAGAGCTCACGAAGCAATATATGGCTTATGTTGAGCTTATGCGCACTAACCAACTTGAACTGGCGGCAGAATATCTATTGATGACCGCGCTTCTAATTGAAATTAAATCGCGCATGTTGCTACCTCGGCCTACCATTAATGCCAATGAAGATGATTTAGATCCCCGTGCTGAATTAGTGCGTCGATTATTAGAATACGAGCAGATGAAACTAGCGGCACAACGGCTAAATGATATACCTCAGGCTGATCGTGATTTTACACTGGTTCAGGTATTAATTGAGAAGACAGAAATTAAGCAGCTGCCAGATGTTAATGTAGATGACCTGCGTAACGCATGGATTATGCTAGCAGTACGTGCGAAAAATAGGAGTCATCATCGCGTTACACGAGCGGAACTTTCAGTAAGATCACATATGACTCGTATTATGCGTGATTTGCGCGGACATGAATTTATTAAATTTAATGAATTATTTGGACGCAATGCGGGGTTGTCAGAGGTAGTGGTGACTTTTCTTGCGTTACTTGAGCTCGCAAAGGAAGGTTTGGTAGAAATTACACAATCTCAACCTATTGGAATTATTTATGTTAAATCAGTCGATCGCCTTGCCTCCGTCTAATCTACCTGACAAAACAAATATTGATCAGAGAGACTCTGATCAAGTCAAGCGTATACTAGAAGCAGCTTTGCTTACTGCTCAGGATCCATTGCCGTTATCAGAATTAAAAAAATTATTTGATGGCGAATTAAGCACAGAGATCCTTCGAAAATTGCTTGAGGAATTAAGAGAAAAATGGGCGGAAGGGAGCGTAGAGTTAGTATGTGTTGCTAGCGGCTGGCGATTCCATACAAAATTAGAGGTACAGGAATTTCTTAACAAATTAAGTCCACAAAAGCCTCCTCGATACTCACGAGCTGTATTGGAAACACTTACCATCATAGCTTATCGCCAGCCGGTGACGCGTGGAGATATTGAAGAAATTCGTGGTGTGTCAGTATCTAGCCCAATACTTAGAGTTTTGGAGGCACGCGGCTGGATAGAGGCTATCGGACACCGTGATGTTCCTGGTAGACCGGTTTTATTTGCAACTACTGAGGATTTTCTTAATGATCTTAATTTACGCTCCTTAGAAGAATTGCCCTCATTGGAAGAGCCTGGTTTGCTTGTTGAGGAGAAAGGAAGCTTGGAAATGTT
>JAAZZR010000073.1 GCA_014237605.1 Nitrosomonadaceae bacterium | reverse complement strand
TGATGAACTTTATTTTGTAATAATTTAACTGTGCTGGCTGTAGAGAAACGGAAATTAAATATAATTTCTACTTCACCTGGAATAACATTTGTTACACCAGTTCCTCCGGAGATATTAGAAATCTGCCAGGTTGTTGGTGGAAAGTATTCATTACCACAGTCCCATTCAGTTTGTGCAAGTTCAGCGATACATGGGGCGGCAAGATGAATAGGATTTTTTGCCAAGTGTGGATAAGCAATATGACCCTGAATTCCTTTAATAGTAAGTGTCCCAGATAAAGACCCTCGTCTACCATTTTTAATGGTGTCACCCAATTGATTTAAGCACGTAGGCTCACCCACAATACAATAATCAATTTTTTCTTCTCTTTCTTTAAGTAATTCAACTACTCTAACAGTCCCATCAACAGCAGGACCTTCTTCATCAGAAGTAATTAAAAGCGCAATTGAACCAGAGTGATCTGGATGCAAATGCACAAAAGATTCAATTGCTGTAATAAATGCGGCTAAAGATGACTTCATATCGGCCGCACCACGCCCATATAGCTTCCCATCACGAATTGTCGGTGTAAAAGGATCGCTCTCCCATTGATCGAGTGGTCCGGTTGGCACTACGTCTGTATGGCCCGCAAAACATAAAACTGGTGCAGTAGTCCCACGTCTTGCCCAAATATTTTCTACCCCATTAGATTGAATCTTTTCAATATTAAAACCTATTTTATTCAGGCGTCCGATCAAAATCTCCTGACAACCACTATCATCAGGGGTAAGCGAACGGCAGCTAATAAGCTGCTGTGAGAGGGCTAAAGCATCTTTGTGCATTTCTGGTATACCTAAAAAATCACCAATAACAAATATTTATTTAAATTCCACGTAGCAGCTCATTAATTCCAGTTTTTGCACGTGTCTTTGCATCAACTTGTTTTACAATAACCGCGCAATAAAGACTATATTTACCATCTGAAGATGGCAATGACCCTGAAACCACTACTGAACCAGCTGGAATACGACCGTAACTAACATCCCCAGTCTCACGATTATATATTTTAGTACTTTGACCAATATAAACACCCATTGATATTACTGAGTTTTCCTCCACGATAACTCCCTCAACTATCTCAGAACGTGCCCCAATAAAACAGTTGTCTTCAATAATAGTTGGGTTTGCCTGTACTGGCTCTAATACACCGCCAATACCAACTCCACCGGATAGATGTACATTCTTTCCAATCTGAGCACAAGAGCCTACTGTGGCCCAAGTATCAACCATTGTTCCTTCATCAACATATGCGCCAATATTGACATATGACGGCATCAACACAACATTACTTGCTATAAAGGCACCCTTTCTAACCGTTGCTGGCGGTACAACGCGAAATCCACCATTACGAAAATCTTTTGAACTAAAATCTGCAAATTTTGATGGAACCTTATCAAAATAGTTAGAAAAGCCTCCCTTGATGAAAGCATTATCTTCCATACGAAAAGATAGCAATACTGCTTTCTTTATCCATTGATGGGTAACCCACTCACCATTAATTTTCTCTGCGATGCGTAACTCGCCAGTATTGATCATTTCT
>JAAZZR010000072.1 GCA_014237605.1 Nitrosomonadaceae bacterium | reverse complement strand
AGCGCCATTACGAGAAACAATGATACGTTCAGGATGAGTCTCCTCCATTACAGCAATCGCGTAAGCACCTTGCAAATCAGAAATGGAGAGACAAACTGCTTCAAATAAATCAGGCTTCTTCTTTAAATAAAGCGTAATAAGGTGGGCTATAACTTCAGTGTCTGTATCAGAATGGAATTCAAATCCTTCATCTTTCAATCGCTGCTGTAACGCCTCATGATTCTCAATAATTCCATTATGTACCACTGCTACCTTCGACGTATCACCTGAGAAATGTGGATGAGCATTACGCTCAGATGGCGCCCCATGCGTAGCCCAACGTGTATGAGCAATACCAATTTTGCCTTGATACTTCTGCTCATTTACAAGCTTACTAAGTTCGGTTACGCGTCCGGTAGTGCGTACCCGATTCAACTTCCCATTCAGTAACGCTAGCCCAGATGAATCATATCCACGGTATTCAAGACGACGCAAACCTTCTAGCAATACGGGAACAATATTATCCCGGGCTACTGCGCCTACTATTCCGCACATGGAAATTTTTCCTTATTGTTCTGATCTATATACAACCACAAGACATTCTAAATTTAGAATGCCACATTTTATTTCTTGGTTGGTCTCTTCCATCCGGGAATACTTCTTTGTTTAGAGCGTGACAAAGTTAACTTCTCTGGAGGAGTATTTATTGTAATAGTTGACCCCGCTCCTATGGTGGAGCCGCTAGTTATTTTTACCGGTGCTATTAATTGTGTATCTGAACCAATAAACACATCGTCTTCAATAACTGTCTGGAATTTATTTACTCCATCATAATTACAAGTAATCGTCCCTGCACCTACATTAACTTTTTTCCCAACCGTCGCTTCTCCAATATAGCTCAAATGGTTAATCTTACTCCCAGAATTAATACTACTATTTTTAATCTCAACAAAATTACCAATATGAATTTCATCAGCCAAATTTGTTCCTGGGCGTATACGAGAAAATGGTCCAACCCTACAGCTCTTTCCTATATCAGCATCTTCAATAAGGCTAAATGGAAGTACTATCGTACCTGCTCCTATTTTTGCATTTTTTAATATACAGTGAGCACCAATTTTAACTCCATCACCCAGCATAACTTCACCCTCAAAAATACAATTAATATCTACCTCTACATCTTTCCCACAATTTAATTCCCCGCGAATATCAATTCGTGAAGGGTCAGCTAACGTGACGCCTTGTTCAAGTAATTTTTCTGCATAATTTCTTTGATAAGTTCGTTCAATTGCAGCTAATTGTACTTTGCTGTTCACACCGAGAACCTCCCAGTTATTAGATGGATGTGCCGCCTCTATTTTTTCCCCAGCCTTAGCCGCTATTGCTACAATATCGGTAAGATAATATTCTTTTTGAGAGTTTTTATTCTGGAGCTTAGGTAACCACTCATGTAAATTAGCATTCGGAATTAACATAATACCCGTGTTAATTTCTTTAATCTTCTTCTGATCTTTATTTGTATCTTTATCTTCAACAATTGCAACAATATTATTAGACTCAGTATCTCGCACAATTCTTCCATAGCCAGCCGGCTCATCTAGCCTCATTGTTAGTAATGCTAGATTTTCTTTTAAGGAAACCGATATTAGTTTTT
>JAAZZR010000071.1 GCA_014237605.1 Nitrosomonadaceae bacterium | reverse complement strand
GGGCTGAAAGTAAGTATATTGTCAGTAATTAAGCCAAGGTATACGCGCCCCGATCCTAATTTTAATGCTGCTGTTCCTGCAAGGAGAGCTGCTCCGGTCATTCCGGCTGAGCCACCAATAACACCTACGCTACCAAACATACCTTTATGACTATTAGCACGTCGAGCTGGCGGTAGTAATTGTTGTATGCACGGTAGATTCAATACCCATGACTGAGGTTCTATAAGGGTAGAAGTATCAATATCAAGATTACGTAAAATAATTTCCCCAGAATACTCGGTACCTTGATGGGTCAAAAGTCCAGGTTTCATACCAATGAATGTAACAGTAATATTGGCATGAATTGCTGCACCGCATACCCGACCGTCATCACTGTTTAGGCCACTAGGAATGTCCAGTGCAAGTACAGGAAGATTCATGTGGTTTATTACATTAACCAGTTCATAGACTGGACCTTCCAAATCTCGCGAAAGGCCGATACCGAATAATCCGTCTACTATGGCACTCCATTCCTTCTTAATAGGAGCCTCAGAAAGTATTTCACCGCCTGCGTCGGTCCAGGCATCCATTGAATTTTTCGCTTCACTAGATAATTCTGCAGAAGTTCCGGTAAATACAAGGGTGACCTTAAACCACCATTTCTGTAGATGACGGGCAACAACAAAAGCATCGCCACCATTATTTCCAGGACCGGCTAGAACCAGAACTTTATTTTTTTCGCTGGTCAGTAGTTTATCTCGTACCACTTCCGCTGCAGCTAAACCCGCCTTTTCCATCAAATTTATAGGAATGGAAGCACTAGTAGCAAGCTTCTCCAGCTTACGTATTTCGTTGGCGAGATAAATAGGAGTATTTTTATTCATATAATTAATTGTCAGGGTAACGCTTTTAAGGCTGTGGGTAGCGAGCCTTCTCGTGTAAAATTATACTTTCAATTTCAATGTCACATTCCATCTAATGCTTCGATTCCGTGGTGGTAGTGCACTATCTTCCTTTCGTCTGAAAAAATTAGCTGACGAAATAAAAATACTTGTTCCTCAAGTTTCCCACATTTCTGCCGAGTATTGGCATTTTTGCTCAGAAGCTCGTGATTTAGGCGAAAAAGAAACTACTATTCTTGAGAAATTGCTTACCTATGGGGCAGCAACACAGAAGAATACGATTGCTTGTGGTGAATTATTATTGGTATTGCCTCGTCCCGGAACCATCTCTATTTGGTCATCAAAGGCTACAGATATTGCCCATCAATGTGGATTAGATTCGGTTGAGAGATTGGAACGTGGTGTAGCCTTTTATATACAATCATCGGCGGGAAAATTTTCAGCCGAACAAAGAATTCTGTTACTGCCATTGATCCATGACCGAATGACTGAGGCAGTATTTGGATCGTTTAGCGATGCTGAAAATTTATTTCGGTATGTGGATCCTGTTCCTCTAAGCATAGTGGATATACAGGGCAGTACATTAGAAGCGCTGCAGCAAGCTAATAACGAGATGGGGCTTGCTTTATCACCTGAAGAAATTAAATATCTTTCCGATCATTATTCCAGAATTGGACGTAATCCTACCGATGTGGAATTGATGATGTTTGCCCAGGCTAACTCGGAGCATTGTCGCCACAAGATCTTTAATGC
>JAAZZR010000070.1 GCA_014237605.1 Nitrosomonadaceae bacterium | reverse complement strand
CTAGTCGATCAGGTTATTGATAGCACACGTAGAATATCAATGGATTTACACCCAGAGATACTGGACTGTGGGATTGTGGCTGCTATTAAATGGCAGGCAAAGGAATTCTGTGAACGTGAAAGGATCGGGTATCGGGTCACTTGTGATAGTGATGAAATTCCATTGGACTCAGATCTATCAGTAGCTATTTTTCGAGTTTTTCAGGAGGCTCTAACAAACATATCAAAGCATGCTAACGCTTCAAGGCTACAGATTCGTCTTTCTGAGAAAGATAAATGGATATATCTTGAGGTAACCGATAATGGTTGTGGCATATCAGATCAGGATATTAAGAAATCAAAATCTTTCGGAATTCTTGGTATGCGCGAGCGTTGTAAGCAGCTTGGCGGTTACTTATTAATTACTGCCAAGCCAGAAAAATGGACCAAAATAAGCATTTCAATTCCAGTAAATGCGATGGAAATGTCTTCTAGAGATTCAATGAATTAAAGTACAACATTAACAGCTGAACGAGAAATGGTTAGTGTCGATTATTATATATTTTGTGTAAATAGTTGGAAAATATATAAATTTATGCAGGGATGCAATAGTTTTTTCGTAGTATCATCAGATACGGTTATTTATCGATATTGTAGTGTATATTGCACCTACTCCTTATAATCTGCCCTTAACCCAAATTGAGCAAAGAAATCTTGAGGGTTACTACGGCCTGATAGTGATACTATATTCGTCAACGTGAATCCAAATCTAGACCACCTACAGTCTTATCCTTTTCAAAAGCTTAATAAGCTTTACTCAGGGATTACACCTAATTCAACTCATTCGCCGATTCGGCTTCATATAGGCGAACCAAAACATAAAACGCCAGATTTTATTCGTTTAGCATTAACAGAGGGTCTAAATAAATTAGCTAATTACCCTACAACCCTCGGGGACAAGTCATTACGTACAAGTATTTCCTCATGGCTAGAGCGTCGTTATAATTTACCTTCCATAAATCCGGACACAGAAGTTATGCCAGTGAATGGCAGCCGTGAAGCTCTGTTCTCTTTTGCACAGGCAGTTATTGATTTGTCCCGTTCAAATGTAACAGTCATTTGTCCTAACCCGTTCTATCAGATTTATGAAGGTGCAGCATTACTAGCTGGGGCTACGCCACATTTTCTGAATGCTTTGCCCGAAAATAATTTCACAGCTGACTATACACAAATATCCGATAAAATTTGGGCGCGTACGCAACTGATATACGTTTGCTCACCCGCTAATCCATCAGGTAAGGTGATGACGCTGGATGATTGGGAAAAACTCTTTACTCTCTCTGATCAGTTTGGGTTCATTATCGCTGCAGACGAATGCTATTCTGAAATTTATTTAGAAGAGAATAATCAGCCGCTCGGTGCCTTAGAAGCAGCCCATCGCTTGAATCGGAAAGATTTTCCTAGGCTTGTTGTATTTGGCAGCCTATCAAAGCGCTCTAATGTTCCCGGTCTGCGCTCTGGTTTTGTTGCAGGTAATTCAGAAATATTAAAGAATTTTTTACTTTATCGTACTTATCATGGGTGTGCTATGAATCCTGCTGTACAGGCGGCAAGCGAGGCGGCATGGAATGAGGAGTTTCATGTTAGCGAAAATCGTCGTTTATATCGGGAAAAATTTGTTGCAGTTAAAGAACTATTGAATGGACAGATGGAAGCTCCGATACCGGAGGCCACTTTTTATTTATGGGCAAAAACGACAATTAGCGACACTGATTTTGCCCAACAGCTATATCAAGATTATAATGTCACCGTATTACCAGGTAGCTATCTTTCCCGGGAGGCACATGGTGTTAATCCTGGTAAGAATTTTATTCGTATGGCTATGGTTCCTCCGTTACCTGAGTGTATTGAAGCAACAAAAAGAATAAAAACTTTTTGCAGTTCATTAGTAAAGAGTTAGGCAGATAATCTGTGCTCAAAAATTATAAATATTTTATTGTTTAATAAATTCATTAAGGACAAACATGGAACTGTTACAAACTGCAATTGAAGAAGCATTTGAGTCTCGCGCTAAAATTACTCCTCGTAATGTTGAGGCAAAATTAAAAGAATCAATTAATCAAGTATT
>JAAZZR010000006.1 GCA_014237605.1 Nitrosomonadaceae bacterium | reverse complement strand
TCTTGCCCGGAAAGGATGGACTGTTGCATATCTCACAAATTGCTAATGAACGTGTTAATAGTGTGGCTGATCATCTGAAAGAAGGTCAACTTGTACGCGTCAAAGTATTAGAAGCTGATGACAAGGGAAGACTACGCCTTAGTATGAAAACAGTTACGGAAGAAGATAAAGACAGCTGAGTTTAAATATAATAATAGATTATAAAGAATTAGTTTAAGTTGCAGTATTTGGTTTTTTATTTGGCTAGTTGTCTTTCTCTTATCTCGTCTAGTGTTTTGCAGTCTATACAAAGAGTAGCTGTTGGGCGAGCTTCAAGACGTTTCAGTCCAATTTCGATACCACAGGTATCGCAATAACCATAATCATCAGAATCAATTTTGGCAATAGTCTCGTTAATCTTTTTGATAAGCTTACGTTCTCGATCTCGGTTGCGAAGTTCCAGTGCCATATCAGATTCTTGGCTTGCTCGGTCATTAGGATCTGCAAAGACTGTAGCTTCATCTTGCATGGTATGAACTGTACGATCTATATCCTGTCCTAACTCAAGTTTAATATCTTCAAGTATTTTACGAAAATGTGCTAGTTGCTTATTATTCATGTAGCTCTCTCCCTTTTTCATTTTATAGGGAGTAGTTGATTTAGGTTGTTGTTGCGGCATTTCTTGGAATTCCTTTTCTTTTCTGATTTCAATTGAAGACGCTTTAATATCAGAAATCGCAGTATACAGCAAGTTGTTTTGAAATTTTTTAAGTGATCTGTACAAAATTAGGCCTAAGATAGATGTCAGAAAAAATCCGTAAAGGTTTTTGATTCAGAGATAATTCTGAATAAAGATCTTTAAGTCTAATCATGTAATTAATTTAGGCGGAAGTAGTGTCTGCTCGTAGCTAATGCTCATGCTCAAAAAAATTTAATAAATTAAATAGAAAAATTGACCTTTCATTAGTGGAAAGGTATAGTAACGGCCTTCCCCGGGGTGTAGCGTAGCCTGGTAGCGCGCCTGGTTTGGGACCAGGATGTCGGGAGTTCGAATCTCTCCACCCCGACCAATTTCACCCAATTAAATTGGGCATACCCGGTTTGAGTAGTGCCCGTAGCTCAACCGGATAGAGCACCAGCCTTCTAAGCTGGGGGTTACAGGTTCGATTCCTGTCGGGCACACCAGATAGTTTCTGAAACCGTTTATTTTTTGGTTTCAAAGGCTGAGTTTTTTAGTTTCTCAGATGGTGGCTGTAGCTCAGCTGGTAGAGTCCCGGATTGTGATTCCGGTTGTCGTGGGTTCGAGCCCCATCAGCCACCCCATCTATATTATTCCTAAATATTTATACCTTTGTGATTCGTAAATTGATTCGAAATTCGGTTTTCTGAGGCCTAGATTCAGGGCTTATTTATTGTCCTAGTGTGCAGTTGTAGATTGTTAGGCGGGATTTCCTAATTCAATTCCGGCGTGTAATGCCACTGTTGCCAGAGTGGCACGAGCAGTACGTACATCTCTTCCAAGGCGCAGTAATGTACTTAAAGTCACAGACCGATGTAGTAGTAAAGATATTATTTGACTTATCTTAGCGCTGCCATCCGGGTTTACTGCATCTAGTAGGGCTAGTGGCGGGGAAAATTCAATAGGGTCTGAAATTACACGTATCGCAAGGAACGGAATATCTGAATCTTCAGCTACTTCAGCTATTGCACCACTTTCTAGATCTACCGCAGAAGCCCCGGTAATTTTTGCAAAATCACATTTTTCATTTGATGAAGTAAGAATTTTTTTACTTGTTGCTAATTTGCCACCAATGACGCGTAAATTAGAAGGTAGGCACTTTTGTACCCGATCTCTCCAGGCTAAGGATACAGGCAACAAGCGTTCATTATAAACTGATTGAGGAAGGAGCAAGTCGCCCGGGCGCAACTTAGAGTCTAGTGCACCCGAAACTCCGAAACTGAGCAGAGAGGTTGCACCTTCTTCCTGTAATTTTATTGCTGCTTCTCTTGCAGCATTTCCGCCCATACCACACAAACATATCTTTGAATTATTTCCTAAATTTATTATCTCCCCGATAGGTAAGTGGCGATTAGTTAGGCAGCGGGCTTCAATTCGCATGGCTACGACAATGCCTACAATATTCACCTAATATCCTGCTGGGTAAATGTCTTATATCTTGCTAGAGCCCACAATGGGAAATATTTTGAATATCCGTGATATTTTAAATAGAAAACTCTCGGAAATCCCGGCGCTGTGAACCATGGGTCATCCCATAATCCATTATTATCCTGCCGACTTAGAAGATATTTAATTCCTTTACTAACTTCTTCGCTATGTGTTTCTCCTGCTGCCATTAGTCCAAGTAACGCCCAGGCAGTCTGAAATGAAGTACTTGTTCTAAAGAGCCCTGCTAGTTTTGGTGCAAAGTAGGTATCGTTGTTCTCGCCCCACCCACCATCTTCTCTCTGAACTGATTTTAGCCACTTTGCAGCACGAGTAATAGACTCATGGGAAGTATCTATTTCTGCTAGTCTCAAGGCTTCTAGTACTGACCAGGTTCCATAAATATAATTACTCCCCCATCGGCCAAACCAGGCACCACTCGGTTCTTGCTCATTGAACAAATACGATAATCCTTGCTTCATTGAATCTTGTTGCTCAGGATCCCCATATAAAGCCAGAAAACCAGTACAACGGGCACTTACGTCACTAGTGGGCGGATCAAGTAAAGCGCCATGATCAGAGAATGGAATTTCGTTAAGGTAATAATAAATATTATCGACATCAAAAGCAGCAAATCCACCATTTTTAGATTGCATACCACTAAGCCAGCTGGCAGCTCTTGATAAACTTTTATGATAAATATGAGGGTCTGCCTGGTGCATTGCCCAGGCTATCGCTGCTGTATCGTCAAGATCGGGGTAATGTGGGTTTGCGTATTGAAAAGCCCAGCCACCGCCAGCCAGTTTTATATTTTCTTCCCGCCAGTCAGCAGGAGCATCTAGTATTTGGAGAGGGACTAGCCAGTCTAGAGCCTTACGGACATGTTTTTGATCTGCACCAATATCCTCCTGTAATGCCAAGCTTGCTAAGACAGTATCCCACACAGGAGATGTGCATGGTTGGCACCAGGCTTGCTCATCATCAACAACCAATAACCCTAATAAAGCTTTGCGACACTGTTCTCGGTACGGATGTTCATAAGGATAACCTAGTAGTGAGAGAGCCTCATTTGCATTTACCATTGCGGGAAAAATTGCTCCTAGACCACATTCGCCATTAAGTCGTTCTATTATCCAGCGTTCTGCTCGGCGTAGAGCAATGCGACGTAATATATTTGGAATAAATGGCTCAAATAGTGAGGCAGTACGTTCAATAAATAAGAATAATCGGTTCAGAGGGGTTCGTACTGGGAAATAATCGCGTTCTTTCTCTGGATCTATAGTGAAAAGCTCGCGAACATTAATTTTATGTGGATTAGCAGCTTTTGCTCTTAAGCTACATAAGATTGTCAGCGGTACCGTCACTGTACGTGACCAATAAGCAATTTTACTCAGATGAAATGGGAACCACTTCGGCAGTAGAATAATCTCTACCGGCATAAAAGGAACGCCACGCCAGGGGAGTTGGCCGTACATCGCAAGTAAGATTCTGGTAAAAACATTTGCTTTTGATGCGCCACCATGTGACAGAATAGCTGTACGAGCAGCTACCATATGTGGAGCCTCTGGGGAGTCGCCGACTAGTTTTAAAGCATAATAAGCTTTGACAGTACAGCTCAGATCAAAGTGACCGCCATAGTATAGGGGCCAGCCACCATGTTCCTTGTCTTGCTTTGACCTGATAAACCGAGCTAATTTTATTTCAAGGTCTGTATCTATATCATCCATGAAATGCATCATCAACACGTACTCGGCTGGAATAGTACAATCTGCCTCGAGTGGAAAGCACCAGTGGCCATCTTTTTTTTGTAATGCTAGTAGTGCTTTGCGTGCCGATGCCAAGGCATCAGCTAGTTCTTTCTTGTCAAAATCTAGTGGTTGTTGGAAGTCAGAGGTGGTTGTATCAGACGTAAAACTAGTATCTTCCTGGCTCAGATTAGTAAGAGCGTTATTTGTTTCTTTCATTAAATTTCCTTCTGGTGTATCAGACTGAGTCGATTTGTTGTTGTAAACAATAAGCTGGCAATATTTTTATTATAGCTGTTAAATTATACTGTCTGATGCGATTTCTTTTTTGTATAAGAAGGAATTTTGTCAGGCTTATTGCACATAAAAATACTATGAAGATTTCTTAGGGCAGGGTTCCTTGAAGTATCTATCTGATGTATCTTGAAAGTCTTCATCAGGGTCTAGAAAGTCTTCATCAGGAAAGAGATTATCATAAGATTCAGTTGGTGGCTTGCCATCTAATACAAGGTTTTCTCGATATTGCCAATATGCTTCACGAGTGAATATATAACGATCTAATGCAGCCTGATCACGAATACGCATCTGCTCTGTAAACTGCGCACGCTTATCAACTGCAGCTAGAAGACCTAAGGGAACAGTTACTGGAGCACCAACAAAAAACCCTGCATAAAATAACATATTTGATGCTATGGTGACAGGAAGGCCAATTAGATCACGGTTACTGCTTGGTCCCAAAATAGGTATGTACATATAAGACGTATTGTCAACGCCCCAAACCCCTAATGTTTGCCCAAAATCTTCATCGTGTTTTTCCAAACCTACAGAGCTTGCTGGGTCAAATATCCCGCCTAAGCCTACTGTAGTATTTACAATGAAACGCAAGCTGTCTCCCACCCCTTGTTTTACTTTGCCTTGTAGTAAAGAGTTTAGAGCCACATTCGGATATGCAAGGTTAGAGTAGAAATTTCCAACTGATGCTCGCACCGAATCAGGGATATTCTCTATATATGTGTCAGCAACGGGTTCGAATATACCTCGGTCAATATCTTCGGTTACGTCATAAAAGCGACGATTAATGTCTTCATAAGGATCCCCTTCTAAACAGGGATCCTCAACAGCAGATATAGTTTTTTTATCAGTAGCTATAATTTCTTTATCAGTAGCTATAATTTCTTGATTATCAGAATCAAATGTTTTTCCGGAGTAAGAGTATCCTGTGCTTTTATCTTCCTTGGGCTCAGATAAAACTGTCGCGCAGCCTGTAGCTAATGCAGTAAATAATATCAGCAAAACAGCATTTAAATAGCTTGGTTTCATACCTATTTTTAGCCTTTTCTATATTCTCGTTATAGTAATTCGTTTCGAGTGGTTCTGTACAGCAAAAAGAGCTGCTTTTGATTATGATATTTATGAAAGGTTTTGTTGTAAGGGCGCGCGGGTGGGTATAAGGCTATTTCAATATATTATTAACCCAGTTTAGTACCAGCCGATTACTGCCTTAATTTCAGTGCGCACTGTAATAGGAAAGGGTTTGTTATTTCTAAGCTTCTATTTTTTTGGTCGAGGCATTTAACAGAACAGGTAATATAAAGAGCGTGCAGATAAGAGTGCAAGTCAATCCTACAGTAAGTAATATTCCCATGCTAGCAGTGCCTTGATGGGAAGAGAGCATTAAGCTTGCAAAGGTGACAAGGGAAGTTAGTGCGCTATAAAAAACGGCGCGCACCGTACTAGTATGGGCCAGAGTTTCGCCTACTAGTTTATCACTACGGCTCCGGTGAACCATATGTAGGCCACTATCTAGTCCAATACCGAGTAATAATGGAAGGGCAATAATATTTGCAAAATTAAATGGTAGATTGAACAATACGGAGAAAATACCAATAAATATACTTGAAAGAAGAAGTGGTACTAGTACCAGAAGAGTATATTTCACACTCCGCAATAAGATTAATAGTGCTATCACTATGCCAGCTAAAGCTAATGAAAATGCTTGTATGAATGCTTGTACGACAGCTTCACCAGCTGCCAGGCTTACCATGGGACCCCCAGTAGCTTGCGGTGCAACTTTCTGGATTGCTCGAACAAAGCGTTTTAGTGCATCGTTGTCATCTATATCCTCTGACGGGTAGACAGCTATTTTGTATTCGTCAGCATGGCTGTACCAGCGGCTTATTAAAGGTGCTGGAAGATCTTCTGTACTGAATGTGGTAGAAGCCCCAATAGCAGTCTGCATACGTTGTAAAGAAGTAGGTAAAGTTACGAGCAAATCTTCTTCTACCGAATGTAATAGCTTCTCTCTATTTGCAGTATCATTTTTGTTAAGGTGTTCAAAAAGTGTTTCCAATGAATTCTTCAGAGCACGGGCAGGAATCAATAAAATATGGTCAGGCTTCTCAGTAATGAAATGGCCTAGAGTGTTACTAAGCCTATCTAATTCTTTTTGTTGCTTTATCAGTGTTTGTTTATTATTCTCATGCGATGGCATCGATATGGTGATCGGTCCGGTGGTAATCGCCATCTCTTCAATAAGTGGGAGTTTCATTTCCTGTTCTTCCGGTACAAAATTAAGAATAGTTACTACTCTTTTTACCTCCTCTAGTTTTGTTAGATCTTCTACCAAAAGATCCGCTTCTTTACGATTTTTAGCTAATACAGCTACATACCAGGGCGAGTTATCTACTTCCGACAGTAATTCCTTAAAGGTTTTTACGGCCTCTCCTGTACGGTCCTGCATATTCAATAAATTATAGTCAAATTTTAGTTGAGGAAAGAGTATGACTGCAGATAATAATCCAAGGAAGATAGTGGTATATATTAATTTTTGCCATTTAAATGATATTTCGAGTACTCTGCTAAGAGAGACATCAATGTTGGATTTCAATTTAGACTGTTTAGGTATATAGCGCAGCAGAGCTGGGCCAATAGTAAGGGTAACCAGTAGACTAATCAGCATTCCAGTTCCAGAAATCACTCCTAATTCAGCTACTCCGCTGAAATCAGTAGGTATAAAAGCATAGAAGGCAATAGCGTTAGTTAAGGCGCATACAGTTAATGCGCCCCCAGCTACAATTCCGGATTCGTAGATAGCATCTTTTTTTGATACCCCTCTCTCTATTATTTCTCTGTGCCGTAGTAGAAAATGAATTGCAAAGTCAGCACCAAGACCAATGTACAGTATTGCAAAAGCGATAGAAATAATATTCAAGTGGCCGATTGCAGCCGTAGCAAAAGCTGCAGTAAAAATTAGACCTAAGATAAGGCAGATTATTACTGCAAGTAACAGCCTAATCGTACGCATTGCAAAAAAAAGTACTAATGAAATTAATACAAACGTAATTATTCCCGCATATTCCATGCCGCGCAGTGAGCTGTTGAGTTCTTCATCAGCTAAGGCTACCTCACCAGTAATGCGCATTTGTATAGGGCTATCATCTGTTAAGCCAATTTTAGCTGCAGCAGCTTGTATTGCAGAGATTGATTTCTCAGCAGGATATAGCTGGGTAAAATCCTGTTTTGGTTTTACCATAATAAATTCTTGATATCTGTTCTTTTGTGGCTTGCCTCGGAATAGCTCTTGCCATGAAAGAACGCGTGGCACCTCTGTAAGCCTCGCATTTAAAGTCTCACTCAAACTATGAAATAAAGGCCCTAGCTCCAGATTGCGCCCCTTACGTAATTCATCTGTCGCTCCAGAGAGTACAGAAATAAAAGTTTGCAATGTTGGGTCTTGAGCAATATGGGAAATCAGTGGTTGTGCATTAGCCATATGGTCAGCAATTTTTTCCAGCTCAGGAATGCTCTCGTAAAGTAGGCTATTCTGTATGAAAAAAGAATCCACATTTGGGGCGTATACATCTTGGAAATTTTGCGTATCATTTCTTAGGAGATAGGAAAGGCGACCGGCGGTATCATATGCTTGTTCCGGCGTAGGGGCATCTAATACCACTAACATGCTCTCCATTTCCTGGGGGAACGTTTTATTGTAGTGTTTCAGATTGACACGAAATGGCAGATGCTCTGCGAGCATCTCTGTGGTATCTGTATTCATACCAAGATTACGTGATATATATACGGAACAGCTCATAGCGGCAAGTACCACTATAAGAATTATCCATGGCGCGTATAGATATGAAGCGGCAGCCCAACGTCCAAAGATGCTGTAGATATGTCCTTTCGAAGCTTCCACTATTGTGGGCTGTCCTTCAGGGAGTGGTTTGTATGATTAGCACTTAATTTTTTTTTAGCCAACTCAATTTTTTTCTTGAGCATATCGATAAAATCTTTAAAGCCTTTTTGTTTAAGAATGGAACGGTACTCTACACGTTTCAGTGCAAGATCACTGACGCCATCGGCCAAAATATTAATGATTCTCCAGCCTTTTTTATTCTGACGGAGCAGGTAGTCGAAGCTTACAGTATCACCATTAGAGCGGGTAAATTGGCTGCGTACCAATATATAATCTCTAGGCATTTTTTTTTGCTCAATATATTTAAATTGCTCACCATTATATTCTTTGAACCACCCTGAATAGGTGCCAATACTGAGTTCGCGGAAGTGGCTAATAAGAATTTGTTGCTGCTCACCGCTTAGCTTAGTCCATTGTCTTCCTAGAATAGTTTTTGCAATGAAGTCAAGATCATGAGAGTTCTCAATTGCTGGAGTCAATAATTTATAGCGACCCTGGAATCCAAGTTTTTCTCCTCCCCGCATTGCCTCTAGCAAGGAACCGTGCAGACTCTTTATGATTTTGGTGGGGTTAGTAGTGTCTGGTTCTTGGGTCCAAGCCACCGGCATGTACAGAAGCATTGCTATCACTATAAGAAGATGCAAAGCTGATCTGGCTTCTAGAGAAATTTTCATAATTTTTGGCTTCTCAACATATGCATATAGAAAATATGTCTAATAAATTCTGATTATGTTTAAGTATATAGTAAGGGGGCTGAGCAAGGAAATTACTTGTAAAAATATAGCTTGTTTGAGTAAACTTTTTTACCAAAAAGAAGAGAATACCGCTAATTAGTGTAACTGGTGAAAGAGATAATGATTTGTTCAGTTTATACTAAACAAATCATTTCTGTTTTTATAAAAAACTACTAAATCGATATTCAAGTATAAGCTAATGATAATTATAGCTTAACTGTAACAGGAATTTTTGAAAGTGTACTTTTTTTTCCTTGTTCTTCGGTTATCCATTTGGGAACTGGTTCAGCTACCATTGCCCCTACAGTTTTTGGACCCTGTATAGATGTAAGTAGTCCTTTCAGAGGATGTTGCAACATATCTTCAACTGCAGTTGCTTCATAACCACAGTGCGCCATACACTGCACACATTTTGGGTTATTAGTATTCCCATACTTCTCCCAAGGAGTGTCCTCTAGAAGCTCTTGGAAACTAGATGCATAGCCTTCATCCGATAGTAAATAGCAGGGTTTTTGCCAGCCAAATATATTACGGGTTGGATTCCCCCATGGGGTGCAATCATAGCTCTGATTGCCTGCAAGAAAATCAAGGTATAGTGTGGAATGGTTTAATTTCCAGTCCCGTTTTTTGCCAAGTTTAAAAATACCTCGGAACAGATTTTTGGTGTCTTCTCCTTTAATAAATACATCTTGCTGGGGTGCTTTTTCATAACTAAATCCGGGTGCAATAGTTGCTCCCTCTATACCTAGAGTCATAGCGTAGTCAAGAAATTCAGCAACATCTTCTGGGGTCTCCCCCTGAAAGAGAGTGCAGTTCACAGTGACTCTAAAGCCTTTTTCTACAGCTATCTTTATGGCCTCAACTGCCCGATCAAAGACTCCTTCTTGGCAGACAGAATTATCATGCCTTTCTTTCATTCCATCTAGATGGACAGATATAGTTAAATAGGGGGATGGCTTATAATCATTAATTCTTTTCTTCAATAAAAGTGCATTTGTACATAGATATATATATTTTTTACGCGCTACAATACCCTCGACTATTTGTGGCATTTCTTTATGGATCAGTGGTTCCCCACCCGGAATTGATACCATCGGCGCACCACATTCATCTACAGCCTGCATACATTCTTCATATGAAAGACGTTTATCTAAGGTCTCATCAGGATAATCTATTTTCCCACAACCTCCGCAGGCCAAATTGCAACGAAAGAGTGGCTCCAGCATCAAAACCATCGGGTATTTTTTTACCCGATTAAATTTCTGTTTTAATAAATAGCTGGCCACAGCTAGTTGTTGACGTATTGGAACTCCCATGAGCAAACCTCTCCAAGATTAATTTAATAGGCCGAATGATAGTCATTCATAGTTATATTAGAATTTATTGTTGTGATTACAAAGATCTCTGTTCTTTCAATAGCGATGCGGGAAGCTTAAATGTGATGTCTTCCGATACTCCTTCCATCTCTTCGATGCTGTTCACTCCGAGACTCCGTAAACGATCAAGAACACCCTGTACTAATATTTCAGGAGTGGAGGCGCCGGCAGTTACACCTATGTCGGAGCTATTAGCAAACCAGTCTGGTGAAATTTCGTTAGCATCTTGAATTAAATAAGCATCTACGCCACTCATTTCACCTACTTCCTGTAAACGTGCAGAATTGGAGCTATTTCGAGCACCGACTACCAGAATGACATCAACTTTTTCTGCAAGACTCCGCACAGCATTCTGGCGATTTTGTGTTGCATAGCAGATATCGGACAATTCAGGACCCTTTACTTCCGGAAAACGATCTTTCAAGGCCTCCACGATGGAACGTGTATCATCTAGACTAAGAGTAGTCTGGGTCACATAGGACACTCGCTTCGGATCAGAAACAACTAGAGCCTGAACATCTTCTACAGTACCAACCACATGGACTGTTCCACGCACTCGCCCGTATGTTCCTTCCACCTCAACATGGCCTCGATGGCCAATAATTACCACTTCATGCCCACTTTTGCTATAACGTTTAGCTTGTAAATGAACCTTGGTAACAAGCGGACAGGTCGCGTCGATAATCTCCAAATCTTGAGCTTTGGCAGTTTCCATAACGGCATCGGATACGCCATGAGCACTGAGGACAGTTACCGTTCTGGGCGGGATGCTTTTCATGTCTTCGGTAAAAATGACTCCGCGCGCTTCCAGATCTTGGATTACCTGTTGGTTATGAACAATCTGGTGTAAAACATAAATTGGAGCTCCATAAAGTAACAGTGCTTGCTCCACGATTTCTACCGCGCGTACTACGCCTGCACAGAACCCTCTCGGATTAGCAAGTATGGTCTTTATGTTATTCTCCTTGTTTAATATCTTGTTAAACTATCTATAGACCACATTCTAGCACGTAAGTTGCATAAATTAAATATAAGCGCCTATACCACCTATATGGGCTAACGTGAGGGAGCCTACCATCTATATAGGCTAATGGGATGCTTTGGCTTAATTATAGAAGCTTTTTTATTGGAAAATCCAATTTATGGAGGTTTTGTAAGGGTTGAGAGTCCGCTGTTGTATAAATTACAGAAATTCAGTAGTGGTCTAGAGCTTCTTTATATAAGCTGATTAGCTACTATCAAATCATTCCAGTTAGTCGTATATCTTGGGCTCATGTTATTTTGTCTCATCTTCCATGGTTGTGTTATTCCTTCGGCTGCAATTATCAATATTTTCTTTCCCATTAGCGTGTTAATTTGATCAAGCGTTGCCATTAGGTTATTTGATTTTCTTCGCTTCTCCTTTTTACTAAATAGGTCAGGTTGATATTTTTTACTTGATACGATTTTAGATAGGATGACTCCTGCCTTTTGGTATTTATATCCGTTTCGGTAAATTTTACGCAATCCGAATAATGAAAATTGTATAAGTGTCAGAGTATTGTCTGTTTGCTCTGGCAATGGAATGGTTATGCTGTTTTCGTAATAAGATTCTTTCTTATTGAATGGACTGGTACAGATATAAATATGGATTGATCTCGTATATGAATTTTGTCGGCGTAATTTTTCAGCAGCGCGGGTGACATAGAGAGCTATGGATTGCTCTAGACTTTTAAAGCTAGTTATCAGTAGACCAAAAGAGCGGGAGCAGGTTATCTGTTTTTTTTTCGTGGTTGTTCCCTCCAATTTGAAACAAACTATATTATTAAGCTCGTAGATGGTTCTTTTCAAAGAGATAGAAAACTTCAAATCTAGTATGCGCGGATTAATATTTTTCAGGTCATTGATGTTGTAAATACCAATCTGTTGTAATTTTGGCAAAAGCTGTTTGCCAATGCCCCATATTTTTTCAATTTTAATCTTGTGTAGCCATTTATTTTGTTCCTGTATCACCATGGCATTGAAATTGCACACGCCTTGGAATGCTAAATTTTTTTTAGCAATGTAGTTCGCAAGCTTTGCTAGTGTTTTTGATGCTCCAATTCCTATGCATACAGGCAACCCCGTTTGTTGTTGAATACATCTGCAGATTTTTTTTGCATAGGTAGCTAGGTCATCTTTGCAGAATCCGGTGAGATCTAGAAAGCATTCATCAATAGAGTATATTTCTTGGTTGGGGCTAAATTTGGAGAGAACGCTCATAACTCGATCGGACATATCGGCATACAGTGCATAATTAGAAGAACAGATAATAATATTATGCTTTTCTGCTAAGCGTTTAAACTGAAACCAAGGCTCTCCCATTTTCACGCCAAGTGCCTTTGCCTCTTCGCTTCTAGCAACTGCACAACCATCATTATTGGAAAGTACTACTACCGGTTTATTTTTTAATTTTGGATTGAATACTCGTTCACAACTTACATAAAAATTATTACAGTCAACGAGAGCGATAGAGCGGTTCATTTAAATTTTCGCATGGATCCGGTGACAACACCCCAAATCTCAAAGGACTGCTCTTCTTTGATTTCAATAACTGAATAATTTTGGTTAGCTGGAATAAGTGTTATACCTTCTTTAGATTTCTCTAAAATTTTTACGGTAAATTCCCCATCTAGTATTGCAAGGACAATATCTCCATTCTGTTGGGTTCTTGAGCGGTCAATAACTAGCACATCATTATCGAAGATGCCGGCCTCTGTCATTGAGTCACCTTTGACGCGTACGAAGAAAGTTGCGGCATCATTTTCCACAAGATAGTCGCTTGGATTGAGCCGTTTCTCAACATGATCATCAGCTGGAGATGGGAAGCCGGCGGCTACTTTTGATGTGTAGAGTGGAAAAACGGTATGTTGTTTAGTTCGTACGAATTGGATTAGCTCAGAGAGCTTAGTGTGTGTTTGTAACGGGCGCTCTTCTGTTAGAGTAGAAATAAAGCTCTTGATAATTTTAGCTGCGTTTGCCGGAACACGTATGACTGTAGTGGGTTGAGCTATGCTACTGCCTGGTTTGCGTCCAGCACCTGAGCGCCTGCCTCCATGGGTTCTTATAGTATCGGCCATCATAAGACTTGATTTTGTAACAATTAATCAAGTTTACTCTTAGGCCTTTTGAATGGCAAGAGTTAGTAGGGTGGAAATTCATATAACCTATCTGAATTTCTCTTTTAATGTAGAGTAAGTAACAACAATATGAATCATAGCCTTATCTATTTTCGTTTGCTCTTGTTTTTTGTGGCTGAGTGTGCCAACCATATTGAACTTAGAAAGATTAAATAGAGTCTAAAAATTAATATCTAGATTACTGGAGATAGAAAAGAAGAAAATAAAAAATTTGATGGCAAATTACATTCTTACCCGGAACCAATTCCATTTTTATTTAGGGGGTTGACGATTAGTACTAAAAAGATTAAATGAAGCAATTATTAATAGCATTAGTATTCGTAATAAATACGGGATGTATTCATCTGGATGAATATGCAGGGGGTAATCTTTACGGAGATAGTATGACTAATCAAGACGCCACTCTAGATTGGAATCAAGATGATGACCCCATGTGGAATGGTGATGTTGATCCTATGGACTGGTGATGCTTATCATATGGCTAGAATTGAGCCGGATTAGACAATCTAATTCGATAGATTTCAAGCCCCATTTCTTCTTATAAATTCGACGATTAGTTTACTTAACGACATAATGGCTATTTAATTATGATAGTAGTTATATTTGGTACCGGGAGGGGGAATTGAACCCCCATGAGGTTGCCCTCGCGGGATTTTGAATCCCGTGCGTCTACCAATTCCGCCATCCCGGCAAACTCTATCTCACCAGATTAGAAGCTTGAAAAATTAATTTATACAAATAAATATAGGCTTATAAATAGTCTAGGAGATTATGATTAATTGTAACTCAGACTATCGCAGGAGTGTTGTGATAACAAATATATAATTGGGTTTTTATAGGGCCCCGATGTATCTTCCTGCCTTCTTCAAGGTATTAAGAAGCGGTGCAATGGAAACTTTATGATGACTAAATTAGCTATACTTAAACTGCGTTTTATCAGAAATTTATAGCCAGTGCTGTCGTGAAGATTGTATTATTATTTGTGATAGTACCGTCCTGTCTGGTAAAAATATTATCTTTATTAATAAGAGATCTCGCCTCGACTCGCCAGAGAAAATTCTTCGTGATGTTCCAATCAAAATTTGCAGAGAAGGCCCATGTTCTAAAGCCATTCGGTGATGTAGAAGATAGAAGTACACTATCTCTGTCATCGAAGTACTCTCCTCTTAAGGCTATAGCCGTATTTGTTGTAGGGGTGTAGCGCATAATAGCCGTCGAATTAAACCATGTGTTGAAAGTTGACGAGCCTTTGCTCTTCTGTTCCATGCCAATATCAAAACCAATTGTTGCAGCAAGCTTGCTACTCAGTTTAAAGGTGCTGTAGAAGTCATGAAAATATCGCATCAACCTTCTCTGATTAGGTGAGTCAGTACCAATAAATGTACTGCTGTTGAAAGTTATCCTTGAAGAAGGGCTGTAAGTAATTTGTGTTCCAAATGAGGGAAGGGTATTTCCATCAACAGGTTTAATACGCTGCCATCCACTTAGAATGAGTAAACTCATAAACCACTTTTCATCATTTGAAGTATGGCTAATTCTTGCACCGGATTCATAATAGGGGATATTTTCAGCTGTGAGACTCCTTGTTAAAGTCCAGTTATCACTACCTTTAGCATTTTCAAATCCAATATGGGAAGAAAAAACACCCATTTCAATCCATGTATTATTTTTTCTTGAGACTTTTAGTGCAATGCTGCTCTCATAGAGATTCTTCAGTAAGCCTGATTCTGCTGCATAATTAGCACGCATGTAGGTGCCTACAGCCAATGCAAAATTGGCTTTAATATTTTCAGTGTCATATTCTGTTTTTAAGAATGCCAGATTTACTGCTGGCTCATTATTTCGGTTATGGCTTACAAATAGAGATGGTTTCCTGTTATTAGGAGGATTGTTCAAAGCAGTAGAACCATATGCTTCAACATACCCGCTAATTTTGAATGGTGATATCAGGTCATTTGCAATTGTTATGATTTCTTGTGCATATATTCCTCTGCTGGTTAGCAAAATAATAGCCATAACAACGGCATTTTTTACATGGTTGATTTTAGGATTCATAGTCCTGCATTTAGAGATACTGTGACATATATACGGTCTATATTTTATGTAATTACCAAGTTAATTATTGCAGAGAATTTTTCATCTATATTATGGCTATAAGATCATAACTAAAGTAAAGAACATATGAAGTTGCAACCAATATGGGTAGATATATAGTACGCCGTTATAATATATCGGATGAAAACTCAGGATTTTAATTTCTCTCTGCCGCCAGGGCTAATTGCTCAGTTCCCAATTACGAAACGTGCAGGGAGTCGAATGCTGTGTTTGGATGGAAAAAAGGGAGCCTTGCAAGATGCAATGTTTGTTGATCTTCCTAAATTTATGCAGTCTGGTGATGTAATCATATTTAATGACACACGTGTGATTAAGGCGCGTTTGTTTGGCGAGAAAGAAAGTGGTGGCAAGTTAGAAGTTATGGTGGAGCGTATTTTGGATGAGCATTGTGTGCTTGCGATGATACGTGCAAGTCATCCTCCTAAAGATGGTTCCACATTTAAACTCTCTGAAGTGATTCCAGTAACAGTATTAGGGCGAGAGAATGACTTTTACATATTACGTTTTGACCACAAAAATACTGTAATTGAGTTGCTTGATCATTATGGTAATTTACCATTACCGCCTTATATCCCAAGGGAAGTAACACAGGAGGATGAGGTCCGTTATCAAACTATTTATGCGAAGGAAAAGGGCGCGGTTGCAGCGCCGACCGCCGGGTTGCATTTTGATGAAGCTATGCTATTAAAGTTACGTGAGATGGGAATAATAATTGCGTATGTAACATTACATGTAGGTGCAGGTACATTTCAACCGGTAAAAGTTGATAATATTAATGATCATAAAATGCATAGAGAGGTTTATTATGTACCGGAAAAAACAGTCGAAGATATCCGATTGGCAAAATCTTTAGGTGGGCGTGTACTTGCAGTTGGCACAACATCACTACGGGCATTAGAGGCCGCGGCCAAGGCTGGTAATGGTAAATTAATATCTGGCTATGGTGATACAGATATTTTCATTACACCAGGATATCGCTTAAATGTAGTTGATAGATTACTGACAAATTTCCATTTTCCTTGCTCAACTCTAATGATGCTAGTGTCTGCATTCGGTGGTTCGGAAAACATATGTCAGGCGTATCAGCATGCGATAGACAAGAGCTATCGCTTTCTTAGTTATGGCGATGCTATGTTAATAGAAAAACAAATATGAAATTTCAGATAAACGCTAGTGAAGGTTTGGCCCGTCGTGGAACTTTAATGACAGCTCACGGAAAGGTGGAGACGCCGGCTTTTATGCCAGTAGGCACCTATGGTGCGGTAAAGGCAATGCCTCCAGAAGAATTAAAGGAAATCAATACACATATAGTTCTTGGAAATACTTTTCATCTGTGGCTTCGGCCAGGTTTGGACGTAATCGATGCGCACGGAGGATTGCACAAATTCATGGGTTGGGACAGGCCCATCCTGACTGATTCAGGAGGGTTCCAAGTTTTTAGTCTGGGGAAAATGAGAGAGATTACCGAGCAAGGGGTAAAATTCCAATCACCTATAAATGGCGATGCATGTTTTCTTACTCCAGAGGAGTCCATGAGTATTCAACGTTCATTAAACTCAGATATCGTAATGATATTTGATGAATGTACGCCTTATCCGGCAGATGAGCCAACGGCAAAGAAATCTATGGAGTTAAGTTTACGCTGGGCTGAACGCTCAAGGTGTGCTCATGATAGTGATGGAGGAAATCCTAATGCGTTATTTGGCATTATTCAGGGTGGAATGTATGAGAATCTACGCGATTTATCTCTATCGGAGCTGAAAGATATAAATTTTGATGGGTATGCTATAGGAGGGCTGTCAGTAGGCGAGCCCAAGAGTGATATGAAACGTATTCTTAAACATTCTGTCCATCAGTTACCTGTTAACAAGCCACGTTATCTGATGGGTGTCGGAACTCCAGCCGACATTCTCAATGCCGTTTCTCAGGGTGTGGATATGTTTGATTGCGTTCTGCCAACACGTAATGCTCGTAATGGTTGGTTATTCACCCGGAATGGGGTGCTCAAATTGCGTAATCACCAATATCGTCAGGACATAGCGCCACCAGATGAAAATTGCGGTTGCTATACCTGTCGCAATTTTACTCGTGCCTATTTACATCATCTGCAGAAAATTAACGAAATTCTTGGTTCGCACCTTAATACGTTACATAATTTGTATTACTACCAGCAATTAATGAGTGAGATTCGTCTTGCTATAGAGAGTGGTCAATTTAGGGAATATGTACAAGAATTTCAGGCTAACGTTGCATCATGCTAAAATGCATCTCCTTTGAAAACTCCCATGGAGAAATACTATGTTGATTAGTGACGCTTATGCACAGGCTGCTGCCCCAGCTGGAGCAGGTATGTTAATGGAGCTACCTCTGATAGCGTTAGTCATAGCAATATTCTACTTCGTGGTAATTCGTCCCCAGACAAAGCGAACAAAAGATCAGAAGGCAATGGTTGAGGGTCTACAGAAGGGTGATGAGGTCGTAACAAGTGGCGGTCAATTAGGGAGGATAACCAAAATTACTGAGAGCCATGTGGTTCTAGAAGTTTCCCCAGAAATAGGGATTCTTATTTTGAAGACAGCAGTTCAAACTCTTCTACCAAAAGGAACTTTGAAAACCATTGAGAAGGAAACCTTGAAGGGTACAATGAAAAAGAAAAATAACAAAAATAAAGCTGAGAAAATCATAACGGAAAAGAAAAATAATAATAGTGAAGCTGAAACATAAGAGGAGGAGTGCGATTCCTTCCCTATCGTCTTTTTATTTGTACTTACCTATAACATGAACCGATATCCACTCTGGAAATACTTAATTGTTTTAATTTCAGTTCTGCTCGGACTGCTTTATACGTTGCCTAATTTTTATGGCGAATCACCAGCAATTCAGATTTCGCCTATGCGTAGTACTGATAAGGCTGACACTTCGTTGCTTGCGCGGGTCGAAGGTATCCTAAAGAAGAATAATATACCGGTTAACGGAATGTTATTTGAGCTAAATAGTGTCAAGGTTCGTTTCTCAGATACGGATATTCAGCTCAAAGCAAAAGATATATTACAGGCAGGGCTTGGTAACGGATATGTAGTCGCACTAAATTTACTTTCAGAATCTCCTCAATGGCTAACTGATATCAGTGCGTTACCAATGTATCTCGGGCTTGATCTGCGTGGGGGCGTACACTTCCTGTTACAGGTAGATATGAAAGGTGCGCTTTCTAAGTCTCTTGACCGTTTTAGCGCTGATATACGATCCAGCTTGAGAGAAGAGAAAATTCGTTATAAGAGAGTAAGTAGAGAAGGCTTACAGATTATTGTGAAGTTTCGTGATCTTGAGTCACGTGATAAAGCCACTGATGAAATCAAGAATAATTATGAAGATCTAAGCCTGCGTGAACACGATTTGGAAGATGAGTTTCACCTTGCAGTATCTCTCAAGGAAACAGCATTAAAACGTATGCAGGATTCTGCTGTGCAGCAGAATATTACTACACTGCGTAATCGTGTTAACGAGCTAGGTGTGGCCGAGCCTATTATTCAGCAAGCAGGAGCTGATCGTGTAGTAGTTCAATTACCTGGCGTACAGGATACTGCAAAAGCTAAGGATATCCTGGGTCGAACAGCTACGCTGGAATTGCGCATGGTTGATGAGGAGCATGATGTGAGCTTAGCATTGAGCGGCCAGAATCCCTCTGACTCAGAACTTTACACCGAGCGCGGTGGCGGGCCTGTGTTAGTAAAGAAACAGGTGATGTTAACGGGAGACCGTATTAATGATGCACAGCCAGGTTTCGATAACAATAATCGACCGGCCGTACATTTAAATTTAGACAATAATGGTGCTCGTACCTTTAAGCAACTGACGCGAGAAAATGTCGGGAAGCGTATGGCAATACTCCTAATTGAGAAAAATCAGAAAGAAGTAATTACTGCACCAGTAATACAGGAAGAAATACCTAGTGGGCGGGTACAAATTACAGGAAATATGTCTATTTCGGAAGCAAGAGATATTTCACTATTGCTACGTGCTGGTGCATTAGCGGCGCCAATGGATATTATTGAAGAGAGAACTGTAGGTCCTAGTCTCGGCGCAGAAAATATTTCTCGTGGTTTTAATTCTACTTTATTTGGTTTTGCGGCCATTGCTATTTTCATGACCGCTTATTATTTAATTTTTGGTTTTATCTCGGTAACTGCGCTTGGTGTAAATTTATTATTACTTATCGCCCTTCTTTCAATTTTACAGGCCACCTTAACGCTTCCCGGTATGGCGGCAATAGCACTTACAATAGGCATGGCTATCGATGCTAATGTTCTAATAAATGAGCGTATTCGTGATGAGTTGCGTATTGGCATCTCGCCACAGGCAGCAATTAATGCTGGATATGAACGAGCATTTGGCACGATATTGGATGCAAATATTACCACCCTAATTGCTGGAATCGCGTTATTTGCTTTTGGTTCCGGTCCGATAAAAGGTTTTGCAGTAGTGCTGTGCCTGGGAATCTTGACTTCGATGTTTAGCGCAATCATGGTGTCACGCTCCTTAGTTAATTTATTGTATGGGAAACGTCGAAAATTGGAGACTGTTCCTATTGGGCAGGTATGGAAGCCGACAAGTAACAAGCGATGATATCCGTGATATTAAATGGTAACTATAATTTTGTAAGAATCTAAAGGTTTTCTATGGAGTTTTTCAGGTTCAGGCGTGATATTCCCTTTATGAGTTGGGGTAAATATACGACCACTATTTCACTTTTAACTTTCATTATTGCCGTGTTTTTTCTCGTTACTAAGGGATTAAATTTAGGTGTCGATTTTACCGGTGGAACGGTGATGGAAGTTGGCTACAGTCAGACTGCTGATTTGAATAAGGTACGGAATACCCTTGCTGGCATTGGAATGCCGGATGCTAGTGTCCAGCATTTTGGAAATTCAAGTGATGTGCTAATACGCTTGCCTACTAAGCCTGAAATATCTAGCGCTCAGCTGTCAGAGGTTGTGATGAAAGCATTGCGTCAGGAAGACAGTACAGTAGAAATGCGTCGAGTAGAGTTTGTTGGTCCACAAGTGGGCGAGGAATTAGTTGAAAATGGTGCGCTTGCCCTGCTGATTGTTTCATTAGGAATCATTGCATACCTTGCTATGCGTTTTGAATGGAAGTTTGGTGTTGCCGCTATTATTGCAAATTTACATGACGTAGTAATAATTCTTGGCTTCTTTGCTTTTTTTCAGTGGGAGTTTTCATTAACAGTACTTGCTGCAGTACTAGCAATTCTAGGTTATTCGGTAAATGAATCGGTAGTAGTATTTGATCGTATACGTGAGAATTTTCGTAAAATGCGTAAGGCTTCAGTAGAGCAGGTTATTGATAATGCAATTACCCGTACTATGTCGCGCACTATTATTACCCATGGCTGCACTCAGATGGCAGTATGCTCAATGCTTTTTTTTGGCGGTGAGGCGTTACATTACTTTGCTCTAGCGCTTACTATTGGCATTTGTTTCGGTATATATTCTGCGGTGCTGGTAGCAAGCCCTATAGTCATGCTACTGGGTGTTACACGTGAAGATCTTGTTAAAATAGAAAAGAAAGAGACAAAAGAAGAGGCTGTGCCTTAATTTAATTATCGATTTGTCACGTTTTTTATTGGGATATTTTGGAACTTCTTACCGGCTTCATCGATATCGTTCTGCATTTAGACCGCCATCTTGTCTGGTTGATTGAAAATTACGAGAGTTGGGTTTATCTTGTATTGTTTTTGATTATTTTTTGTGAGACTGGGCTGGTTATAATGCCCTTCCTACCAGGAGACTCTCTGTTGTTTGTTGCAGGTGCAGTTGCAGCAAATGGTGTAATGGATGTGCAGTTTCTGGTAATGCTTCTAATGCTTGCTGCCTTCGCAGGAGATAATACAAATTATTGGATCGGGCGTTATTTAGGGCCCAAGATTTTTTCACGGACTGACTCGCGCATATTAAATCGCAAGCATCTAGATAGAACCAATTTATTTTATAAGAAGCATGGCGGAAAGACTATAATATTTGCTCGTTTCCTACCCATTTTTCGTACTTTTGCACCATTTGTTGCAGGTATTGGACATATGACTTATACGACTTTTATGTCATATAGTGCAATTGGTGGCTTATTTTGGATTAATTTCTTTGTTTTTGGTGGTTATTTCTTTGGAAATGTACCTATAGTTAAGGATAATCTTTCTTTGTTCATCCTTGGGATCGTTTTTATTTCAATAATTCCAGGCATTATACAATTCGTTCGAGTTTGGTTTGAGAAAAACAGAAAAAATAAAAGCAGAATTGAGCGTTGAATGGATCCATATGCAGTAGAGAATCGTTAGGATCTTTGCACTAATTATTTCTCTTGTTAATTTTTTGCCCCCATTTCAATAGCTAATTTCCGTGATTGCTCAGTATTTTCCTTTGAGTCTTCTAAGCCAATCCAGCCCTCTAAATTAGTGAGAGCGATATCAGTTAAGGCATGTATCCAATCGTCACGTTCATTAAGGCAAGGGATATAATGAAACTCTTGACCTCCAGCTTGAATGAATGTGGCCTTTCCTTCTATAGCTATTTCTTCCAGTGTTTCAAGGCAGTCAGAAACAAAACCGGGACAAATTACATCGATTCTTCTAGTATTATTCTTGCCAAGTTGTTCTAGTATTTCCGCTGTATATGGTCTTAACCATTCAGTCCGACCAAAACGGGACTGAAAGCAAATTTGGAATCTTTCTGCATCCAAATTAAGTTCTTCGGCTAAAAGTCTGCCTGTTTTCTGGCATTCGCAATGGTAAGGATCTCCCTTGTCCAAGCTGAATCGCGGTACACCGTGGAAGCTCATGACCAGCTTATCTGGTTCTCCATTCTTCATCCAATAATCACGTACATTTTGTGCGAGAGCACTAATATAACCAGGATGGTCATGGTAATGTTTGACCGTCCGGATAGCTGGGACATTTCGCATTTTTCTTAACTGGTCAAATACACCGTCAAGTGCTGCTGCAGTGCTGCTAGCTGCATATTGAGGGTAGAGCGGTAATACTAAGATACGTTCGCAACCATGTTGTTTCATTCGTGCTAGTACTTCTGAAATAGATGGGTTTCCTATACTCATAGCATATTCTACCAATGGGGCTGGTTTCATACGCTCTCCAATGAGCTCTAGCAGCAATTTGGTCTGTCGCTCAGTATGGACTCTCAACGGTGAGCCCTCTTTTGTCCAAACTAAAGAATACTTCTCTGCAGATTTCTTGGGGCGAGTATTTAGGATGATAATATTTAGTATTGGCCACCAGACCCACTTAGGAATTTCAATTACTCTTGAATTACTTAGAAACTCTTTAAGGTACGGTTTCAGAGCTTTCGCGGTCGGGGCATCTGGAGTGCCAAGATTTACGAGCAAGATACCAGTCTTACTAGAAGATCCATGTTGGTAATTAGATTGAGAAGACATTGGGTTCATTTTTAATGGTATTTAGAATGTTGAATTTAAAACAGTATAGATGGATCGCATCAGCTAAATTAATGGTGGGATAGCGCGTTGGAAAGCAGCTTAGCTGTTACGTCTACAATTGGAATAACACGTTCATAAGCCATTCGAATAGGACCAATTACACCAACTGTGCCAATAGTTTTTCCATCTGCCTCGTAGGGTGCAGTAATAACGCTAATTTCATTTGGAGTCGCCATATCTGATTCGCCCCCAATAAATACCTGTACGCCTTGTGCTTTTTGGCTAAATTCTAATAATCGTAGTAACGCAGTTTTTTGCTCAAATAGACTAAATAGCTCTTTTAAGCTTACCATATTACTTGATAAATCTTGTACATCAAGTAGTCTGCGTTCACCCGTCACTACCATAATCTCACTACTATCATTAATTGCCTCACTACTTGCCTCAATAGCTGTGGTCATAAGGCTACTCATGTCGCGATGTAATTTCTTCAGTTCGTTACGGAGGCGGCTCCGAATTTCTTTTAATGCGCAGCCAGCATAATTTTGGTTGATGAAGTTAGCAGCTTCTATTAATTCTGCTTGACTATATATTTTATCAGTAAAGATTATTCGGTTTTGTACGTCGCCTTCAGGAGTGACAATAATGAGTAGAACTCGTTTTTCAAATAAGGTCATGAATTCAATATAACGAAATACTGTATTGTTGTGTTTAGAGGTTACAGCTATGCCTGCAAAATGTGTTAATTCAGACAATAACTGAGATGCTGAGTTAATCAAACGAGATGGAGTATTTGGAGGCAATTGATTTTCTAGATGATGAATTTCAATAGAGTCAAGAGGCTTTACAACCAGTAAGGTGTCCACAAATAATCGATAGCCAAGTGGAGTAGGGATTCGTCCAGAGGAGGTATGAGGACTACTAACAAAACCCATTTTCTCAAGGCTTACCATAACATTACGTATGGTAGCAGGACTTAGATTCAATCCTGGGAATTTGGAAAGCGAATGAGACCCTACTGGATGACCTTCTCTGATATAGAGTTCAATTAATGTTTTTAGTAAGATTTTGGCGCGTTCATTAAGCATTGAAATATTCTACACGAGGACTGAGGGTCTTGGACCAAAGGATAAGTAAAAAAATTTTTTATTCTGAATCTGAATTCTTTGTCACGTGATGCCCAATATGGTTTAATCATGAAGGTAGCTCCACTAAATTTATATTATGATTGGTTCATATTTAACTTTGTAATGAATTCTTTATTTAAAACTATAGCTCTAATTGGTAAGTATAAGAATCCTGAAATTATGGCGCCACTTCTGCGTCTAGGAAAGTTTTTAGAAAGCCGCAATCTTATTGTGGTATTGGATAGTCTTACTGCGTCAAATATTCCGGGAAAAAAATATCCTATACTGACTTTAGATGAAATTGGTGTGAAGGTTGATTTGGCAATTGTTCTAGGTGGTGATGGCACTATGCTCAATATTGCACGCCGGTTGGCTCCTTTTGATGTGCCGCTGGTTGGAATTAACCAGGGTCGGCTTGGGTTTCTCACAGACCTTTCTATTGAGACCATGCTAGAGACCTTAAGTTCTATTTTTGAAGGTAATTATGTTACTGAGAGGCGGATGTTGCTTTCTGCTGAAGTGATACGTGGTAAGGATAATTTATTTAGTGCTTTAGCATTCAATGATGTGGCTGTAAATAGGGGGAATGGTAGAGGCATGATTGAGTTTGAAGTACATATTGATGGAGGGTATGTATATTCTTTACGATCAGATGGCCTGATAGTCGCTACTCCTACAGGTTCTACAGCTTATGCCCTATCATGTGGGGGGCCGATTTTACATCCTAGGCTCGATTTGATTGCTTTAGTACCAGTTAGCCCGCATACATTAAGTAACCGACCCATCGTAGTAGGGCCCGAGGCTACGGTTGAAATTTTGATGCACCGTGCTGGAGGTGCTCGTATCCATTCAGATAGCCATTCTCATTTCAATTTAAATAAAAGTGATAAGGTAGTAATTCGCCGATCTCCTCATACTGCAAGGTTACTTCACTCCTCTAGTCACAGCTACTATCGTATGTTGCGAGAGAAGCTTGGGTGGAGTGGGTTTTCCTAAAAATAAGTCGTTTCTTTATCACTATGCTAAGGTTCTTAAACATTCGAGATTTTGTTATTGTTGATAGGATGGAGGTGGAGTTTGGCCGAGGATTCACTGTTCTTACAGGAGAAACTGGGGCAGGCAAATCGATCTTGATAGATGCACTTTCACTTTCATTAGGTGAACGCAGCGATGCAGGTCAGGTGCGCAATGGTAGTAAGCGTGCTGAAATAAGTGCAGAGTTTGATGTGAGTGAATCTCCAGAATTACTGGTTTGGCTACGCGAAAATGATCTAGAAGGGCATGGGGATGAAGTAAATGTATGCTTAATGCGTCGGATCATAGAAGCTGGCGGGCGCTCCCGTGGTTTTATTAATGGTCGTCCTGTAACCCTACAGCAACTACGTATGGCAGGGGGAAAACTAGTCGATATACATGGACAGCATGAGCATCAATCATTATTACGTACTGAAGAGCAACGGGACTTATTAGATAGATTCTCTGGAGGTGGTGAGCTTGTAAAGGAGGTGGCTACTAGTTTTCTTCGTTGGCAGGGCTTACAAAAGAGACGTATAGAATGGGAGCAGAATACCACTTCCTTTGAGCAGGAGCGAGAGGAGCTGGAATTACAAAGTCGAGAGCTTTTGTCATTAAATTTTTCCCCTAATGAGTGGCAGACCCTTAAGTCTGATCATAGTAGATTAGCTCATTCCGCAAGCCTAATAGAGGCTGTTCATAAATGCTTAGAGATTTTATCAGAGAGTGAATCTGCATCTCTTGTTCAGATTAATTTAGTGGTCTCTCATTTAAAAGGTTTGCTCCAATACGATGCCGACCTAAAAGGTGTGCTTGATATGCTGGATTCTGCGCAAATTCAATTACAAGAAACAGTCTATGAGTTGGAACGGTATAAACAGGGTCTTGAGCTAGATCCAAAAGTTTTGCAAGAAATGGAAGAACGGCTAACTGTTGTTCATGCTGCCGCTAGAAAATATCGTGTTGTCCCGGATGAAATACCTAATTTATTAAAAATATTTACTAATAAATTAGATGGACTTAATCAAATTGGTGATGGCAAAGCGATGATAAAGGAGGAGGCAATTGCTAAAGATATATACCTTAAGCTTGCAAAAAAATTGAGTACAGTGAGAGATGGCGCGGCCCAAAAGCTTACTCAGCAGGTGACTGTTGCTATGCAGACTTTAGCGATGGAAGGTGGAAAATTTTCAGTTAAGCAGGTGCCTTTGGAGCAAGGAAATGTACACGGCATGGAGAAAATTGAGTTTGAAGTGTCTCCTCATCAGGGTATGAACTTGGGTCCTTTAGCAAAAATTGTATCTGGTGGAGAATTGTCCCGTATAAGTCTCGCGATACAGGTTATTACTAGTGAGGTTAGTGTAGTACCAACGTTAATATTTGATGAGATTGATGCAGGTATAGGCGGGCGAGTCGCAGAGATTGTCGGAGAGCTTTTAAAAAAATTAGGGATAGAACGTCAGGTGATGTGTGTTACACATTTAGCGCAAGTTGCTTCTGCAGGTAATCAGCAATGGCAGGTAGCTAAATTTGGTGATTCGGATAATGGTGGAAATGTTCTGAGCCATGTTACTGTACTTAAGGATGAGGAAAGAATAGAAGAAATCGCACGTATGTTGGGTGGTGTGAAAATTACAGAGACTACCCGTAAACATGCAGCTGAAATGTTACGAGAAAGTAAGAATTAAGGGCCATGCTCGCATGAACTTTATGTGGGTTCCGATATGATAATCAGTGCTTATTATTACTGTATCTTCAAAAATTATTAATTTCTGGGTAGCGAATGGGTGTCTACGCGTTAATTGCAATAGGAGTGGGTGCGGCATTAGGAGCATGGCTTCGCTGGGGATTTGGTTTGATGTTAAACGCAATCTTCCCGATTCTTCCTTTGGGTACTTTGGCGGCAAATCTGATTGGTTGCTATTTCATCGGCATAGCAGCCGAATATTTTTTTCAGAACACCACAGTACCTACAGAGGCTCGGTTGTTTATTATTACTGGGTTTTTAGGTGGCCTGACTACTTTTTCTACATTCTCTGTTGAAACTGTTACGTTGTTATTACGCGAGCAGTATAGCTGGGCTTTCGCCATTATTTCTTCTCATATTTTTGGTTCGCTGATGATGACAGTACTGGGAATGCTTACTATGAAATTCTTTACACAGAATTAATCTGCTACTAACTATAAGAGAGTAGAGATTTATTATGCTCCTTAACAGGGAATCATAAATGAATATAAATTGTATTTGTAGATACTAGTAGGAACCAGGGATATTTTAATATTTAATATCAGTCTTTCTTCTTATCATTTTTCTTTCGAGGGACAGTCCACCATATGATAATGAATGCTAATGTTACTGCCACAAATATTTCTAATAGTATTACCCACATTTTTTAATGATTCCTGTATATTTATAAAGTACAACTTTAACTAATATTCAATGAAAAACCAATTAAGATTTTATAGTGCCACACTTATACTGTTTCTTAATGCGTGCTCAACTGGACCAATAATTCCTTTTTCTGATCCAAAAGGGTCGCTAACACCAGTAGTTCCACCTCATACTGTCTCACGAGTTATTCCGCCTCATGTTGTCTCACCAGATGTGGCAACATTAAAAGTAACTAATTGGAATACATTGCCCGGGTGGAGGGGCGACGACATTCGTCTAGCTTTAGATGCTTTTTTACAGAGCTGTAGAGTTTTAAGGAATCAGAAGCTATGGATGAGACCTTGTGAACTTGCGACCTCAATACCGAGAAATGATAACGCTATATTACATAAATTCTTTGAACATAATTTTAAGCCACATCAGGTATTAAATTCTAATGGTAGCAGTGATGGCCTTATTACTGGTTATTATGAGCCCTTATTAAAAGGCAGTCGTAAATTATCAGATCGATATCGTTTCCCTCTCTATAAGTCGCCCAAAGAGTTACTTGTTGTAGATTTGGGAAATGCACACCCAAAGCTTAAACATTTACGGTTAAGAGGGAGACTAGAAGGTCAAAAAATAGTTTCCTATTACAGTCGTGCAGAGATCGAGAGTGACCCATCTCCTTTACAAGGGCATGAACTTTTATGGGTTGAGGATGCTGTTGAGTTATTTTTCCTGCAAATTCAAGGATCAGGACGGATAGAAATGGACAGTGGTGAGATTGTGCGGGTAGGTTACCATAATCAAAATGGCCATCCCTATCAATCTATTGGGAAATTACTGGTTAAACGCGGAGAGCTACCTTTGGCTAAGGCCTCTATGCAAGGAATTAAAGCTTGGGGTATAAGGAACTCTAAAAAATTGAATGAACTGCTACATCAGAATCCAAGCTATGTTTTTTTTCGTGAACTACCTGCAGGCATATCGGGGCCAATTGGGGCGCTTGGAGTTCCCTTAACTGGAGGAAGAAGCCTTGCAATTGATCCTCGTGCTGTCCCACAGGGCGCGCCAGTATTTCTTTCAACCACATGGCCTAATAGTAGTAAGAAACTTGATCGGTTAATGGTAGCTCAAGATACCGGTGGTGTCATCAAAGGTGGTGTTCGTGGAGATTTTTTTTGGGGCTTCGGGAAAGAAGCTGCAGACCAGGCCGGAAAAATGAAACAAACTGGAAAAATGTGGGTACTCATGCCAAAAAATTATGGGCGGAAAGGTTTAATTCAATAAGTTGCCTTTCCTGCCTAATCAGTTTGTAGACTCATTTAGTTTTTTCTCAATTATTTCTGCAGATATCATTCCCGGTACAACTTTTCCATTAGCGAAAACTATTGTCGGAGTACTATTAAATCCATGCTGTTTTCCAATTTTGAGGAGCACATCAATTGGTGCCTCACAATTTCTTCCGGTAGGAGTTGTACCATTTAGCATGAAATTATTCCAGGATTTTAGCTTATCATCTGAACACCATATTGTTTCAGAAATTTCTTTGGATCCCTTGAGAATCGGGTAGAGGAATGTGTAAATTGTGACATTATTAATATGAATCAACTCTTTTTCTAGGCGCTTGCAGTAGCCGCAATTAGGATCAGAAAAAATAACAAGTTTCCGTTTTCCGTTCCCTTTAACTTCTTGAATTGCATATTCAAAGGGTAGAGAATTAATATCCACCTTTCGCGCACTTTTTATTTCTTGTAAACGTTCTTCAGTGAGATTTTTTTCATTCTTTAAATCAAAAAGATGGCCAGAAAACAAGTATTTTGCCTTCTCATCAACATACAAAATCTGATCTCCAACCGTGATTTCATATAGCTGTAGAGAAGGAATCTTCTTTAGTACTTCAATTTTTTCATTGGGAAAATAAGGGGCGAGTGATTTTTTTAATGATGCTTCATCCGCGTTCGCTATACCAGAATATATAAATATTAGTAGAGAGAAAAATAGTATTTTAATGTGCATATCACGTAGTCAAATTTATGAATAATTATATTAATTTCTTAATTTAGTGCATGCTGTATGAGACGTTTTTTTAATAATGGAAATTCGTTAGTGAGTCCCAGTCCTAAATTACGGAGACGAGTAAGTGTTGGATTTTTATTGCTGAATAATTTTTGTAAACTATCTGTAGCAAACTCCATCGCTAGAATATCTTCCTTTCGCGCCCGCTCGTACTGGCGAAGCAGCATATAATCGCCACAATCAGATCTGGCTCCCCGTTCAATAATAGTTGATACTAATTTACGTGCGTCACGTAGGCCAAGATTTACACCCTGCCCAGCAAGAGGGTGAATGCCGTGAGCAGCATCTCCTATAAGTGCGAGACGAGGGCTTATCAAATTCTTTACATGTACAGAGTTTAGTGGAAAAGAAACAGGCTTAGTAATGAGTTGTAACTTGCCTAGGGAATGACTAGAGGCCTCTTCAACCTGTTGGCAGACTTCTTCCTCAGATAAGCTATTTAGGCGAGTAGACTGTTCTTCATTTGCTGACCACACCATAGATACCATTTTGCTAGGTAAAGGTAATAAGGCGAGTATCCCATCACGACGGAACCATTGACGGGCAATATTCTGATGAGATAATTCTGTACTGAAATTTGCCACAATTCCATTTTGTTGATATGAGTGTTGCGAGACTTCAATTTTTGCTTGATTTCGTACCCACGAATTTACACCATCCGCACCAATAACAAGGGCGGTTTGTAATAACTGTCCATCTGACAGCTGAACACTAGCATGAGTTTCATCCCATTCTATGGAAGTGCATTGCATAGGACAGAAAATTTCTATTTTTGCGCTCTGTTTTTCCAGTTCATTCCATGCCGCTGTTTGCAGTTGTCGGTTTTCAACTATAAATGCTAGTTCTGTCATTCCTGCATCGTAAGCGCTGAAATTTAGACGTGCAGAATCATCATCACCAAATATCTCCATGTCATGGACTGGAGTAATTCGATCTTTGTTAATTGCTGTCCAAACTTCTAGATCTTCTAGAAATGAGACACTACCAGGGCTAATTGCATAGATTCTATTGTCCCAGCTTTTATCGTCAGGGAAGGTGGAGGGGGGGCGTGATTCGATCAATGCTATATTTAGGCCGCTATCTTTAAGTGCTAGGGCCAAGCTTGAGCCAACAATTCCACCCCCAATGATTACAACATCAAATTTCATAAATAGATTATACAGGTGCTTAGCATATGTCGCGATAAAGCAAGGCTGATTTAATGCCAAGATGGGATGCAAGAATTCTGTAGGAGTATTGTAGAATAATCGTATTAAATCTTTATATCGCCCAAACGTGCGCACAGTAACAGTGCCAAACAAGTTTATTTCGGGTTACAATTAGCGCCCTGATGATGTTCTCTATAATCATAGGGCGTTTTTAGTAAAGGTAGTTTCAAGTGGCGAATTAGCTCAGTGGTTAGAGCAGCGGAATCATAATCCGTTGGTCCGGGGTTCAAATCCCTGATTCGCCACCATTAATTCAATGAGTTAGGCTTAACAGCCTGCTCATTTTTTTTTGAATTGCTACCAGTTTTCTACTTCTAGCGTAAAATATCCATAAAATATCCATAAAATATCTGCTTTATACTAAAAGTTGGTTCTCAATAATATACAACTGCCCGCGAAGAATAACTGTGACTAATAGGTTTGCAATTAATAACGATGAAAATAATAGCATTATTTGGGTTTATATTATCTGGCTGCGCAACGTTTACAGCCTATAACAGCATAGTCGAGTCTTATCATGGAATACCTGAAGCTGAATTAATTAGAACGTGGGGTATCCCATCTAAGATTCATGGGTCTGGAGATAGTAGATTTCTAATGTACTCTAAATCAGATACAGCTATGTTTGGATTGATAGAAGAAAGAATTACTTGCGAAACTACATTTGAAATTCAGGATAAAAGCGTAATATCTTCTACTTTTGAAGGCGGTCAATGTTGGGGTAAGAGTAAATATAATTTAAATAATAGGCAGTTTAGTCCTCCAGACTAAAACTCTGAATTATTCTAAATTACTCTATTTTCCACATGCTATTTTCCAGCTAGACTCTCTGATACCTGGCGTTACTTCTTTCCACTTTGCATCAGGACTTTCAGACGAACGCTCAATTCCACCAGTTCCCATATAATCGTTATACCAAGCAACAAAAAGTGCTCTGCTTTTATGCTCTTTGCAGTCATATTCGCGCACTGTTTTAACAGCAAAAGCTTTTTCTCCCGGCCTTATATTTTTTATATTTTTTGAGATATTTGTCAGGCTCCACATCTTGGCTAGATTGCCTGATATGCGGATAGTTGCTGAGTCTACATATTCATCGGACTCTTTCCCGGTTCGCACAAGTGTCCAATCGGCTAATACATTACTGCTGATGATTGTCAGAATTAGAATTAATAATAGTTTATTCATATTAATTTATTTGATTTGTCTTACCTAAAATACAATTGGCAACCTTAAGGTTGCCAATTGTATTTAGAGTAGACCTATTCTAATACATTAATCAAATGGTACGGGTCTCGGAGTTTCATTTACGGAAGGTGGAAGGGCTGGCAATTTAAAATCAGGTTGCTTTCCAGTTAATGTTTTTAAAAATGCCACGATCTTAGCATTTTCTTCAGTACTAAAATCAATCCCTAGTTGTAACTGGCCCATTTTATTCACTGCCTCTTCTAAGGTGGCTACTGCACCATCATGAAAATAGGGATAAGTTAGTTCTATATTACGAAGAGTTGGCACCTTAAATACAAAACGATCTGTATTTTTACCGGTTACCTCTTTACGCCCCTCTGCCTTACTTGTAGTTTTGTAGGGGGCGAGAACTCCCAGTTTTTGGAAAGAGGCTCCACCAACAGCTGTACCATGGTGGCAAGAAGCGCAGCCACTTTCTTTAAATAATTTATAACCTTCTAGCTCGGCTTGATCAATAGCTTCTTTGTCGCCCTTAAGCCATTTATCAAATCTTGAATCAGGTGTAACTAGAGTTTCTTCAAATGCCGCAATAGCGTCCGTTACCATATCTATAGAAATATTTTCTGCTCCAAATACTTGTTTAAAACGGCCACGGTATTGTGGAATGGAATGTAAAACATCTACAGCTAGCTTATGAGTAAATGCCATTTCACCGGGATTGGCAATTGGTCCTCCTGCCTGTTCCTTTAAGCCTTTGGCACGACCGTCCCAGAATTGAGCTAAATTCATACTGGAATTTAGTACTGTTGGCGCATTAATAGGACCTTGTTGCCATTTATGTCCTATAGAGGTTTTTATATTGTCTGTCCCGCCCATGCTTAGATTATGACAAGAATTACAGGAAATAAATCCAGATTTAGACAGGCGCGGATCAAAAAATAGCATTTTTCCTAGCTCAACCATCCCCTTATCTTTAGGTACGGCTGCTTTAATCGGTTTAATAGGCTCTTCTGCGAATGAAACAGAAGAAAAGAAAAAAAGGTTACAGGATAGTAACGCCGTAAATAGTGTTTTCAAGATCAAATGTATACTCCTTAAAGCTTAGTTAAAGTCAAATTAATTAGGTCTGACAAATCAATCAAAAAAATAACTAATTTATCAGAATGGCCGCAGATTCTAGCATAACTTCTTATTTTTTGAGTGCGACGGATTGTCGCAAAAGAGTTTTATTAGGGTTTAGTGCATGGTCAAAATGTTGCGGTATTAAATTGAGTCTTTATTAGGTTCTAATTTGGCTGGTTCAGCTTCAATAAAGACTTTCTTTGCTATAGGGAATTCTTCTTTAATATTTTTTGTGATAATTTCTATTGCTTTTTCTATGTTACCAACAGGCAGATGACTCTTGAAAGAAATACTCATATTAACCAGAATAAATTCTGGACCCATATGTAGTGTAAGAACCTCATTTATTTTTTCAATTGATTCCTGCTCTGATGCGATTTTATGTATACCCTCGACTATGTCTTTATTTGCGGCCTCTCCGATCAGGAGACCTTTTGTTTCATGAGCCAGCCAAGCAGCAGTGAAAGCTAGAATTAGTCCGATAATGACAGAGGCAACTCCATCCCATAATGGATCTCCCGTAATTTGTGCCAATATGATTCCTACAAGGGCCACAAATAATCCAAGCATAGCGGCGCAGTCTTCAAATAGAACCACGAACATAGAAGGGTCTTTTCCCCGTTGGACAGCTTCAACATAGCTATATGGTCCCCTGACTTTATTAAATTCTTTCAAGGCAAAATAAAGAGCGCCTCCTTCAAAAATCATAGCAAGTCCAAGCACAATATAATTAATTGTAGGATCATGTAGTGCGGAGGGATGACGGATATGATAAACGCCCTCATAAATCGAAACTCCAGCACCAACAGAAAAAATTAGAATGGCAACAACAAAGCTCCATAGATATATTTCTTTTCCATGCCCAAATGGAAACTGTGGACTTGCAGGCTGTGCTGCACGTTTTAATCCGTAGAGAAGAAGAATCTGATTTCCTGTATCGACTACAGAGTGGATTCCCTCTGATAACATAGCAGAGCTGCCAGTTATACTTGCGGCAACAAATTTCGTTATGGAAATCAGCGCATTGCCTATTAATGCTGCAATAATAATTTTCTTTGATCCTGAGGCCATAGAAAAATTAGAAGAGTATCCTAGAGTTGTTGAAAACAAGCTGTCATCCATGACGACTTGCGATTTTTTTAATTTTTATTATTACAATTTAGGGGAAGTCTAACCTTGAGCAAAGTATAACGGATATATTTTCATGCGCGCGAGGTATTCTGAAGCAGGTTGTTCCAATGAGGCTGCCTATAAGTAGCTATCTTTTTATGGCCTAATCTATCAAGCCCGCTTAGAGTATTTGCCCAACCTGGTTCTCTTTATTTTTTGTGAGATGTACTAGTATGATGTTAGTAGCAATGAATCAATAGGCCCGATCTTTGTTGATATAGAGAGAACAGATTACTCAGATAAATAAAAATATGGTAGAATTACAGGCTTCCAGATTTAATTTGTATAAGGGTTAGCAGCGCCGCCTTCAAGCTATTCATGGCTGTCTGAATATAATCAGAAAATTTGTATAAATTAATTGGCAGTATCATAGATACAATTTAGAGACCTATCCACCAAAATGTTTTAGTGATGACCCTATGGATGAAATTCTACAGTACCTGAAAAAGAATGGTGAAAAGCTTGATATGGAGATTGCTACCGCTACAGGCATTTCTCTCGCTAATGTTCGTCTTCATTTGGAAGAGCTTGCTACGAAGGGAGAGATAATGACATGCCATTTAATTAGGCATGAGAAGGGGAAGACAATTGAAGGAACTAGTTGCCGGATAGCTGGGTATATTCCTCCTGCAGCCCCTGGTAGAAAATCGAAAGCGCAGCTGATGGGAGCTGCTGCTGCTGCTGCTGCTGATAAAAATTAGATTTTTAAGTAAATTTGTTAGTAATGAATAATGATTAAGGGTTGTTCTACCGATTCATCATATTTAATTTTTTAGTCTAAGTTGTCCGTTAACAATTTAATTTCTAAGTTTAATTACTACCTTCTCTTCATATATTAATTATTATTGACAGTCTTTGCCTTTTTACCTACCCGCTTAAGGTTGGCTTTCTTGTCATTACACCAAAGAGTCAGATATTTCCTGTCAGTCAATCGAGAATAAATATCGATGGGTCAAAAAATGCCTGTGTGTCAGACGACAAATTGGATCAATGGGTCTATATAGGGTCATATAGAGGTACAGCTTGATAGAGATTCTACGTAGTAGTCCACATTTAATGCCTTTATTGCATAAACATATGGCGCAAACCCGCATGGGTCTTGATTGTTAAAATAACCTATTGTTTTTAAACAATAAATTCTTAGTTTAAAATTTAATCTAATTAATAAATATCCTTATTAAATGGTAGCTTAACGACTTTAAATGCAACTTATCCACAAACTTATCCACAGTTACTGTGGACAAGAGAACCAGCTGTAAATCTTCTGAAGAATAAAATTAAGTTTACTATATTTAACCATGCTCAAATAAATCTTACTCTGTTTTCAGTAAGTTATTGAGAGATAATTATCCTTATAATAGTGTTGATAACTATTCTTTCTAATTATCAGTGGCCATGTATGCATCGAAGAAAATGGTAAAGGAATTTTTCGGTGCGTTCTTGAGACTACCTTTGTAAAATAGTAGTAATCGATCTAGCTTGCTTCATTTGTCTTGATAATATCAGTACATAGTACTTCTCTTCTTTATTATATTTATAATGTGACGCTATTTTCTGCTGGTTCAGCATCTTTCGGAGTTTCCTTTTTTCTTAGAGACAAGTGGCTTGCAATTTTTAGGTTAAACGTTTATATTAAATGCAACTAAGTTGCGCAAAATAAAATGCTAACTAATTTCTATGAACAGGCAGAAGAAATGATCCGCCATACCGGTGATCGAATAACTCGTGGAAGGGTTCTTGTTCTTGGTATTTTGCTTGCTGAGAAGAAGGCTATCTCACACCATGAAATTGAAGAAAAATTAGGTGATGACAGTGCGATTAATCGAGTCACACTTTACCGTATCCTTGAGTGGTTAAATAAAAAAGATCTGGCTCATAAGGTAATAAGTGGTGACCGGAAATGGCGCTTTCGTACTAATATTTATACGGGCTTACACCAGCACGCTCATTTTAAATGTTCGATTTGTGCAGCAGTTACATGTCTAAGCGATGTAAAGGCAAAATATAGCTCACCTTTGCCACCAGGCTACCAGTCTCATGAAGTAGAGTTGACTGTAAAGGGGCTGTGTGCCGAGTGCGCATAATTTAATTAATACTAATAAGATCTGTAATGATACGAAGAAGTTCTCTATACCTTATTCTAGCCATAGCTATCATATCGGTGCCTGTCTTCCAAGCGGCACATGAATTAACACATGTTAATGACACGGATATTATTAATCTATCTCAGGTGGGTAACAATCATGATCAGGAAGACACTGATCTTGATCAACTATGTCTTGATTGTTTGGCCTTAACTGCATTTAGCATTATCTTCTTAATCCTGACTATTTTCTCTGTTGATCAAATGAAACAGGGATGGTTGCGCGAATTAAGAAGGAGACATGTTCATTTTCACTTCTTATCGATATACCTCAAACGGGCGCCCCCGCTAGCGTAGTTTCAGCTCAATTTGTTTTTGATCTGGTGGTCTGGATGCATTGCCTTTTATTGAGATAATGCATTTAAACCATAACTTACGTAATTGTTTGATGTGGGGGTTATAGTGTTACAAAGCCTAAAAGGTGTTTCCTTAATTAATGCAACTATGTTGCTATTAATTCATTATTTTTTGCTTATGAGAACCAGATATTTTGTTTGGTATAAAGCAGAGCCTGTTTTGGCAGTATTAAAAAAATTAGCTGTTTTAGTTTTAGTTTTAGTTTGTATGAAACTAAGTATTCAAAATGTACAAGCTGATGATAATCATAAAGAAACAGCGTTACCAGAAGTTACAATAATGGCCAGCCCATTTGGGAATCATTCTGAATTAGATATGGCGCAGCCAGTTTCTATATTAGAAGGTGATCGATTACGATACAAACAAGAAACAAGTCTGGGAGATACTCTATCAGGAGAGCTCGGTGTTGCTTCTAGTTCTTTTGGGCCTGGAGCGGGTAGACCGCTTATTCGGGGGCTGGATGGCCCACGAATTATGATTTTGGAAAATGGTATAGATACGCTGGATGTTTCGTCTCTCAGCACAGATCATGCTGTCACAGTTGAATCAATCAATGCATCAAAAATAGAGATCCTACGCGGCCCATCAACACTCATGTATGGAGGGGGTGCAATAGGCGGGGTAGTTAATGTAGTTACTGACAAGATTCCTAGGAGGATATTTAAGAAATTAACTGGTACTTTTGGAGCGCGTGGAAATACATCTACACAAGAGAAGTCAGGATCTTTTAATGCAAGTGGAAGTATTGGTAATCATATATCGTTAAACGCCAGTGGTTTCAGAAGAAAAACTAATGATTACGGTATTCCTGGAAATCAAAATAGAAATGAACCAGACCACGGCAAAAGAGGTAAGGTCAAGAATAGCGGTACAAATTCGGGAGGAGGGTCCATTGGCGGCTCAATTTTAGGCTCAAGAGGATATATAGGGGGGTCACTTTCACGATCGGAAAGTAAATATGGTGTTCCCAGTGAAGAGGCTCCGAGGATTGATCTTGTAAAGAATCGTTATGATATAGCTGGAGAATTAAACCGTCCTGTCATTGGCTTTGAAAAATTGAAAGTAAAGATGGGGTATAGTGATTACCGGCATTCAGAGTTTGAAGGTTCAGGCGAGTTGGGATCGGTTTTTAGAAATCAGGGAATCGATAGTCGAGCCGAGCTTACACATAGACCAGTAAAAGGTTTCAAAGGCGTAATTGGTGTCCAGGTTAAAGATCGCGATTTTTCTGCAATAGGAGAAGAAACGATCGTACCAAAAACAAACTCACGAAATACCAGTGTTTTTCTGATTGAAGAACGACATTGGAATAATTTTCATCTTGATGTAGGCGGGCGTTATGAGCATGCATCAGTAGATCCAAAGTCTGCTAACGATTCTCGTAAGTATGACCTTTATGGCGTATCGATTGGTGGGAAATGGAAACCCGTAGATGGATATAGTATCGGACTCACTGGAACGAGAGGGCAGCGTGCACCGGCAACAGAAGAGCTCTATACAAGTGGCGCGCACCATGCCACAGAAACATTCCAAACTGGCAGCCAGAGACTTAAAAAAGAAACCTCAAATAATCTTGATTTTACATTGAGCAAAACCTCGGGTGGGATAAGATGGCAGACCAATTTCTTTTATAACTATTATGAGAACTATATATATTGGGCTAGCGCGGATGCTGATAGTAATGGTATTGCAGACCGTGTTGATGAAGAAGGGGATGCAGACCCAGACGGAGAGCTTCTAGTTCAGAATGTTACTCAGAGAGGTGCAACTTTTTATGGCGTAGAAGCATAGATAAAATTTATTTTTAAGCCTAAGGTACTAGACTTGCGTTTGTTTACAGATTATGTACGGGCAAGACTAAATCATAATAATGGCAATGTTCCCCGCACTACTCCACAAAGGTTCGGGCTAGAGTGGAATCATAGAGCTGGTCCTTGGAAACTTAATTTAATGACTACCCATGTATTAAAACAAAATAAAACTGCAGCTGTAGAAACAAGTACTCGTGGGTACACGATGATAAATTTAACTGCTGGTTATACTATGAAAATGAATCGGTCTACTAAGCTTACAGTTTTTCTACAAGGTAAAAATTTAATGAATGAGGATGTGCGTCTCCATACTTCATATCTAAAAGCTTTTGCACCACGCCCTGGGCGCGCCCTTTTAATAGGAATTAGAGGGCAATTTTAATTCTGATATACTTCTAGAGAAATTTATCTGGCCAAATCATTAGAAGCTTTAGTCTTATCGCTTCTTGCCCTATTCTAAAATCTAATAGATTTGGCAAATTTAGTACAAATAAAATTAGAGATGATTATTAATTTTAGGTATAGCAATAGGGCTATTATCCAATTCTTTCTGGTACTAGGTATTTTATCCTCGTTCCAGGTAGAAGCATCAGTAAGAGAGTATTGGATTGCTGCAGAAAAAGTATCTTGGGATTATGCCCCCTCTGCTCGGAATCAGATTCATCCCGATGAAGGTCTTGGGGTTTGGGGAGACTCCTTAAAATACAAGAAATATCGTTATATAGGTTACACAGATAATACCTATGCCGTCCCTTTGCCCCAAGAAGATTGGATGGGAATATTGGGCCCACAGATACGGGGTGTAGTGGGAGATAATATAGTTGTTCATTTTTTGAATAGAACAGATCGGCCGCTTTCCATGCATCCTCATGGGGTACTTTACAGTAAAGATGACGAAGGGGCTGATGGCCATAACAAAGGGGCCAATGTTTTGCCCGGAGAGGCTTATAAATATACTTGGGGTGTTGATGAAGACTCTGGCCCAGGACCCAATGATCCCTCATCAATTGTCTGGCTCTATCATTCTCATGTTCTAGGGGAAGAAGAGATGAACCTGGGTCTAGTTGGCGCTATTATTATTACCAGAAAAGGGATGGAAGTCTCCCATTCGAATCCTTTTCCGCGTGATGTAGATCATGAATTTATTTCATTATTTATGATATTTAATGAGGAGAATGGCGAAGAAAGTGGGTTAAAGCATGCGATTAATGGGCGTATTTTTGGAAACCTTAATGGATATGAGGCCAAAATAGGAGAGCGTGTGCGATGGCACGTAGCTGCCTTAGGTAATGAACAGGATAATCATACGGTTCACTGGCATGGACAAACAGTACTGAATCAAGGGCATCGAACTGATGTAATTGAAGTTCTTCCTGCTAGTATGGTTTCAGTTGATATGACTCCCCGTTCACCAGGCAGTTGGCTTTTACATTGTCACGTTAATGATCATATGCTGGCAGGTATGTCCGCGCGATGGCATGTATTACCCTGAGCATAAAGTATGTTTAAAAAAATATATCAAGAAATAATCACATCTAACATTTAATACATAAGATCATTCTTGATATTACGCATGAAACATTGCTGTCTAATTATTTCCTTCTTTATTTCAAATTTAGTGAGTGCCTCAGAAAGCTTATCGGTTACTGTGCCCGATACAATGGAAGAACGGGTTAAGGCATGTACTATTTGTCATAGTAATAAAGACAGGGTAGGACGTGATGCATATTACCCGAGAATAGCTGGGAAGCCTGCAGGGTATCTTTTTAATCAGATGAGAAATTTCAGAGATGGACGGCGATATTATCAACCTATGGCCATTCTTCTGGAAAATATGTCTGATGAGTACATCCTAGAAATAGCACGTTATTTTTCCTCTTTACAGCTGCCATATCCATTACCTGAAAAGATTGATATTCGTCCAGAAGAAATTAAGCTTGCTGATTCACTCATTCATTTAGGAGACCCAGGAAGGGATATTCCAGCATGTAAATCATGCCATGGAGAGGCATTAATGGGAATAAAGCCATTTGTTCCGGGCTTGCTTGGTTTGTCTCATGCCTATATTTCTGCTCAATTTGGAAGTTGGCGGAATGGAGGATTAATGCGAGGCCAGAACTCCAATTGCATGTCGGAAATTGCTAAACGACTAACTGATGAAGAAATTAATGCTATTGCGAAGTGGCTTGCTATTCAGACTGTTTCTGGCGAACCAAGTTTACCCGGAGCGCTTGCATCAGAATTCTCTCATCGCTGTAGTAATATTGACCCTGAAAATATGCATTCAGAATGAAATACTTAATTCAGCAATCTAAAATCTATATCCAAAAACATATAGTATCAGTGGGTAGTCTCATAATAGTTTTATTCGCTTTAATATTTGCGCCTATTCCGGTCTATGCAGAATCTATACAACTGATTCCCACAGCTTCTGATCAGAATAGATCACTTGGTGAATATCTTTCCCGAGTTGGAAACTGTATGGGGTGCCATACGGCTAAGGGTGGGGTTTCATTTGCTGGCGGGAAAAAAATGTATACCTCATTTGGAGTTTTTATTACACCAAATATAACGCCAGATAAGAAAACAGGTATTGGTTATTGGAGTAAAGAGGATTTCTGGGGGGCCCTTCATCGGGGCGAGTCCCCAGATGGACGGATGCTTTATCCCTCTTTTCCTTATACTGAATATACTAAAGTAACAAGAAAAGATACAGATGCAATATTTGATTATCTTATGTCGCTTGAGCCAGTTTCGAAAGACAACCCTTCTAGTAAAATTTTCTTTCCATATAACTTAAAACCACTTTTATATTTCTGGAGAAAACTGTATTTCAAAGAGGGAATTTTTAATCCGGATAACTCTAAGAGTAAAGAATGGAATCGTGGGGCTTACTTAGTACAGGGGCTCGGGCATTGCAGCGCCTGTCATTCTTCTCGCAACTTTTTAGGAGCAAGCCAAGAAGAAAAATTTATTGGAAAGAAAATGACAGGTGTGAGCTGGTATGCGCCGTCCTTAACCTCTAGATTAGAAGCAGGTAGTGGAGAGCTGGAGATAAATGAAATCACTGAACTTCTTACATCTGGGATAACAAAAGACGCAGTGGCTTCTGGCCATATGGCAACAGTAATCAGACAAAGTCTTCAGTTTGTATTGCCGGAGGATATACGTGCCATAGCTATCTATCTTAAATCTATTGGAAAAGAGAATTCGGATGTTGCATCTGCTGAGAGCTTCCCGATTTTGTCTAGAAATATACGAAGTCGGCTTGCACAAGGGGGTAAGATATATACAAAATATTGTGAAGATTGTCATCAGTCTTCTGGTAGAGGAATTCCTGGGGTTTACCCGTCATTAGCAGGAAACCGAAGTGTAACTATGGCTTCACCTCTTAACACAATACTGAGTGTAATGAAGGGAGGATTCCCTCCAAGTACAATTGGAAATCCAAGGCCATATGGGATGCCACCTTTCCAGCAAATATTTCATGATGAAGAAATGGCCCTAGTAGTCTCTTATATCAGAAATGCATGGGGGAATCATAGTAGCTTGGTTACGGAAATTGATATTGAGCGGAGTAGAGGTAGCAGCAGAGATTGATGAGAAAATAGCATCTTGATACAAAGAATTTTATTGGTATTTTTTAGTACCGATATGGGTAATAGTATCCTCCCCGGAAAAATGGGTAACTATAATAATAATGATGTGGCCCAAATCCATAATGGTTGCTCTGCTGCTTTGGCCATAAATGAATTCCTATAGACTGTAGCAATGGGACTTGGATAATTTTTTTCCCCACGGTACGCTGAATATCACCATCTAGTGTCCCTACAACGCTAATTTCTTTATCTTTGGCATAAACCATGGGATCAAGAAATTCTGTGCTTTTAATTACAAATCGTCCGCCATGCGATTCATCTAATTGGGGGCGACCTGAAAAATTTAGGGGATAGGACAGTACCTGAATCAAGCTAAAGTCCTCTTCATTTTCTACATCAATAACAATACCACCCCAGCGAACAGGAACATTATTATGGCTCTCGATATTCTGGCTGGCCTGAGAATAGGTGATGTCTACTACATTCATATGCTGTATTGCCTTTGGCATGTTGGTACAGGCACCTAAAAATAGACAAAACAGGTATAAACATATTTTCATATTTTTCCCAGAAACATTAGATTTTTTAATTATATGTAGATTACAGGAAGATTAAGTTACAGAACATATAAATGTACCTGGTTTCTTGGACAATTTTACGGATTATCGGTTCATCCTTGAGGAAAATAAGCTGGCAGAGACAATCATTGCTCCGCCTATCCATTCCTTGAGAGTCATGGACTCATTTGTTAAGAGATATGATGCAATTGCTGCTACTACTAGTTCAAAAAGTAAAAGTACAATAGCTTGATTAGCAGGAACATGAGTCAATCCGTATTGAAGAACTAGGCTTAAAATAAAAACGGCTAATCCTGTTCCTAATAGCAATAGCCATGAGTTCAGGGAAATCTCAGTTAATAGGTGAGTCATGGGAAGAAATAAGCTGTAGCTTAGTCCTACTACTACTACCCCTAACCATACTGCTAGAGACTTTAGCTGAACACTGTGGCCTTGATCTTTACGGATCAATACATTAGACAACGCAAATGCAAATCCGCCTGCCAGTCCCATCCAGTCACCATAGGAAGAAGGCAAAGGAAAATTATTTCCAGGCTGCCACAGCATAGCTGTTGCGCCAGACAGGGAAATACATATTACCCAATATCCATATGTGCTTAGTTTCTCCTTCAGCAAGAAACGAGAGAATATAATCGTCCATAGCGGTGCAAGATAGAATAACAGCAATACTCGCATTACCTCACCGTGAATTACGCCAAGTATGTAGGCCATACAAGCGCATCCTACTAATAATCCGATCCAGAGTAATAAATATGGGTTGCCATCAGATAGGTGTGAAATTCGTAAATTTTTCCTAAATACCACCAGTCCAAGTAATAGTGCAAATAAATAGGTAATTGTTGCAGAAGCTGGCCCATTTATTTCGGCCTGCTCAAGTAGTCGGTAGGGATACCACAGTAGCCCCCATATTCCCGCACCAATAAATAGGGCTACTTTTGGGAAAGTATTTTTTTGTTCAGTTAGCAATTTATTTGTCTCTTATAGCAGGTAACAATCAAGAATATTCCATGTAAACTCTGAATTGTTGGCGAAGAGCATACACTTACTAAGCTTATTTTTGAATAAGGGTTAAAGACAACCTGCCAATGTAAGGCTTTGGTACATATTATTACTGGAAACCTGTATCTAAGTTATCAAAATATCCTTATATTAAGATTGTGATGAAGTGCAGTTGGGTACGGGAAGAATGTTAATTCTGACTTAGTCATTATGGCAACGAACATAGTATGTGTGCAGGTCCTTTATATTTATTAAGAGGTTGAAAAGAATTTAGGGCGAATGCTATTCATATATATTTGTATGCAATGTATATGAATAATTACTTAACAGATAAAAATAGAAGTGTAAGCCATATATTAGATATGGATATATCTATATTTTGATTGCATAATAAGAAGGCATTATGTAACGAGAGTTTAATTTATTAATTATAAAATATATAGGTGTAGGATATTGAACTGATATTCCTAAGGGATGTCCTAGAGTATATCTGTAAATATAAAACCATATGATAAAGATCAATATTTTTGAAGCTGCTAGGCGTATTTCAAAGATAGTAGCCGCAACTTGGATTATTTTCTGGATTGTTAGAGGGTTAGATAGCGATATGCAAGGCAATCCAATTTATTTTGCTAGTGTGACGTTTGGTGGACTTTTTTTTATTCTGATAATTACTTCAGTAATTGGCTGGATAGTGCGTAAATTTATGGGTATTTCAAGTAAAAAAGATAGAAGAGAAATGAATTGAAAGACCTGATGGCATAAAATTTTTATGGGTGACTAAAAGGCATACATAGTAATCCCAAAAAATGAGACGAGTAAGTTTTTTAATTTTAATCACATTATGCGGGTGCGCATCAACGCCCTACAATGGAAAATACACGCTAAATGGTGATGAGAATATTGACTACAGCATTGAAAAAAAACAATGTCAGATAAAGGCAACTGAAGAAGCAATTCAAAATTTGAATGGAAACCAAATAGGTCCATCTTGGATACGTGCTAGGAGAAATAGTATGCTGACTTGCATGAGAAAAAAAGGATTCGAGTGGGATCAGAAATAAATGGTCTTGTGATTATTTTGAATGCCCATATATTAATAATATGAAAAAATTACTTTCTTCTTCCTCTGAAATAAACAAGCGTGTTCTTGTTCTAACTGAAGATACTGATGGTGCTGTTGATTGGGTAGATGCTGCTGAATTGGCAGAATCAGTTGGAATAACTCTTGAGCAGTATCCGGCGTGGCTAAATTCGATGCATGAGTTAGGAGCGGTGGCTGTATCAGATAAGAGAGCGCACTAAATTAAGTATCCATTTTTCAATATTTCCTTAGTAAAATATAGTCTTTCTGTATTGTTATATTTATAACGTCTAGGTTTCTGTGATTGGGCTGATGGCTTGAACTTTCTGCACCCAGAATGCTCTTAACTAATGTAAGCTCGTTATTCTGAATTATTTTGTTTTGCATATGAAATTTTAGATGGCACGATGCATTTTTTAAAGAGTACCAATTAGTACATTTGATATTTAACTTATATAAAATTAAATTCTTAGGGGCTATCATTAAAACTATTCGTCATATTTCCCTATTCTTATTTGTTCTGCTACTTACTGCATGTGCAAATAAGACGTATTTTGTAAAGAGTGAGAAGGCTGCTGGTTTCCCGTCTCTTGAGCGTCCTGTTGCTGGCTGTAAGGCGAATGAGCGTGCATTTGACTGTGATCGACGCGCTATTCTGTCAATGCTGGGCGAATATCAGGTAAGTTTTAATTTTCATGAGACGGCAGTACTTAAGGCTGGATATGTAAGAAATGACCCTAAACATTCCGGGGGATTTGAAGTAGTAGTGCTGGCGGATGATAGTAATTCACGTATATCAATGCAGCATATCTTAGTTGGAGCCAGTGGCATGATAATTAAGCACTGGCGACAAGAATGGGTATACGAAATGTCTTCACATTGGGTCTATGTGGATGTCCAGCGTTTTGATACTCATCACCGCAAGCCTGCTTCGGTACCAGGAACTTGGAC
>JAAZZR010000069.1 GCA_014237605.1 Nitrosomonadaceae bacterium | reverse complement strand
ACGTAGAGCATCAGATCACTCATGGTGGGTCGATGAGATATACTATTGCACATAAAGGTGCAAAAAAAGTTTCTGAAAATGTAGTTAACTTAATTGATAAGGAAAGAAAATTAGGTCTTGATAACCAGGAGGCGTATTCTAGTTTTTCTGATGATGTGGACAAAATAAAGAATGATTTGATTGCGTTACTTACAAAATTAAAGGCTGAAGGCAAGAAAATTGTTGCCTATGGTGCAACCTCTAAAAGTACTACAGTAACTAATTATTTTGGAATTACACCAGATTTGGTTGAGTGTATTTATGACACAACACCAATTAAACAGAATAAATACTCTCCAGGGGTGCATATTCCAGTTTTGCCATATGAGCAATTTCATGAAAGTAATCCAGATTACGTGTTACTTTTTGCTTGGAATCATGCAGTTGAAATTATGAAAAAAGAAAAAGATTACATGTCTAATGGCAAACATTGGATTACATACATTCCTGAAGTTCAAATTAATTAATCATGATACTTTGTGCTGATCCATCTGCTCAATTCGATAGCTACCAAACTGAAATAGAAGAAGCAGTTCTTGCGGTAATGCGTAGCAATCGATATGTTTTAGGTGAAGAGGTAGCCTCACTTGAAAAAGAGTTTGCAGATTATATTGAAACTACTTCAGCCATTGGGGTGGCTAACGGTACGGATGCTATTGAATTAGCTTTACGGGCTTTAGGTATAGGCGTGGGTGATGAGGTCATAACAGTATCACATACTGCGGTAGCAACAATAGCTGCAATTGAAGCTACAGGGGCTGATGCTGTATTGGTTGATGTGGAGCCGGAATATTACACTTTAAACCCAAATCAGCTGGAAGAGGTATTTTCTGTCAAAACTCGGGCAATTATTGCTGTCCACTTATATGGCCAATCTGCAAATTTAGATGTAATCACAGATTTTTGTAAAATAAAAAATATTTTCTTGATTGAAGATGCATCTCAAGCTCATGGTGCCAAGTACAAGGGCAAGCGATTGGGCAGTATTGGGGATATTGGTTGCTTTAGTTGTTACCCAACAAAAAATTTGGGCGCCATTGGTGATGCCGGATTAATAACTACAAAGGATACCGATTTAGCAACAAAGATTCGCATGCTTAGGGAATATGGGTGGAATAATCGTATCAGTGAATATCCAGGTAGAAACTCTAGGCTTGATGAAATACAAGCCGCCGTTCTGCGAATAAAATTGAAGTATTTGGATTCTGATAATGAAAAAAGACGTCAGATAGCCCAATACTATATGGCTAATTTAGCAGATAGCCAGACTAGTCTCCCAGTTATTCGTTTAGATAACGAGTCTGTTTTTCACCTTTTTGTTATACAGGTAGAAAAACGTCAGGAACTATTGGATTATCTTTTATCTAAAGGTATTCAAGCCGGTATTCATGATCCGGTGCCGGTGCACTTGCAGCCAGCATATAAAAATAGAGTTAAATTGGCGAGCAATATGAGAGTAACTGAAAATCTAAGTAATAAAATAGTTTCACTGCCAATGTATCCAGAATTATCTATACAGGAGGCGGCAGAAATTATTAACGCTGTAAAGAGCTTCTTTGAGGAACAGGGTTGTTGAGTTATGGAAATTATCCAAACGCCATTAGAGGGATTTCTCTTAATAGAGCCCGATGTGTATGAAGACGACAGGGGATTCTTTTTAGAGACCTACCGGGAGGAGCGTTACAATCAGGCTGGAATCACTGATAAATTTGTACAAGAGAATCATTCACGTTCAGCAAAAGGAGTGTTGAGAGGTATGCATTTCCAAATACAAAAACCTCAAGCACAGATTGTTACCGTAATACAGGGTAAAATTTTTGACGCCGTTGTCGATGTACGTAAAAATTCCAGAACATTCGGTAAATGGCACGGAGTTATACTAGATGCTAATACTCAGCAAAGACAGGTTTATATGTCTCCTGGATTTGCACATGGTTTTTGTGTGCTTAGCGACTCTGCTGATTTACATTACAAAGCATCTGGGCAATATAATCCAGATGACGAGGGTGGGCTTAATTGGAGCGATCCGCAGATCGGGATTGCATGGCCCGACTCAGATTTTCACGTTAAGCAAAGAGATAAAAATTTCCCCTTTTTAAAGGAAATAGATTTTGGATGATATTATAAATAGCAATCTTAATGATAAAAATATTATCATTACAGGTGGTTTTGGTTATATAGGATCAGCTTTAGTAGACCATCTGCAACATTACGAATGTAACATAGTATGTGTCAGTAGGAGCAATGTGCCAGAGAAACAAGGAGTTAGAAGCTGGACTCTGGACTTAACGAAGGAAAGCAGCTGGAAAGAAATTGTAGA
>JAAZZR010000068.1 GCA_014237605.1 Nitrosomonadaceae bacterium | reverse complement strand
GCTATGAAGTCAATTTCACACCCCTTAGGAATTGGAAACTTGGTCCGCTCTAGGAGGCGGCATATAAGTCAGTGCTCAGTATTTGTAGTCGATGATTCCAAGTATGATCTGCACCTGATGAAGCGGTATCTTAATCTGTTCCCGAACAAATCTTTAGATAATTCTGTTCAGCTCATCGTTGAAGGGTATGCAAATGCAAGCGAATGTCTGAAAGAAATTTACAGAAAACCCGACATTGTGGTATTGGATTATTATCTGGACACTGAAGATCAGCATTCCTTAAACGGTCTCGAGTTGATGCGAGAGATCCATGATAGATCACCAGACACTCAGGTTATTATTGTGTCAGGACAGCAGAATACAAAGATTACCGCAGAGCTTATAAAATACGGGGCGTTCAGCTATATAGCAAAAGATCAATATTACGAGCGTCAACTCCAGGAAATTATTACGGAAATGCTAAAAATGGACCGTCTCGCTCCTGAATGGACCCACATCAGAGCAAAAAGAGTCATATATCTAATTTACGGTTTGGCTCTTTATAGTCTGATCGTTTATTGTCTGATTCGAATTTGCTCGTAGTTTTTCACACGCAGTTGCTAAATATATTAACCCTAATTTTTGAATACTTCAACCATTGTTGCTGGATTATATGCGGTTGTATATCTCTGCTTTCGTCGGTTAGATCGTGATAAAATAGCCGTTTGATTACGATTGGGCGATAAGACAGTATCTCCGAATATTATTTCGCATTTGCTGTCAAAAAGCACTCACATCGGAATATTATTTCAAATAATTAGTAGTATTAATTTTGATTTGTAGAATAAAATTGTACATTAGTAGGGCCTGATTACCACTTTCGTCTATGAAAAATCACATTTTGCCTAGTTTCACAGTTATAAGGGATGCCTCGATTCAAGTAGGCATGTACTTCAACCAGCAAAAAGATTATAAGAACTACAACATTTGGGTAATGTTCGCATTACTTTGGTCAGACCGATCCGTAAATCTACCGAAAGCGGTTTTGGTCAGCAACAATCATTTAACATATACTAACAGATCAGGGTTTACTTACGGCTTTCCTTAAGGGGGCCTTCCCCGGACGCACTACTTTAATCTAGAATTACCAATAACGAACAATAACTAACAAACACTTATTAATATGAAACGAATATTACTACTTTTCACATCATGTGTGATGGTTGCTTCGGTAACTATAGCTCAAGAGCAAGAGCAATCACTCAAGGAAACGCAGAATGAAGCCATTAGTAAAGGCGGACATCCTGCAAAAGCTCAAAAAAGCGCGATCCTGGATCAGGAAAAAGCAAAGGAAGAAGCGCTTTCAACCAAATCAAATCAAATGTACGAGTCTACTGATGAAGCTAAGGCCAAGTGGATAAAAGCAAATGCTGCGACTTACAGAGGTGAGACTGCAAAGGATGCTACGTACAATCCTGATTTGGTACCACCTGGGTTTAAACGCCCTGCTGCGAATGTTTCGAAGGATCGACCGGTTTATGTTGATACGGGAAATCCTGAGCAGGATAGGTTGAACTATCGGAATGCCAAGAACAAGTGGCTGAAGAAGAACGACCCGGCGGCTTATCAGAAGATGAAAGCATCTACTAACAAATAAGCCATTTTCGGATAAGACCTTTCTGTTTTATAAATGCCTGTTGCTATGGGTGTTATGAGACTTATCTTATCTGAGCATTTAATTTTAATCTAACTAATTTATTATGCTATGAAACATTTATTAAGCTATATAATTTTGATCAATGCCCTGGTGCTTTGGGCGTTACCTAACGAAACAAAAGCACAGACATGCGATGTCACACTCAATGTGGGCGTTGACTATTGGTACTATGAAGGCCAATACGCAGTCGTTGATGCAAGTTTCAGCTATGTGCTGGGCTGGCAATCATTTTCTTACTCCTATCAAAATAGGACACACACACTTCCCGGCTTAGCTGATGGAGGCGTTTATTACGTAGTGTTGTCAGATTCCTATGGCGATGGCCGTATATCCGGTAGTGTTACTGCAGGAGGTGCACCGCTTACCAGCTGGAGTGCTTACTCTTACAGTACTTATGCCTATAAGGTGTTTACTGTAGATTGTGGAGCTACTCCATTGGCAAACGATGTTTGCTCTGGAGCGGAGTCAATTTCTTGTGGACAGACGATCTCAGGATCGACCAGTGCTGCGACAACAGACTATGCCTCTTTTTTTTTTTTTTTGAATACAGCTCCTGGAGTTTGGTATGAATTTACCGGCAATGGAGATTGTGTAGAGTTGAGTACTTGTAGCTACGCTGATTATGACACCAAGATATCTGTGTATTCAGGATCTTGTGGTGGTTTGAGCTGTGTTGCTGGTAACGATGATGATTTCTCATGTACCGGTTTCCGGTCTACAGTGGAGATCACTACTACAGCAGGGGTTCAGTACTATGTGCTGGTTCACGGATACAGTTCAGCAACAGGTGATTTTGACCTGACCATGAGCTGTAGCTCCGGACCTTGGTACG
>JAAZZR010000067.1 GCA_014237605.1 Nitrosomonadaceae bacterium | reverse complement strand
GTGGGAGAGAGAAGCAGCTCTATAGTATCTATAAGAAGATGGTGGAGAAGCACCTTACGTTTTCTGAGATATTTGATATTTATGGTTTTCGTGTTGTCGTAAAGGATATACCTTCATGCTATGTTGCACTCGGCGCACTACATAGTTTGTACAATCCCGTTCCTGGAAAATTCAAAGATTATATTGCTATTCCAAAAGAAAATGGCTATCAATCATTGCACAGTACGCTATTGGGCCCATATGGAATGCCAATTGAAATGCAGATTCGTACTGATGAGATGCACCGGATTGCTGAAGCTGGCGTTGCTTCGCACTGGCTATATAAGAGTTCAGATTCTGATTTAAATTCTGGTTTAAATGATATGCATCTAAGAACACACCAGTGGTTACAAAGTTTACTGGAGACTCTTAGTGATTCTAATGACTCTGTGGAATTCCTAGAGCATCTTAAAGTTGACCTGTTCCCAGGAGAGGTTTACGTGTGTACTCCTCAGGGAAAAATTCTAGCATTACCAAGAGACTCGACAGCTGTTGATTTTGCATATGCAGTTCATACTGATATTGGTAATTGCTGCGTGGCGGTCAAAATAAATGGAGAGAATACATCATTACGAACGAAATTAAGGAGTGGAGATCGCGTAGAGATTATTACGTCACCTCATGCCGAGCCAAACCCTGCTTGGCTTACTTATGTGCTGACTGGTAAAGCGAGGTCTCATATCCGTCATTTTTTAAAAACTATGCAATCTGAGGAATCTGCTGAATTCGGGAGGCGTTTGCTAAACCAAGCATTATTATCATTTAATGTTAATCCAGATACTTTGAATGCAGCTCAGTGGCAGAAACTTGCACGGGAAAGTGGTGCTAAATCAAAGAAAGAATTACTAAAAGACATGGGACTAGGGAAGCATTTGCCTGCTGTAGTCGCGAAGCGCTTGGCGAAACCAGAAAAAACTGCATCTAGGAAAAGCAAGACAAGTGATGCTATTTCCATTCTTGGGACTGAAGGCATGGTAGTGCAGTTTGCAAAATGTTGCCATCCTATTCCGGGAGATCATATTGTTGGGCTTATAAAGAAAAATCATGGTCTTTTGATTCATATACATGATTGCCCATCAGTTGTTAAGAACCGAAAAAATATGAACAACTGGTTAGATCTAGCTTGGAGTCAAGATATAGCGAGGCTTTTTGAAGCTAATATTAAAATGGTAGTCGCAAATCAGCGAGGTGTACTGGCTAGAGTAGCTGCAAGTATTGCTGAGGACGATTCTAATATTGATAATATTTCTATGGTAGGTGATGGTGCGCATAACACCTTAGACTTTACCCTACAGGTTAGTAATCGTCAGCACCTTGCGCAATTAATGCGTGGTCTTAGACAAATTCGTGAGGTTACAAGAATCACCAGAGTAAAGGGATAACCTGAGACTAAATATTAATTTTATCAAATGTAATTTATAGTAGTGATATAAAAAATAAGGGTTATCGTTCATAGGATAGTATTGGCGCAAGCCATTTTTCTGCTTGTTCCATTGTCCATCCTTTTCGTTTTGCATAGTCTTCAACTTGATCTTTACCAATCTTGCCAACAGCAAAATAGCTAGCTTTCGGGTGTGAGAAATAAAACCCAGAGACTGCTGCTGTAGGAACCATTGCATAGGACTCTGTAATAACAATACCGGCATTCTCTGGAGCTTTTAATAATTTAAATAATGGGCCCTTCTCTGTATGATCAGGACAGGCTGGATATCCGGGGGCTGGACGAATACCACGATATTTTTCAGAAATAAGCTCTTCATTATCTAGCGTTTCATCCTTGGCATAACCCCAGAATTCACGTCGTATCCGTGCATGCATATGTTCAGCAAAAGCCTCAGCTAAGCGATCAGCAAGTGCTTTTAATATGATGCCATTATAGTCATCATGTTTATCTTCATAATCCTTTACTCTTTCATCAATACCAAACCCTGTAGATACCGCAAATGTTCCAATATAATCATCGACACCAGTTTCCTTTGGAGCAATAAAATCTGCAAGGGCCAAGTTAGGACGCCCTGATGGTTTTTTAGTCTGTTGACGAAGTGTATGATATTTCATTGCAATTTTGGTCTTTGTTTCATCTGTATATATTTCAATATCATCGTTCTTGACAGAGTTGGCAGGGAATATGCCGTACACTGCATTAGCAGACAACCATTTCTGATCAACAATTTTCTTTAGCATTATTTGTGCATCACGAAATAAACCGCTGGCAGTCTCACCGACTACACTGTCTTGTAGAATAGCAGGGTAACGTCCGGCTAATTCCCAAGCTTGAAAAAATGGGGTCCAGTCAATATAAGGTACAATTTTTTCAAGTGGATAATTCTTTAAAGAGCGCACCCCGATGAAACCAGGCGCGAGTGAGGAGTAATTCTTCCAGTCCGTTTTAAATGCATTCTCCCTAGCCTCTTGTATTGGTAACATAGGGCCCTGACCTTTTTTATTTTTATGCTGGGTTCTAACTTTTTCATACTCAGCCTTTATGTCATCAATATATTCTTCTTTTAGATCTTGTGAGAGTAATTTACTGCATACACCTACAGCTCTACTAGCATCTGGCACCCATACAGTTAAACCGTCGTAATGAGGTGCTATTT
>JAAZZR010000066.1 GCA_014237605.1 Nitrosomonadaceae bacterium | reverse complement strand
TTTTGCACTAACCGGTGCACTACTTGCAGTATTTTTACGCGGGATGCCTAATGATATTTATTTTCAGGTAGGTCTAATTGCTTTAATCGGGCTAGCAGCAAAAAATGCAATTCTAATTGTGGAGTTTGCTAGCCAGAAAATGAAGGAAGGAATGCCTGTTGCACAAGCTGCAATTGAAGCTGCACGTTTGCGTTTCCGTCCAATTGTAATGACCTCAATGACTTTTGTGCTAGGGATTTCTCCGCTTGTAATTGCTACTGGTGCAGGATCGGCTGCACGACGATCAATGGGGACCGGTGTGTTTGGGGGGATGATAGTTGCAACCTTTATTGCCACAGTATTTATTCCTTTATTCTTTGTTTGGCTTTCAAATAAACGCACAAAGAAAATTGCTGCTAATGTAGCAGGGGACTCAGAATGAAAGGCCACTTTAGATTATCCTATCTACTGATAGGGGTTGCCGTGGTAATTCAGGGTTGTATATCGGTTGGCCCAGATTATGAGCGCCTTGAAAGCAGTGATATCGTTCCAACTAGCTTTTCAGTTGGAAGTGATTCTACTGAGGAGAAAGAGAAGGTAGTGACTCCTATTTCAAGTACTTGGTGGGAGTTTTATCAGGATCCTATTTTAAATGATTTAGTGGCTAAGGCGCTAGAAAATAATACAGATATTAAACTCGCTATAGCACGGGTAGAAGAGGCTGATGCACACTTACAGGAAGTAGGCGCTGCACTTTTTCCAACAATCGATTTTAAGTCAAATGCAACGCGTTCACGTATCTCAAGAGTAAGCGTAATTCCTGTTTTTCCAGGGCTAAATCCTGTGCGCCAAATTTATAGTATTTCTCTCGGCACAGCATTCGAGTTAGATTTCTGGGGAAAAATACGTCGTGCAAGGGAGGCTGCATCAGCTCAGGCGATAGGCACATATTATGCTAGGGATACTGTATATTTATCACTCTCCGGTCTGATTGTGACTAATTATCTATTGCTACGAAGCCTTGATGCACAGCTTTCTGTCTCTCGGGATAATTTGCGTAACCGTGAAGAGGGCTTAGAAATTACTAGGCGAAGTTTAGAGCAGGGTTCTACTTCGGCATTGGATGTTTACCAGGCTGAAACAGCTCATTCTAATCTTGTGGCACAAATTGTCGACCTGTCTCATCAACGAGCTATTAGCCAACACCAGTTAGCGGTACTTACCGGGATGCTTGATCTGGAGCTGGGAGAGGGTAACATTAAGACTTTGCCTATACCACCTTCGCCACCAGCCGGTTTGCCTTCCAGTTTGTTGGTGGGTCGTCCTGACGTACGTCAAGCTGAGGAGCAACTAATAGCTGCAACCGCTAATATTGGTGTTGCTAAAGCGGCACTTTTTCCAAGCATCATGCTTACAACTAGTTTTGGCAGAGAAAGTATTTCATTAGGTAATCTGGTTAAATCGGCAGCAAATATATGGACAGCTGGCGTAAACCTAAATTTACCAATTTTTGATGCAGGTAGATTACTTGCTCGTTTAGAGAAGGCCAGTTCACAACAAAAACAGGCATTAATTTCATATGAGGGTTCTATAAGAACCGCATTTAGGGAGGTGAACGATGCGTTGATCAGTGTACGTAAAAGTTCAGAGCAGGAAGCCGCCTTACAAGCTAGTGAGGTTTCAGCTAGAAAAGCCTTACAAGTTTCTGAGAATCGTTATAAATATGGATATTCAGCCTACCTTGAGGTTTTAGATTCGCAGAGAATCCACAATGAGGTAGCATTAGCAGTTATTCGGAGCCGTCAAAATCGGCTAGTTGCAACTGTTGATTTATTTAAGGCACTTGGTGGTGGCTGGAAACCCGAATCCTTAAGGCGCTCACCGTCAGGATTTCTGGAATTTTTCGGGGACTGATATTCTCTTGTGAATTCATATGGAATATGATGAGAATCTTCATTTGTATTCTGTCCGCACCAAGCTTGCATTTGTAATAATGAGAAGTTAACCCTAGTTTTGGAAATTAATTAATGCGTCCCACACGTTTAGAGAAGCCGTCATTGAATCGCAACGACTGGGGGACCATTCGCTCATTACTGCCTTATCTGTGGGAGTTTAAAAAAAGGGTTTTGCTGGCGTTAGCTTTACTGGTCATGGCTAAACTTGCGAGTGTCGCTGTACCACTATTATTGAAGGAAGTGGTTGATGCACTTGATCAGCCACAAGATATGCTGGTACTGCCGGTGTTGTTCGTAGTGGGCTATGGTGTGCTACGTCTGTGTAGTACGTTATTCGGTGAAATACGTGACGCTATCTTTGCAAAGGTAACGCAGCGGGCAATCCGAAGGGTTGCGATTCGAGTTTTTGGCCACCTACATGCATTGTCGTTACGTTTTCACTTGGAGCGCCAAACTGGCGGTGTATCACGTGATATTGAACGGGGTTCACGCGGTATATCTTTTTTGTTGAATTTTATGCTGTTTAATATTTTGCCAACTCTTTTGGAAATTGGCTTAGTGGCAATAATTCTTCTTTCTAATTATGACATCTGGTTTTCTATAATTATATTTTCTACATTAGTAGCTTATATTGCGCTCACGTTAGTTGTTACTGAACGGCGTATGATCTTCCGTCGCACTATGAATGACATGGACTCAAAAGCGAATACA
>JAAZZR010000065.1 GCA_014237605.1 Nitrosomonadaceae bacterium | reverse complement strand
TTTGTGCGATCGGTTTCTCTCTTCCCCATTATGCTATGATGTGAAACATATTTTTTGTAAAAAACAGTCTGTTTTATGCTCAATATCGATCTGCATTGTCATTCCAAGGTTTCTGACGGTACATTAACACCTACACAGCTGGTTGAACGTGCAGCTGCGCGTGGGGTAAACATGCTGGCATTGACTGATCATGACGACCTGGGTGGGTTGGATGAAGCTCGTCGTGTTGCAAATGAGAAGAATATAATTTTTATTAATGGGGTGGAAATATCGGTTACCTGGCGGAATAGAACACTTCATATTATAGGTCTTGATGTGGATCCAAAGTATCTTCCGTTGGCACAAGGTTTAGCAGCTATTCGTAGTGGGAGAGTTACACGTGGAAGTAAGATTGCTGCACAACTTGATAAAGTTGGTATTCAGGGTAGCTTAGAGGGCGCCTATTACTATGCTGGGGAAGACGGCTTAATTGGGCGCACTCATTTTGCCCGTTTTTTAGCTGAGCATGGATATGCTAAGAATGTGAAATCTGTATTTAAGAAATATCTAGTTAAAGGTAAGCCCGGATACGTATCACATCAATGGGCTTCATTAAGTGATGCAGTGGGTTGGATATGTGGAAGTGGTGGCAAGGCTGTGATTGCCCATCCAGCACGTTATAAATTAGGTAAGAATTTACTGAATGAACTGCTATTAGAGTTTCGTGCACTAGGGGGGTCCGGCTTAGAGGTTATTACTGCCAGCCACACTCCTGAGCAGTCTCTAATATTTGCACACCATGCAAACCGAATGAATTTACTTGCCTCATGCGGCTCAGATTTTCATGGGCCTAAAGAAAGTTATTTTGATTTAGGCCGAATGCCAGAGTTTCCAATAGAATGTATGCCGATTTGGCATGATTGGGACAGAAGAATATAGTACAAGAAAGAGTTCTAAAAAATAATTCAACATTAATACTATAGACTCCTGTTAACGTGGCTCAATTTTTCTCAATTCATCCTGACAACCCGCAATCTCGCTTATTACGTCAAGCAGCAGATACTGTGCGCGCAGGTGGTGTAATTGTTTATCCAACTGACTCTTGCTATGCTCTTGGATGTCAACTAGGTGACAAGAGTGCCATGGCTCGTATTCGAAGTATACGGGGCGTGAATGAGCAACATCACTTTTCACTAGCATGTCGGAGTCTTTCTGAAATATCTAATTATGCTAAAGTTAGTAATAGCCAATACAGATTACTTAAAGCAACTACCCCGGGTAGTTATACATTTATACTCGAGGCTACTCGAGAAGTCCCTCGTCGTTTACAGCACCCTAAACGAAGCACTATTGGCCTTAGAATCCCTGATCATCCCTTGGTTCAGAAGCTGTTAGAGGAGTTGGACGAGCCATTGTTAAATTCAACTTTGATTCTGCCTGATGATGAGATTCCTCTCAATGATCCAAAGGAAATTCGAGATCGTCTTGAGCACAAAGTAGAATTAGTGCTGGATGGTGGCGCCTGTAGTCTGGAGATGACAACAGTGATTGATTTAACTGGAGGTGAGCCAGAATTGGTACGTAATGGCAAGGGTAGTTTAACCCCATTCGGAGCGATTAATGGATAGCATTATTCAGGATATTGATAGAATTATTCAGGGAATTGCTATTTTTGCACTTCCAGTGACGCTGGCCATTACTTTGCACGAGGCAGCGCATGGTTACGTAGCAAAGCAATATGGAGATCTTACCGCATATGCTCAGGGGCGCGTTACTCTGAACCCCTTGCGGCACATCGACCCGATGGGCACAGTTGTTGTGCCATTATTGCTTCTGGCAGTTAGCTCGCCATATTTATTTGGCTGGGCAAAACCGGTACCGATTAATTTTGGCAACCTTCGCCATCCAAAGCGTGACATGCTGTGGGTAGCTGCTGCGGGACCAGGGGCCAACCTTTTTATGGCTTTCCTCTGGGCTCTGGTTTTTAAGTTTGGTCTGACCATACCAGAAAGTAATTTTTCTGAACCAATGCTATTAATGGGGCAGGCCGGTATCTTAGTAAATGTGATATTGTTGGTTCTTAATTTGCTACCTTTACCTCCTTTAGATGGTGGCCGTATAGCAATGAGCTTGCTACCTCAGGGTATTGGATATCGTTTTGCTCAGATTGAGCCTTATGGGTTTATTATTTTGTTGGTTCTGCTGTTTACTGGTGTACTTGGTGCTGTTATAGAACCCTTTATATTTATTACCATAAGACTAGTAGCTTGGGTAACTGGGCTACAAATTTGATAAAGTATTTAGCTATAGAATAATTAAGGATGAAATAGAATGTTTACTGATCGAGTATTATCTGGGATGCGTCCCACTGGTAATCTACATTTAGGCCACTATCATGGTGTGCTGAAAAACTGGGTGGAATTACAGCAAGAGTTTGAGTGCCTATTTTTTGTTGCTGATTGGCATGCTCTTACTACTCATTATGATTCACCAGAAATAATCGAACAAAATGTATGGGACATGGTGGTGGACTGGCTCGCCGCTGGTGTGGACCCAGCGCAGGCAACACTGTTTATTCAGTCACGTGTTCCCGCACATGCCGAATTGCATCTATTACTTTCAATGATTACACCGCTAGGTTGGTTAGAGAGAGTCCCTACTTACAAAGACCAGCAGGAGAACTTAACAGATAAAGATCTGAGTACTTTTGGATTTCTTGGCTATCCTTTATTGCAGAGTGCGGATATTCTTATTTACCGTGCTAATCGTGTTCCGGTTGGCGAGGATCAGATGCCACATATAGAATTTACCCGCGAGATCTCACGTCGCTTTAATCATATTTATGGTAAGGAGGCCGGGTTTAAAGAGAAGGCCGAAGCAGCGATAAAGAAACTTGGCTCTAAGAAGTCTAAAATTTATAGAGAGTTACGTAATCGTTATCAGGAAAAGGGAGATAGTGAAGCTCTGGAAA
>JAAZZR010000064.1 GCA_014237605.1 Nitrosomonadaceae bacterium | reverse complement strand
TTCCAGTTGCACGGGTCGATCTGGGGGAGAGATTAATTGGTCTTGCTAATAGTGCAATTGATATTTCAGACGGCCTATTAGCAGATTTAGGACATATCTTGGAGCGTTCAAATGTTGCTGCCACCATTAGTTTGGAAGAGGTAAACTGCTCAGTAATATTAAAAAAATATTTTTCTCAACCACGGGTTATCAATTGCATGCTAGCGGGCGGAGATGATTATGAGCTTTGTTTTACTGTGCCAAAAGAGAGACGTAGTAAAATTGATAAAATTTCACAAGAGACAGGAATCCCTTTGACCCGCATTGGAAAAATTATTACGGGGGAAGGGTTGGTAGTGTTAGATTCAACAGAGAAACCAATAATTCTGGAAAGAACAGGCCATGACCACTTTCACACCACCTGAGTTTCAGGAAGTAGTTGAGCAGGAAACTGCCCCGTTATCGACGACGAAAGTCAGCCCTGTATATTTGACTCCTAGTATAAAATTCATATTTAAGCACCCTGCTTTTTTTCTAGCCTTTGGCGGCGGCTCTGGATTAAGCCCGGTTGCCCCAGGTACAGTAGGGACTCTTGTTGCGTTCCCCTTATTTTGGCTATTAAATCAACATCTGGAACCACTTGAGTTTTTGTTGCTCATAGACGTGATGTTCATTGCCGGTATTTGGGTTTGCGCTCTGACAGGTAGGATTCTCGGCGTTCATGATCATGGTGGAATGGTATGGGATGAAATGGTTGCATTTCTGCTCGTGTTATTTTTTACGCCAGATAATTTAATGTGGCAAGCGTTTGCTTTTTTGTTATTTCGTTTTTTTGATATATATAAGCCTCAGCCAATTCGATACTATGATAAGAAATTACGCGGCGGATTTGGTGTAATGTTTGATGATATGCTGGCAGCATTCTATACCTTGCTATGTTTGGCAGCATGGAAAGCATTTGTATTGTAGTAGTACAGGTGGAGTATAAATTTGGGTGGAATCATAAATGCTATAGATGACCAGACGCTTCATGATCTTGCGAAGCAAGTTGGTTTGGCCCTTACGCGGCAAGGGTTGATGCTTGCAAGTGCAGAATCTTGTACGGGTGGTTGGTTAGGACAAATAGTTACTTCTATCCCGGGGAGTTCAGCCTGGTACGAGAGCGGTTTTATTACTTATACGGCTAGCGCTAAGCAGAAAATGTTAGGCATAAGCACTAAAACACTAAAAGAATATGGCGAAGTATCTGAGCAAATAGCTAGGGAAATGGCGCATGGTGTGGTTGCCAGGAGTGGAGCACAAGTTTCAGTTTCTATTACTGGAATTGCTGGCCCCGGAGGCGGGACAACGAAGAAGCCAGTGGGCATGGTATGTTTTGCTTGGGAAATAAAGGATAACCATATGCGAAGTGAAACTAGGCATTTTAGCGGAGACCGTGAGGCAGTTAGACAGCAGTCAGTTGCTGTGGCTATGCAAGGTCTGATAGCTCTTTTGCGCGATACAGATTACTCGGTAGCCTGACTGCGTTGATTTACATGTGAGATAATTCAATGAAATTATAAAAGGATTTAGTCATGGATGATAATAAAAGCAAGGCGTTGGCAGCTGCACTTTCCCAAATAGATAAACAGTTTGGCAAGGGCTCGATCATGCGCCTTGGCGATAGCGATGCCATTAAAGACATTGACGTGGTTTCAACCGGTTCTTTAGGGCTTGATATTGCGTTAGGTGTCGGGGGGGTACCGCGCGGCAGAGTAGTAGAAATTTACGGGCCAGAGTCATCAGGTAAGACCACACTTACTTTGCAAGTAATAGCAGAAATGCAAAAAATAGGAGGCACTGCGGCATTTATTGACGCGGAGCATGCGTTAGATCCGCTGTATGCACAGAAAATTGGGGTCAATGTTCAGGAATTACTTATCTCGCAGCCTGACAATGGAGAGCAGGCACTGGAGATCGTTGATATGCTTGTACGATCTGGTTCAGTGGATGTGGTAGTAGTTGATTCGGTTGCAGCATTAACACCACGTGCAGAAATTGAGGGTGAAATGGGAGACCATCAAATGGGTCTGCAGGCGAGGCTAATGTCGCAGGCATTGCGAAAGCTTACTGCTAACATTAAACGAAGTAATACAATGCTAATTTTTATTAATCAGATTCGTATGAAAATTGGAGTTATGTTTGGTAATCCAGAAACAACTACTGGTGGGAATGCCCTGAAATTTTACTCATCAGTTCGGCTTGATATCCGGCGTATTGGTGCTATCAAGAAGGGTGATGAAATCTTGGGTAACGAGACCAGGGTCAAGGTAGTTAAAAATAAGGTGGCGCCACCATTTAAGAAAGCAGAATTCGACATTCTTTATGGGGAGGGTATTTCACGCGAGGGTGAGATTGTTGAACTTGGTGTATTACACAACTTGGTTGAGAAGGCAGGTTCTTGGTATTCTTATAACGGTGAAAAAATTGGTCAGGGTAAGGATAATTCGCGTGAGTATCTTAAGGATAATCCTGACATAGCAAATGAAATTGAATTAAAGATTCGCGCCATCGTAGGGGTAGCCTCACAAACAGAAATAGTGCCTGCAGATTAAGAAACATGTCAACCGGGCCGAATTTAAGAGGCCGTGCCCTCGGCTATTTGGCACGACGCGAGCATTCCAGGTTGGAATTGGAAAAAAAACTTACACCTTATGCCCCGACTGTTGAAGAGCTATCTTCTATGTTGGACTCATTGGAACACTGTGGTTTTCTGTCGGCAGAGAGGATGGTTGAGCAGGTTGTTCACATCCGAAGGAACAGGTTTGGAAGCCGTCGTATCGTATATGAATTACAGCAAAAGGGTATCGACGAAGAGTTAATTTCAGCAGTGTTACCGCGCCTTAAAGAAACTGAACTGGAAGCCGCTAGAACGGTATGGCAGAAAAAATTTGGTACAGCACCGGCTAGCGCAACAGAACGGGCAAAACAAATACGGTTTTTAATGGGGAGAGGATTTGGTACAGGAATCATCACGCAGGTGTTGGATCCCTGGGATGAGTAATTAAGTTGGGATTAAATTCTTTGTATCCAGAAAGTTGATATGAAAAGTGAAGAAATAAGACAAAAATTTTTAGAGTTCTTTAAGGCGCGTGAACATGCAATCGTGCCGTCAGGCTCTCTTGTTCCTGGAGATGACCCGACTTTATTATTCACCAATGCGGGCATGGTTCAGTTCAAGGATGTATTTCTTGGGCAGGATAAGCGCCCATATGTGCGTGCTGCAAGCGCACAGCGCTGTATTCGCGCGGGTGGAAAACATAATGATCTTGAGAACGTAGGTTATACCGCTCGTCATCATACATTTTTCGAAATGCTGGGTAATTTTAGTTTCGGAGATTATTATTTGATAAATACCTCTTCCAGACTGTGTTTCTTCAAGTTCTTCTGTTTCTCCTCCGTTATCGAGTTGATGGTCCGTTTACCGCG
>JAAZZR010000063.1 GCA_014237605.1 Nitrosomonadaceae bacterium | reverse complement strand
TTAAAATTATCTGATCCGTCAACAACTATGTCAAAATTTTTAATGATATTTTTAATATTACTTTCATTAATTTTTTTAAGAAATATTTCTATTTTAATTGATTTATTTATTAGTTTAATTTTTATCTTATCTGGTTTTTGAAGAAAAGGAGTTTGAATGAAGCGGGTAGGTTTTGTTGGTTGGCGCGGCATGGTCGGATCTGTACTAATGCAGAGGATGCGCGAAGAGAGAGATTTTGAACTGGTAGAGCCAGAGTTTTTTACTACATCTCAGCTAGGTGATATTGGCCCGGATGTTGGTAGGGAAGTTTTGCCGCTTAAAGATGCGTATAACATTAGTCAACTAAAAGGAATGGATATTATCATTTCCTGCCAGGGTGGGGATTACACTTCTAAAGTCTACAAAAAATTACGAGAGACAGGTTGGACAGGCTACTGGATTGACGCTGCTTCTACTCTTCGGATGGAAGAGGATGCGGTAATTATACTCGATCCGGTAAATTTGCCGATCATTAAGCAGGCTGTACATGATGGCGAGAAAAGCTATATTGGCGGGAATTGTACGGTAAGTCTGATGCTTATGGCAGTGGGAGGATTGCTTAAAAATAATATGGTTGATTGGATGAGCGCTATGACTTATCAAGCAGCCTCCGGCGCAGGTGCAAAAAATATGCGTGAATTGTTGGTGCAGATGGGGGAGGCTCATCGCGTTGCAGAAAACCTATTAGATGATCCTGCTTCTGGCATATTAGATATAGATAGAAAGGTGTCGGGGTCCTTGCGAGATGAGGACTTCCCTACTACGAATTTTGGTGTTCCACTTGCTGGAAGTTTAATACCCTGGATTGACAAAGATCTTGGCAACGGCCAGAGCCGAGAGGAGTGGAAGGCTCAGGCGGAAACTAACAAAATTATGGGTACCAGTGGCCATGAAGTTCCCGTTGATGGGATTTGTGTTCGCGTTGGATCGATGCGTTGTCATAGTCAGGCAATGACTATAAAGTTGAACAAAGAGGTCCCTTTAGATGAGATTGAGGATGTTATTGCTCAATCCAATAGTTGGGTTAGTGTTATTCCTAATGAGCGGGACCGTACATTAAATGAGCTTACTCCAGCTACTGTAACCGGGACACTATCTATACCAGTTGGTCGCTTACGAAAACTTACAATAGGTAAAGATTATTTATCTGCATTTACAGTAGGAGACCAGTTGCTCTGGGGTGCAGCAGAGCCATTGCGTAGAATGTTAAGAATTTTGGTTGAAACTTAAAATTAATTGCAGCGCCAAACTTTAGAAATTTATTAGAATATAGATTTAGTGAAAATTATTTCTATTCTGCAAATAGAACTTCAATTCGGAAGCAAATATTTAGGGTTTTTTTATAATATCTAAGGTTTGGTTTGAATCGATAACTACATGATGTTATTCTATTTCTTCTTCTCTAGAATCTAAGGGTACCATAGTGCACCGATCTATAATTAGAGCGTGTTTTTTTCTGTTTATATTGACTGCATCCTTTACCGCACATGCAGCAGGTTTGGGAAATTTCACTTTAAACTCTTATTTGGGCCAGCCATTTAGGGCTGAAATTGATATTGTCTCTATAAATAAGGTAGATATTTCTACTTTATCAGCGAAACTTGCTTCGCGTAAAACCTTCCAACATTTAAGTGTTGATTACGCACCATTTTTGTCTGAATTTGAAATTAGTATTGAGAATCGGATAAATGGTCAGCCTTACGTTAAAATCACTTCTCCACAACAGATTGTTGAGCCATTTCTGAGCATTGAAGCTTCATCAGATAAGATATCACCAAACATATTTCCTGTAACTATCACATCAAATTGTTTTGGGTTCAATACCAACTGCATCGCAGCATTATCTACCAACATATGTGAAAGCTCTACATCACGATATTCTTTGGAGACCTCTATTACGACATCACGCCAGAGTTGTGAGCATTCAAGCACGTTCATTTTATCCACTGAACAAAGTTTTTTATTACGCTTACGCGCCACCCGGAAGGCAACATGTGCAATTCTATATATTTCAGCCTCACTATAAATCATGGTATTAAATCCCAGGCGCTGATCATCACTCAATTTGATTCCACGCGGCTCACCAAAATAGATATCGCCTGTCAGCTCGCGAATAATTAAAATATCTAGGCCTGAGATAACTTCAGATTTTAGTGTCGAGGCGCCCTCAAGCTCTGAATAAAGCATCACTGGACGCAAATTGGCAAAAAGATTTAGATCTTTACGTATGGATAGCAAGCCTCGTTCCGGACGTTTTGCACGTGGAAGTTTGTCATACTGCGAACCCCCAACAGCTCCTAATAACAAAGCATCTGATTCTATAGCGAGCTTGCGAGTAGCCTCAGGAAATGGGTTGCCGGTAGCGTCAACTGCACACCCCCCCAATAGAGCTGTCTCTAATTCAAATTTCATTCCATCACTCGTGAGCACTTCTAATACACGCACTGCTTGAGCAACAATTTCAGGACCAATTCCATCACCAGGCAAAACTGCAATCTTCATAATTTTTCTCAGCCAGTAGTTCTAGATATATATGTTAGATAAATAACCACGGTTGCTCAATACGCCTTTTATCTTCAAAGCTCTTTATTTTGCTTGCATACTGCAACGTAAGTCCAACCTCATCTAGCCCATTCAACAAATTTTTCTTCCGAAATGAATCGATATCAAAGGTGTGCACCTCACCAGCAGGTGTAACAACTGTCTGCTCTTTCAAATTAACAGCAAGGGAGTACCCCACATTCAAATCTACCTCACGAAATATCTGATCCACAACGCCCTCTTTAAGAACAATGGGCAACAACCCAACCTTAAATGAATTATTAAAGAAAATATCAGCATAGCTAGGTGCAATTATCACTTGAAACCCATAGTCCTGAAGAGCCCATGGGGCATGCTCTCGACTTGAGCCACATCCAAAATTTGCGCGGGTCAATAAAATTTGCGCCCCCTGAAATCGATTCTGATTAAGAATAAAATCCGGGTTCAGTATTCGCTGAGCAACTTCTTTTCCTGGCTCTCCATGATCCAAATAACGCCACTCATCAAACAGATAACGACCAAAACCAGATCGCTCTATTGATTTTAAAAATTGCTTTGGAATAATTGCATCTGTGTCAATGTTGGCTCGATCAAGTGGCATAGTGATGGAAGTCAGAGTGGTAAATCTTTTCATAACTAAACTCCTGAAAGGTGACCTTTGATAGCACTTGCTGCGGCAATTGCTGGGCTAACTAAATGGGTAAAGGATCCCTGACCTTGTCTCCCTTCAAAGTTTCTGTTTGAGGTGCTTGCACATCGCTCACCTACCTCAAGCTTATCAGCATTCATTGCGAGACACATTGAACAGCCCGGTTCGCGCCACTCAAAACCAGCATCAGTAAATATTTGATCAAGTCCTTCAGCTTCAGCCTGTTGCTTTACAAGACCCGATCCAGGAACAACAAGTGCAAGTTTAATGCTGTTTGCAATTTTCTTGCCTTTTGCTACCGCAGCTGCTGAGCGTAAATCTTCAATTCGTGAATTTGTACAAGAGCCAATAAAAACTTTATCAATAGTGACAGAACTCATAGAAGTATTGGGCTTCAAATGAATGTAGTTTAGAGCATTTCGAATACTTTCAGCTTTGACGGAATCCTCTTCTTTTTCTGGGTCAGGTGTCTGTC
>JAAZZR010000062.1 GCA_014237605.1 Nitrosomonadaceae bacterium | reverse complement strand
CTTAGTATTGAAAAAATAGATTTATTCCCCATCACAGTTTATTTCCTTTTGTGTGCTAGTTACGCCCATTTATAACCTCTCATGTTGCACCTTAGATTGTTGAAATTTATTTCCCTATAAATTTTTTAACTAATAATAGTTAATTACAAGCATTTAGAATATTTGTAATAATAATTACAAATCAATAATCTACCGTAGCTTAAATACGTAATGTATATATTACTTTTTCCCTGCAGTATTTTATACCGTATTAGCTAATTTTAATTTAATATTGGATAAGTATCTGTATACCTAAGACAATGAAATTCTAACTTAGCCTCAATCGCATCTAAAAGATATAATACCTACTTGTTTACTGCTCCCGGAACTCTTTAATTATAAATTATATGGCACAACAATTATTCAACAGAACCCCCTTGCTCTCAGGTGACAATGCTGCAGAGAAAAAAGAAGAAATACGTAGCTATTTTCATGCAACTCTTGACCGCACGGAATTGCTTTTTGAAACCTTAGTTGGCGATGAATCCTATTTTAAAAAATCAATTCCATTACGCCATCCACTAATATTTTATCTTGGCCACACTTCAACTTTTTTTATTAACAAACTACTAATTTCAGGTTTAGTCAAGGAACGAATTAATCCCAAGATGGAATCTATGTTTGCAGTTGGAGTTGATGAAATGAGCTGGGATGACCTTACTCTATCTGATTATGACTGGCCTAGTATTAGCGAGGTCTGGGCTTATCGAAAATCCATGCGTAAAATTGTTGATCAGTTACTTACTGAAACCGAGTTGACTCTACCTATCAATTGGGATAACCCATGGTGGATTGTTCTGATGGGAATTGAGCATGAACTAATTCACTTGGAAACATCCTCAGTTTTAATCAGACAACATGAAATTAAGCATGTAAAGCCTCACCCTGATTGGGAGCCTTGTCGCAAATCAGGCCAAGCCCCTTCAAATGAACTCATCAATGTTCCGGCTGGCAAAGTAAAAATTGGTAAAAACAATAAAGATTTAGCTTATGGGTGGGATAATGAATTTGGACATCATGAAGGAGAGGTTCAGCCTTTCCAGGCCAGTCGTTACTTAGTAAGCAATCAAGAGTTTTTAGGGTTTATTAAAGCGGATGGCTACAATTCAGAAATATTTTGGGAAAAAGAGGGGCTTGCATGGCAGAAGCATACCAGTACAGAACACCCGACATTCTGGATTAAATGTGATTCTCAGTGGAAGCTACGCTTAATGACTGAAGAGATTCCTATGCCATGGGATTGGCCTGTAGAAGTAAATTGCCATGAAGCAAAAGCTTTTTGCAACTGGAAAACAGCAACTACTAATCAGCCAATTAGGCTTCCTACTGAAGATGAGTGGTATCACTTATATAATATAGCTGGGTTATCAGAGGTTCCTCACAACAAGCAGGCGAGGGCTAATATTCATCTTGATCATTATGCTTCGAGCTGCCCTGTCACAGAATTTAAGCATGGTGAATTTTTCGATATAGTTGGGAATGTCTGGCAATGGACAGAAACGCCAATATATCCATTTGAAGGCTTCAAGGTTCATCCTCTTTATGACGACTTTACAACTCCAACTTTTGATGGTCGTCATAATCTTATTAAGGGTGGCTCTTGGATCTCATGTGGTGATGAATCATTAAAAAGTGCCCGCTACGCTTTCCGTCGTCATTTCTTTCAACATGCCGGATTTAGATATGTGGCTGCTCAGGCACCTGCCATTCAGCACGGATCTCATTATGAAACCGATAAATTACTTACAGAATATGCAGAATTTCATTATGGAGCTACCTATTTTGGGGTGCCTAATTTTCCTGTGGAGCTCGCTAGAATAGCTATTGCAGCTATGGGTAATAGGCCCGCACAAAAAGCTCTTGATCTAGGTTGTGCGTCAGGTCGTTCTACTTTCGAATTAGCACAACATTTTGATCATGTCACAGGCATTGATTTTTCTGCTCGCTTTATAGGGCAGGGTGTTCAGTTAGCCGAAACTGGCATACTACGTTATACACTTAAAGATGAAGGGGATCTTGTATCCTATAAGGAAAGTACACTAGCAAGTCTTGGTCTTGATGCTGTTAAGAATAAGGTTGAATTCTATCAGGGTGATGCTTGTAATCTAAAGCCTACTTATACCGGTTATGATTTAGTTCTTGCTGCAAATCTAATTGACCGTCTTTATGAGCCATCCAAGCTTCTAACAACAATACATGAACAAGTTATCAAAGGCGGGTTGCTTATGATTACTTCACCCTACACATGGTTAGAAGAACATACCAAAAAAGAGGAGTGGGTTGGGGGATTTAAAGAGGATGGAGAAAATGTTAGTACGCTGGATGGCCTTAAGAGATTACTCAGCAGCCATTTCAAGCTAATTCAGGGCCCACAAGCACTGCCTTTCGTCATTAGAGAAACTCGCCGTAAATTTCAGCATACTTTATCAGAGGTTACAATTTGGGAGAAGATTGATTGAATAATAATCAAGTATTCCCAGATGACTGTAGTTGCAATTTTGACCTAGAAATTAATCGCGCCAAGTCCTCTAGTCTAAAATACGATGGACGACAGGGCATGTTTAGCAATACTGAGGTTATTCCATTATGGGTTGCAGATATGGATTTTGCTGCCCCTCTAGCTGTCACCAAGGCTCTTTCTGAACGTGCAATGCATCCAATATATGGTTACACCTTATATCCGGATAGCCTATATGAATCTTTAATAGAGTGGCTAGCAAAACATCATGGGTGGCATAATATTCATCGGGACTGGATTGTAATGTGCCCTGGTGTAGTGCCATCATTGCACGCAGCAGCTATGGCATTTTCAGAACCGGGTGACTCGATAATAGTTCAACCACCAGTATATTACCCCTTTTTCTCTGCTGTCAAAAATACAGGCAGAAATCTGATTATAAACCCGTTAGTTATTGAAAATAATAGATATTCTATAGATTTTGATCAGCTAGAGAAATGCGCAAAAAAAGCAAAAATACTATTCCTGTGCTCTCCACACAACCCTGTCGGAAGAGTATGGGATAAAGAAGAATTAGAAAATATCATCAGAATTTCGAGAGAACATAATTTGGTTATATTTTCAGATGAGATCCATGCCGACCTGGTGTTTTCTGAAAATAGACATCTGATGCTTGCAGCATTAGCTGAAGAATCTGAAAATATAATTACTGCCGTGGCACCTAGCAAGACATTTAATATCCCAGGTTTAAACCTTTCTGCATTAATTGTACCTAACAAAAAACGTCGCGACTTAGTTATGAAAGCATTTGAGACCCTGCATATAAGCGCATCTAATCCTTTCAGTATCGTAGCTTTCGAAGCCGCTTATAGAGAAGGAGAGCCATGGCTCATCAAATTGCTTGCTTATTTACAAGGTACAAGAGATTTTATAGAACAGTATTTGAAGGAAAATCTCTCGAAAATTAAACTAATTAAACCGGAAGGAACATATCTGCTGTGGCTAGATTGTCGTAAATTAGGTATGAGTGATACACAGCTTCATCATTTTTTTATAAATGAAGCTGGTGTAGGTATGAGTCCAGGCACACTGTTCGGAGAGGGAGGACAGGGTTTTATGCGTATGAATATAGGCACTCCCCGTCATATTATTGCTACTGCCTTGGAGAATATCAAAAAGGCAGATGAGATCCATGCCGACCTGGTGTTTTCTGAAAATAGACATCTGATGCTTGC
>JAAZZR010000061.1 GCA_014237605.1 Nitrosomonadaceae bacterium | reverse complement strand
CACCCTAGGTTTGATGTATCAGGATGGCCAAGGTGTAAAACGAGACTATAAAGAAGCGGTTAAATGGTATCAAATGGCTGCAGAGCAAGGGGACGTATCTGTACAATTTAGCCTAGCTCTAATGTATGCCAATGGCAAAGATGGTGTAAATCAGGATTATAAGGAAGCGGTTAAATGGTATCAAAAGGCTGCAGAGCAAGGTGACGTATCTGCGCAATTTAACCTAGCTCTAATGTATGACAATGGCAAAGATGGTGTAAATCAGGATTATAAGGAAGCAGTCAAATATTATGGATTAGCTGCTAAGCAAGGGAATGCCGGTGCGCAATTTAACCTAGCCTATATGTATGCTAAAGGCAAAGGAGCAGTTCAGGATTACAAGGAATCAGTTAAATGGTATCGAAAGGCTGCGGAACAAGGTCATGCAAAGGCGCAATATAGTTTGGGATTTATGTATGGTAATGGACAAGGTGTAATAAAGGATCATTTGCATGCATATATGTGGCTTGACCTTAGCGCCAGCAATGGAGAAAAACTTGGAAATAAGGGACGTGATTTAACAGCTAAAGAAATGACACCAGTCCAGATTTCTAAAGCTAAGAATATGGTAAAAGATTGCAAAAATAAAAAATATAAGAACTGTGATTAATACTGAAAAGATTAAATGAAAAAATTACTATTAATTTTAGTGCTTGCTCTTATGAGTAGCAGTGTGATGGCAGAGTGGACTCGGGTTGACTATGACAGTGGTAATGGCTTCACAACTTACGTTAATTTTTTTACTATTGAAAAATCTGATAGAACAGTAAAGATGTGGAGTTTAGTTGATTACAAAAAGGCTCAGGAACGAGCTTTTTTACCACTATATCTGTCAATAAATAGGCAAAATGAATTTAACTGCATGGAAGGGCAAATGAGAGAACTTTACGCTGCCTATCATGCTAAAAATATGGGAGAGGGAAAGGTAACTTTTAGTGATAATACTCCTGATAGTTGGAATGTTGTTCCACCTGATTCTATAGGTAGAGAGTTATGGAAATATGCCTGTGAAAAGTGATGAAAGATTAGCATTTGCAATGCTTAGCTCGGAGGAGTTTTGAATAAAAAAGCAGTCATTTTATTAAGCGGAGGATTAGATTCAGCTACAGTACTTGCAATTGCCAAAGAACAGAGATTTGAAATTTACGCTATGAGTTTTCACTATGGGCAGCGAGATACCCATGAACTTAAATGTGCGGAAATAATTGCTAAGACCATGACAGTTTCAGACCATAAATTGGTCAATATTGATCTTGGTCAATTTGGCGGATCTTCTTTGACAGATGACATTGAGGTGCCGAAGGGTCGTAATACGGAGGATATGGCTCATGGGATACCCGTGACATATGTCCCCGCAAGAAATACAGTCTTTCTTAGTTACGCATTGGCATGGGCAGAGGTCATTGGAAGTACGGATATTTTTATTGGTGCAAATGCAATCGACTATTCTGGTTATCCTGACTGCAGGCCCGAGTTTATTGAAGCGTATGAGAACATGGCTAATTTTGCCACGAAGTCGGGAGTAGAAGGATCAGATAGAATGAAGATTAATACCCCCCTTATAGATTTAACCAAAGCTCAGATCATTCAGAAAGGGCTTGCGTTGAATGTCGACTATTCAACTACCAGTTCTTGTTACGATCCGTCATCTAATGGCGCCCCTTGCTGTAAATGTGACTCTTGCTTGTTACGTGCTAAGGGTTTTGCAGAAATTGGTATCGCAGACCCTCTTAATCTAAAATTTGGGTTGTTCTGAACCATGACAGAAAAACTTCTGTATGTAGTGGCAGCAAATTTTGAGGCAGCCAGACGTGTATCAATTCTGCCTGAGGGGCATCGATCACGGAATCTTCATGGCCACAGTTTTCTTGCTAAGGTACGTTGTGCTCTGCCTGATGGGTGGGCAAGTTTTCCTGGGGGGGAAGTGAGAGAACTTAGAGAGAGGCTAGCTTCGATTGTTGCTCCTCTTGATTACAACGAACTTAACCAGGAATTAGAACAACCTACGGATGAGAATCTTGCTCGTTGGGTGAGGGCCCAGGCTGCTTTCCCCGGAATCGAAAGCGTTGGTGTTCAAAGTACTTTGCATGAGGGTGTTGATCTAGATAATGATGAGCACGCTCATGTTTGGCGGCGCTATATTTTTCAATCTGCTCACAGGTTACCTAATGTACCGCAGGGTCATAAGTGTGGGCGGATGCATGGTCATGGATTTGAAGTAATTCTTCATGCTAACCAGGATCTTGGTTCTAGTGAGATTGGGATAGATTACGATTATTTGGATGCCTTATGGGCTCCCCTTTCTAATGAATTAGACCATGCATGCCTCAATGATATTCCAGGCTTGGAAAACCCTACCAGTGAAAATATTTCTAATTGGATCTGGCATCGTTTGAAACCTAAGCTACCAGAACTTTCTTGGGTAACTGTTTATGAGACTGCAAATTGTGGTGCCCATTTTGACGGACAAAGCTATCGTATCTGGAAGGAGATGACACTTGATAGCGCGGTTGAACTCAAGCGCGCGCCAAAAGGGGACAACCGAAGGCGAATCCATGGGCACACTTATACTTTACGCTTACATCTTCACGCCGAGCTAGACCAGGTGCTAGGATGGACTGTGGATTTTGGTGATGTGAAGCAATTATTTGACCCTATATTTAAACAGTTAGATCATCAACCCTTGCATGAGATACCTGGCCTTATTGATACCGATACGGCCAGTCTCGTAAAGTGGATTAAGGGTCAGGCCTCGCCTTTGCTGCCTCAGTTAGATCGGATCGATTTATACGAGACTAGAGGGTGTGGAGTTATTCTTAATTGGGGTGGTGTGGGACCAGCATTACCTATTTAATATGACATATACAGTAAAAGAAATTTTCTACACACTTCAAGGAGAGGGAGCAAACTCAGGTCGCCCAGCTATTTTTTGTAGGTTTGCAGCGTGTAATCTCTGGTCAGGCCTTGAACATGACCGTGAAACAGCAGTTTGCAGGTTTTGTGATACGGATTTTGTGTTGAATGGCACACCAGGTGAAGGGAAATTTAATTCTCCTGATGATCTTGCACTGGCAGTTGCTAAGGAGTGGCCGCAGAAAATAAATGGGAAACCTTTTGTAGTTTGTACGGGAGGAGAGCCACTTCTTCAGTTAGATGTAAATTTAATAAGTGCATTTCACATGCATGGTCTTGAGATTGCTGTTGAGACTAACGGTACCTTGCCTGCTCCAAAAGAGATTGATTGGCTGTGCGTAAGCCCTAAGGCTAATGCAAATTTACTGTTAAAAAAGGGAGATGAAATAAAATTTGTTTTTCCACAGGAGGGAGTTACACCTGAGTTATACGAAGCAATGGCATTTAAAAATTTTTATTTGCAGCCAATGGATGGTCTTGATCTTGAAAAAAATACGCAGCAAGCAATTGAATATTGTAAGTCACACCCTCAATGGCGGCTGAGTATACAGACACATAAAATTCTAGGTATCAGATAAAAGATTAAGGAGATAATCTATTTTTACTACAGTGGGACTTGAATATCTAGGTTAGGGTGATTGATGTTACTAGAGAAATTGCATAGTCATGGACGTTAATGGGTGGTGCTTACTTAATTCAATTTATCATTTTTCCAGAACTTAGTTCCTTTAATTGTAACTTGCAGTGCCAGCCCGGCTTCTGTTAACTGGTAAATACTTATACCATCGATTACGACCTCTGCCCCTATAGCCGCCCCTTTGTCACTTGTCTTAGCTGCGGCATCAGCTTGTGCACCAAACTGCCAGCCACTGTTAATAAATTTATCCATGGTTTTTTTGTCATGAAAGATAAATATAGAACGAAAATCTTTAACTCCCAATCCAAATCCTGCACCTACTTCACCCATACGCATATAAACAGGTTCGGCTCCTTTCGGTTGTACTACTCCGTATCCCCCAACGAAAACTAGTCTTGATGTCGCGTAAATAAAAAAATCAGCTTCGCCTCCAGTTGTTACAACGATGATGGCAATCTTGAGGAGCGAAGAAATTTATACATATTGCTATAATATTAGTGTTCCGACAAGAACTCCTCCAATCCAATATATCATTAGGTACCGGGTACTAGTAGAACACATGAAGAGTTGGGATAAAGAATCAAAAATATCTTTTTCTGATGCTATTTCTTGTATTTTCGCATCACATTAATTTGGAGCCCCAAATACCTTGAATTAAAATTTAAAGAGGCCTATTCTTGCTGTATCCGTACGAGAAATTTTTCCTAAATAGAGTTTCTGAAGAAATACATAAAAAAGCGTATTATGAAACTTTTGCTTCTATTGGAGTTAATGTTTCAGATGATTTGTATAAAACATTCACAGGTTCATCTACAATTAATACCTTTCAAAAGCTAATAAGTCATTTTAATTT
>JAAZZR010000060.1 GCA_014237605.1 Nitrosomonadaceae bacterium | reverse complement strand
CTCAACTTTTTCGTGTTGAATGTTTTGATATCAGTCATACGTCCGGAGACAGTACTGTGGCTTCTTGTGTGGTTTTTGACGATACAGGTGCTGTTAAAGCGGATTATCGCCGCTTTAATATCACGGACATTACCCCCGGGGATGATTTTGCGGCGATGGAACAAGTGCTTGATCGCCGTTTCACAAGGCTTAGTAAAGGCGAGGGGAAAGTTCCCGACATTCTTTTAATTGATGGTGGTAAGGGGCAGTTAACGCAAGCTAAGCGAGTGCTGGAGAAGTTTCAATTGCCGGAGATCTGCTTATTAGGCATTGCCAAAGGTATTAGTCGTCGCGCAGGGCAGGAAACTCTGTTTTTAGACACCGAACATGGCTATCAGGAAATTGCTTTAGCTACTGATTCGCCGGCATTGCACTTACTGCAACAGATTAGAGATGAGGCACATCGTTTCGCAATTACTGGTCATCGGCAACGTCGTGGCAAAGCAAAGAAGCACTCCCTGCTGGAGCAGATTCCTGGACTTGGCCCCAAACGACGGCGTGATTTGCTTAAACATTTTGGGGGGCAGCAGGAAATAAAGAAGGCGAGTGAGGCAGAAATGACAAAAGTTTCTGGGATTAGTAAGAAATTGGCCGAAAACATCTATGCGTACCTTCATAATAATTAACGTCGGCCGCTTAATAATTCCATTTCAATTGATTGGCGATAGTAAAACCTTTATAACTGACCTAGCTTTTAGAGTGTAAAAGTCTGTTTTAATAGACAAATTCCGTGATGAGTTATGAATTGGGCTAATCTAGCAACATATTTACGCATAATGCTTATTCCTGTTGTGATTGCCTGTTTTCACTCGACGATTCCCTCCGCAAATATCTGGGCCGCTATCTTGTTTTCTATCGCCAGTGTGACTGATTGGCTGGACGGTTTTTTAGCGAGGAAGTTAGATCAAGGTTCAGAGTTCGGAGCATTCTTAGACCCAGTGGCTGATAAGTTATTAGTGACCGTGGTTTTAATCATGTTAGTCGCATCCTATCCGGTATTGCTGTTCGCCACGGCTGTCATCATTACTCGGGAATTATTGATCTCAGCATTACGAGAATGGATGGCAGGGAAAGGTAATCGCGGAGTTGTCGAAGTTGCATTTTCTGGAAAACTGAAAACCACTGTACAAATGATAGCCATTATCGCCTTACTGTTAGCTAATGACGATTATCCGCGGTGGATTTGGGATGTTGGTTTTTATGCCCTGCATTTCGCAGCCCTTCTTAGCGTATACTCGATGTTGCTATATTTCAAAAATGCCTGGGATTTCTTAAGAGAGGAATGATCTTCCCTTGACTCGGTTGGCTTTGACATTAAAATAGCGCCTCTTTTGTGACAGCGGCTTATGAAGAAGAATATTACAGGACTGCGAAAGAAGTTTAAGCTGCCATAATTGATTGAAACAAAGCGGGAATAGCTCAGTTGGTAGAGCACGACCTTGCCAAGGTCGGGGTCGCGAGTTCGAATCTCGTTTCCCGCTCCAATTTTTTCAACTTTATCTTAATTATTCCCCGGTGTATGAGTGCTGATACTGTTGAGTTTTGGTATAGTTCGGCGGCTTTCAGAATATAGAAAAAATGGCTGGGTGGCAGAGTGGTTATGCAGCGGACTGCAACTCCGTGTACGCCGGTTCGATTCCGACCCCAGCCTCCAAAAGCAGCGTAGTAATAAAGTCCATTCCGTACTGCCCGGGTGGCGAAATTGGAAGAGGCAAGGGACTTAAAATCCCTAAGTGGTCCCCGTGGTTAGTGTCTTACAGCGATACTGTCCCCCTTATTGTCCCCCCTAGCGTCCTGTTACAATCATTAAGTATGCTAGGGAGTATGATCTCAGTAACACGAATAGAAATGGTGCCTTTGTCTAGATAAACAGGCATATCCTTTGAGTAAATAAATTACCGAGTTAGTGAATTAATCAATAATTTGCTCATTAAAGGCCTCTCTAATGATTAGATTCCCAGAACCCCCAAAAGAATATCGTTCAGTGGTCCTTGAGGAAACCGACAAGTCTCTATTACAAAAAAGTGACCCAAATTTACGTTACGTTTCTTTTAGCACTATCGCAACTGGTGGTAAGTCTTTAATTAAATCTTGTAAGGACCTCCATTTATCGAGATTCATTTGCTATAAAACTTTAAAACCTGAGTTTGCTGGGAATAAGGTCGAACAGCAACGTTTGATCCGGGAAGCTAGGGTATCTGCGATGTTACAACACCCAAATACAATTCCGACTTATGAGCTGGGGAGAGATAGGAAAGGAAATCCGTATTTTACTATGAAGTTAGTACATGGTTACACGTTACGAGAGTTATTAGACTACCGAGAAAGGTATGATCTGACGCAGCTAATGCAAGTAATTCTCCAGATAGCGCTTTGCCTTGCCTATGCGCATAAACATGGGGTGGTGCATCGAGATATAAAGCCAGAGAATATTTTGGTAGGACCCTATGGTGAGGTGCTCCTGCTAGACTGGGGGTTGGCGAAGCTTTTGCCTGACTTAATCGTGAAACGAAATGAGGAGCAATCGGGCCTGCTAACTTCTGATGATTTAACGGCAACCAGAGCAGGAAAGCCGGTGGGTACTCCCTTTTATATGTCGCCAGAACAGGTTAATCAGGAATCCTCGATAAATCATAGAACCGATATATACTCATTAGGTGTAGTAATTTATGAAATACTTTGCGGGGAGCGACCAACTCGCGGTGAGAAAATGCATGAAGTAATTCAAAATGTACTTGTTGATATTCCAGAAAAGCCCTCCTTACGAACGGAGTCAAAAATGCCTCGTTTGCTTGAAAAAATAACGATGCGCTGCCTGGAAAAAATACCTGAGGCGCGATTTCAATCTATGGATGAGATAGTCAAGATGCTGCAGCAAGATTGGGGGGCTAATTTATAAAAATAGTTTTTTAGATAATTTTCTCAAAATTTTTATCAATTCCATTTCTATGCATTCAGGCCTCTCCAGCAACTGGGGAGGCGTATCTATATTAATTTCAACTCCCATCGGTCCTTATTATAATGTAGTATGAGCGCCGTTTAGCGGAGCAGGAATCATAAGTAATAGGTATCAAAATTGTCCCCCCTTTTGATCCCATATAACTCCTTATAATTCCATTTGGATCTCTGTAGCCCCATAAACACTGTGCCCGGGTGGCGAAATTGGTAGACGCAAGGGACTTAAAATCCCTCGGTGGAAACACCGTGCCGGTTCGATTCCGGCCCCGGGCACCACATTCTTGTTCATAGCAACCTATAACAATCTATAAAACACGCTGGAAGCTCTGCAAATACTTATCTGTATCGTCATACCCGTTCATAGCGACCTATTGCTATCTATAATTCTTTGGCCCAGCTGATGGCCTAGCGAGACTTCTAAGCGTTGGCCTAGCTAGCATAGGGTGAATTACTCTCCTTTTCTAAGTTGATTGCAACCTTTTCTAAATAATTGAGGTATATACTTGAGAAAAAGAGAGATATTTATGGAAGCAAAAGCAATTATAGAAACATTAGTGCCCTTATTTGAGAATTTTTTCCTTATATTGGCTGTTTTCGCAATGCCAGTCTTTATCGTTTTGATTATTCATTATTTTGAAAATAGAACTAACGAACAATTTCATTCAACATTGCAAAAATTAATTAAAAGTGGACAAGAAGTTTCCCCAGAACTACTGCGAGGCATTCCAGGTTATAAAATGGAGATTAAAGAAAGAGAAAGGAATGATATTCGTACTGGAACCCTAACCACAGGAGTAGGCATTGGGATAGCTATATTTGGACAATTTAGTGTTGCAGAGACTGAGCTTCTCGGAATTGGGCTGCTGGTGTCATCTACCGGTTTGGCATTTCTGGCCTACGGGATCTACAACAAAGATAAGAAAGTTAATGATGCATCTTAATGGAAGCAGATGAAGAACTGGTTAGAAGAACCCTCTCGGAAGGTAGCCACCATTTTGGGGTTTTAATACAGAGATATGCTGATTATTTATTTGGATTGGGCATGCGCTTAACTTCAGGTAATACAGAGCTTGCTGAAGATATCTCTCAACAAGCTTTTATGAAGTCTTTTACGTATCTTAAAAGTTTTAATTCACAGAAGAAGTTTAAACACTGGCTTACCGGTATCGCGGTAAATTGTTATAAAGATTTGATTCAAAAAGAGAATCAGCACTTATCTTTAAACGCAAAAGATGAGCCAAGTTACATACCACATCTTGAAGGCAACATAGATTTCTTTAATCTCATTAAACCCCTCAATGAAGATGAAAAGGTTCTATTCATACTAAAGTATGTCTACGAGTACCAAGTTAATGAAATAGCAGATTTATTAAACCAAAAATTAGGCACAGTAAAGTCCAAACTAAGTCGAGCTTTGGGAAAATTAACATGAACCAATTAGAAACTATCCTAGAAAGAGAAAAGGGCGCTTCTTATCCTCAAAGAAATAAAGAATTATTTAGCTTCTATATACTTACCCTAATCAATCAAGAACAAGCATCTAGAAAATTAAAAAGAAAGCTATTGGTTTCTCTCTTAT
>JAAZZR010000005.1 GCA_014237605.1 Nitrosomonadaceae bacterium | reverse complement strand
AGCTTTATTGGTGCAGGTGCGTATGAGCATCACATCCCTGCTGCAGTATGGCAAATTACAACTCGGGGTGAATTTTATTCCTCTTATACTCCATATCAGGCAGAAGCAAGCCAGGGAACGCTGCAATTACTTTACGAATACCAGACCATGATGGCATCCCTTACCGGCATGGATGTATCAAATGCAAGTATGTACGATGGTGCCTCTGCACTAGCTGAAGCAGTATTGATGGCTGTACGTTCTCATAAAAGTTCACGTCGAGTATTAATGCCATCTACAATTCATCCTGTTTATCGTAAGGTAGTAAATACTATTGTAAAAAATCAAAATATTGAAATCATAGAAATTCCTTACTGTACAGAATGTGGTCATGTACTTTTAGAAAGCCTGGTTCCCTTCGCTGGACAAGACATTGCAGCACTAGTTATTCCTCAACCGAATTTCTTTGGAGTACTCGAACAAGTTGATGCGCTAACTGATTGGGCGCATACAAATAACGCATTAGCTATTGGCGTAGTCAACCCCTTAGCTCTAGCAATGCTTACTCCCCCTGGTGAATGGGGTAGCAAAGGTGCAGACATAGCAGTCGGAGAAGGTCAGCCATTAGGCATTCCACTTTCTAGCGGCGGGCCATATTTCGGCTTTATGGCCTGCAAGCAGAGGCTAGTCAGACAAATGCCTGGGCGTATCATAGGGCGTACCACAGACTTAAATGGAAAGCCCGGCTTTGTCTTGACACTTCAAGCACGCGAACAACATATAAGACGCTCTAAAGCAACCTCCAATATCTGTACCAATCAAGGGCTAATGGTTACAGCTGCAACTATTTATATGTCTCTGGTAGGGCCTGAGGGATTACGGCGAATAGCCGAGGAATCTCATGCAAATACTATGATTCTTTTAGAGCAACTAGAGGCTATAAAGGGAGTAAAAAGAACTTTCAGTGGATCTATGTTTTATGAAGCAGCAGTAACGTTACCAATGTCGGCAGAGAACGTATTACAAAAACTAAAAATACAAAAAATATTGGGTGGACTAGATCTAAAAGAATATTACCCAGAGCTTGGACAAACAATATTAGTATGCGCAACTGAAACAAAAATTCCGGCTGATCTGGTTAAATTTACAGAATGTCTGAGCCATGTATTATCTGAATAAGGCACATTTACTATTGAGTCAGCGTAATTTTGATTGATTTTATTTCACTCTTAGTTAAGGAGAAAAATTATGGTCACGTTTGCAGATAACAACGTCAAAATAGAAGGAAATTTTCCACAAGCAGGAACTAAGGCTCCAGCTTTTTCATTGGTCGACAAAGATTTAAATGATATTTCACTGGAAAACTTTGCTGGCAAGAGAAAAATACTCAACATAGTTCCTAGTTTGGACACGCCAACCTGTGCAATTTCTACCCGGAAATTTAACGAAGAAGCCAGTGCTCTCAGTGATACTGTTGTACTAATAATTTCGGCTGACCTGCCCTTTGCAATGAGCCGCTTCTGCGCCACTGAAGGCCTAGATAAAGTAGTAACATTATCTACCATGCGTGGCGCAGATTTTAAGAAAGATTATGGTGTTGCCCTTAGTGATGGCCCTTTAGCTGGTCTTACAGCACGTGCCGTTATCGTATTAGATGAATCTGATATGGTGATTTATGCTGAACTAGTATCAGAAATAAAAGATGAACCAAACTATGATGCAGCTTTGGCTACTTTAAGTTGGCTACTTTAAAACAATCTCCAGATAAGGCAAGAAATTTAACCATGCTGATATTTGAACACTCTCGCCCAGGAAGATGCAATTATTCTCAATCTCCGACGGCTAAAACAAGAACTAGCAACATCCCACAGAATCTTATGCGTAAGAAGCCTCCTCTGCTGCCAGAGGTCTCTGAAATGGATGCAGTGCGACATTACACCAGACTATCACAAAAGAATTTTTCAATAGATACGGAGTTTTATCCACTTGGCTCTTGTACAATGAAATATAACCCACGGGCATGTAATTCATTGGCCATGCTCCCTCAGTTTCTTTCTCGGCACCCGCTTGCCCCCGAAGATACTGGGCAAGGGTATCTTGCTTGTATGTATGAGTTGCAGGAGATTCTAAAGGATGTCACCGGTATGAAAAGTGTCAGCCTTACTCCGATGGCCGGCGCTCAAGGCGAGCTTATTGGTGTGGCAATGATACGCGCTTACCATGAATCCCGCGAAGATCATGCCCGCACTGAAATTATCGTACCTGACGCTGCTCATGGCACTAATCCTGCAACAGCAGTAATGTGCGGCTATAAAGTAGTAGAGATCAGCACTGATAAAGAGGGTGACGTCGACATGGACGCCTTGAAAGCAGCAGTAGGTCCTCAGACAGCAGGATTGATGCTAACTAACCCATCCACACTTGGTGTATTCGAAAAGAATATTGTAGAAATGAGTAGGCTAGTCCATGAAGCAGGAGGATTGTTATATTATGACGGCGCAAACCTCAATGCAATATTAGGTAAGGTAAAACCTGGTGACATGGGGTTTGATGTAATTCATATGAATCTCCATAAAACGTTCTCTACTCCTCATGGCGGAGGTGGCCCAGGTTCAGCTCCAGTGGGAGTTGCAGATCGTTTGCTTCCATTCATACCTGTTCCAGTAGTAACTATTGATAAAGGAATATATCGCTGGGTAACTGAAAAAGAAATACCCCAGTCCATTGGTAGATTTTCTGCGCATATGGGAAATTCAGGAGTGTTGTTACGGGCATATATTTATTCTCGTTTGCTAGGAGCTGAAGGCATGCATCGTGTAGCTGAATTTGCCACTCTCAATGCGAATTATTTAATGAAGGAGTTGAGTAAAATAGGCTTTGAAATAGCCTATCCTAATCGTCGGGCCAGTCATGAATTTATTGTTACACTAAAAGATCTAAAAGAAAAAACCGGCGTAACCGCGATGGACGTAGCTAAAAGGTTAATTGACAAAGGATTCCATGCTCCTACTACTTATTTTCCGCTTCTGGTCCCCGAGTGCTTACTAATAGAACCGGCTGAAACAGAATCTAAAGAAACCCTTGATTCTTTTGTTCTGTCTATGAAAGAAATCTTAGAAGAAGCATATACAGATCCGGGGATGTTAAAGACCGCACCTCACACTACCAGCTTGCAAAGATTAGATGATGTTAAAGCTGCGCGTGAGTTGGATTTAACCTGGAAGCAATAAACTTTTAATAGAAATGGAGACAAGTCCCCATACCCTCATTTCCATTAAAAAATCTCTCCTTGGAATCTGAATTTATTCGAACCTTTATTAATAAATTTCTGATGCTGAACTAAAAACTATGCGTACTCTCATTTGCGGATCCATTGCCTACGATACCATCATGGCATTCCATGATCATTTTAAAAATCATATCTTGCCTGAAAAAATAAATATTCTAAATGTGGCCTTTCTGGTCCCGGATATGCGGCGTGAATTTGGTGGCTGTGCTGGTAATATTGCCTATAATCTAGAGATGATTGGTGGAGCACCACTTATTATGGCAACGGTGGGTGACGACTATCAACCATATGTTAATCGGCTAGAAAAATTAAATATAGTTCAGACTCATATCAAACATGTAAAAGATACTTTTACTGCACAAGCATTTATAACAACTGATTTGGCAGATAACCAAATTACAGCATTTCATCCCGGCGCGATGAATTTCTCACATAAGAATCATGTGGCAGATGCAAAAGATATCGAGCTTGGTATCGTTTCTCCAGATGGACGTGATGGCATGTTACAACATGCACGAGAATTTCATGAATCTGGAATTCCTTTCTTATTTGACCCCGGCCAAGGACTACCAATGTTTAGTGGCACAGAATTACATGATTTTATTAAGAAAGCAGATTATGTCACTGTTAACGACTATGAGAGTCAGTTACTACAAGAACGAACTGAATGTACACTAGAAGAAATAGCAAAGCTTGTTAAAGGATTAGTTGTAACAAAAGGATCGCAAGGATCTATTATCTTTTCCAATGGCAAACAAATTGATATTCCATGTGTAAGATCAGATGAACAACTTGACCCAACAGGATGTGGTGACGCTTACCGTGCGGGATTATTATATGGCATTGCCAATGAAATGGACTGGCAGACAACTGGACAACTTGGCTCGCTTATGGGCGCATTAAAAATCTCTAAGCGTGGGGGACAGAATCATAGTTTCAGCAACGAAGAAATTTCTCAGCGATATTTTGAAGAATTTGGTAGTCGAATTTCATAAAAAATATTCTTCATGAAATGATTCTACTTCGCCTGTTATTAAATGTATTCACATTTACATTGATACAGCTAGTATGCTTTTAACGAGGTGATTGTATTTTCTTCCTGTTATTTACATATAAGGAATCTATTATAAAAACTCTAAATTATGATCTCTCAAAACTTCTCATCATTATTGACAATAGGTTATGAGCAATACCACTACTAGTAAATTGACACAAATTTTTCGTGCCGTTCGTCTAATACTTCATATCATTTCAGGATTGGCGCAATCTGCAATTTATCCACGCCTTAGCCAACCAGCTCAGAAAAATATGTCTAAAAATTGGTCCGTTGGACTACTTTCTATTCTTTCTATTAGATTACGCTTAAGCGGCGCTCTACCTGATGCCAAAGATCAGCCAGTAATGCTGGTAGCTAATCATGTGTCCTGGTTAGACGTATATTCTCTGATAACAGTTTGTCCTTCTCGTTTTGTTGCCAAATCAGAAATTAGAGGCTGGCCATTCCTTGGTTGGTTGAGCCGGAATGTAGGAACATTATTTATCGAGCGTAAGAAAATTACTGATATTGTACGTATTAACCAGGACATTAGTAATGCGCTAACTACCGGAGACCTTGTCGCAATATTTCCAGAGGGAACAACCAGCGATGGAACTACAGTTAAGAAATTCCATGCATCCCTATTACAATCTGCTGTGGCAGTTGAAGCCACAATATACCCAGTAGCAATTCGTTACCATGATACGTCAGGAGAGCTTAGTAAAGCCCCTGTATACGTTGATGTTTCATTACTTGAATCAATAGGACAAATACTCCAACAGCCATGGATTGAGGTCGAGCTAATATTTGCTGACCCCGTTAATAGTAGCGGGAAAAATAGACAGGAACTTGCCCGGACTACTCAACAAATTATTACTAACACATTGTCCCCTCAAATGTCGCCGCACAAGGAACCTGAAAAACCCTCCTATCTTCCAGTCGAATAGCTGTTAGGCTCCCGCCCCACATACAGCCTGTATCCAGTGCAATCAAATTACTTTTAACCTGCAAAGAAAGCGCAGACCAATGGCCACAAATAACAGTTGCTTCTTTACTAGCCCTACCCGGCACATCAAACCAAGGTAAGTAGTCAATTGGAATATCCTCTACCCGACCTTTAAAAGTAAAATCCATTCTCCCATCATAAGTACATACACGCATACGTGTCATAGCATTGATAATTACTCGTATACGTTCATAGCCTTCTAAGCTGGCGCTCCATTGGTCAGGTTGATTACCATACATATGAGAGCAAAATTTGCGAAATTCTTCGTGATCTTTGTTATGTAAGAAAGACTCAGCTTCCTGCGCTAGATTGGCAGCTTGCATTACGCTCCATGAAGGCAATAAACCAGCATGTACCATGACATAATCACCGGAAACATGTAGCAGTCTCTGATGCCTTAACCAGTGCAATAGTTCATCTCGGTCAGGTGCGTTGAGAACTCCCTGTAATGTATCGCCGGGTTGCGCCTTAGCAAAGCCTTCTGCAACTACAAGGAGATGCAAATCATGATTTCCAAGTACAGCAACGACCGCGTCGTTCATTTCTCTGAGAAAGCGCAGTAAAAGAAGAGAATCTGGTCCTCGATTGACAATGTCCCCAACCAACCACAGTTTATCTTTTGCATTAAAATTGATTACATCAAGGAGTCGCCTAAACTCATTGTAACTACCTTGAATATCTCCAATTGCATAAGTAGCCATAAATAATGTGTCCTACTAAAAAGAGGGGCAGCTATAGCTGCCCCTCTTTTAGATATTAAATTCTAATAGACTTACTCAGCTTTAGTCACCATATAATCTACTACTGCCTTAACATCTTCATTTGACAAACTAACATTACCACCTTTTGGTGGCATTGCTTTCTTACCTTTGATTGCACTGTTATAAAGTACTTCACTTCCACTCTTTATACGTGGCACCCACGCCTCTTTATCTCCTAATTTAGGAGCACCTGCAGCCCCACTAGCATGACAGGCAGAACAACTGGAAGAATAAATTGCTTCAATTTTTCCTGATCCACTAGAAACTACAGCTGGTGGTACCATAGGCTTTGCTTGGCCAGTTTTTTTATTTTGTGAGCTTTCAACCTGTTGCGATGGATTTACCATTACAAGCGATCCCACCGGCATAAGCCTCTTAGCTACAAGCTCCTTATACAGAACCGGATCAACGTTACCCGTGGAGATACCTCCAGTCGCATACTGAGTAAGTAATACGATTATAATAATTGGAAACACAAAACCACAAAGAACAACTGTAATTAACTGTTTTGGTGTTTTTATACCCGACACCTCTTCTTCATTTTTACTCACCACGTACCCTTCCTTTCAATAAAATTTAAATTTAATAATGGGATAAAATTAGATGATTACATCTATCTGACACAAGAAAAACTTATCTACTACATAGGACAGCAAATAGAGCAAGAAGTGCTATTGCTGCTAAATATAATATCTGCCACACTATCAAATTAATAGCGCCCATAGCTCAGCTGGATAGAGTACCGCCCTCCGAAGGCGGGGGTCACACGTTCGAATCGTGTTGGGCGCACCATTCTCATTAAAATTAAATTTGGTGCGTAGCTTATAGTGCGGAACACAATGCCCTTAATCTAAGCTACAGGAATACCCCCTCAGCGTGAAATAATAGCCAGTAATAACATTAATATGATTTCAAGAGATTAATTAATACTTAGCGTGTACCAAATAAGCCGCCACTAGAAATTATAGTTTATTAAAGAGTAATCTAAAATAATTTTGTTGCCCACATCAAATCGCGTTAGCCTCAAACCAACAATTAAATTAGTCCCATAAAACTAGAAATATGTACCAGATCTAATAGAAATTAGGCCTCTAGACTAATTAAGGCCACAATAGCCGCAATATTAAACCTCATAAATTAAGTGCCCAATTAATTAATTATATAAAATCCCCACTACATAGCCCCGCGCTGGTTGATTTTTTTGGCGATTCAGGCGATACTCGCGGTACTCGAAATGGCGGTATGACTGGTTTGCTGTGTTTATATGAACTTAGCGTAGAGTTCAAGCGTTAAATGAACTATAACTACCAATTCTAGTCAAATTCTAAACATATTTTTATTGAAGGAAGAACTATGAGACATCCTGTGACATACGCACTTGCTGCTGTAGCCCTTTTTGCATTTCTAGCAGGAAATGCTGCTGCTGATCCAAAGTTTGAGGGTCGAAAGAAATGTAGTTCGTGCCACAAAAGCCAGGCTAAGTCATGGAAAAAAACTGCTCATGCTAAAGCAATGAATTCGCTTAAGCCGAATAAGAAGGCCAAAGCTAAGAAGAGAGCTGGGCTGGATCCTGCTAAGGATTACACTAAGGATAAAGACTGTGTCGGCTGTCACGTAGATGGATTTGGCCAAGAGGGTGGTTACGAAATTGAAGATCCGAGTAAATATAAAAAAGGTGTAGGTTGTGAATCTTGCCATGGGGCAGGTTCTAAATATCGTGGAATTCACCGTAAAGCGGGTGCGAAATTTGAGAAGAAAGGGAAAACAACATCACGCAAAAAACTTGCAGCTACCGGACAGGACATGGATTTTGTTGAACGTTGCAGCGCCTGCCATCTGAATTATGAGGGTTCAGGGTGGAAGGGAACGAAAGAACCGTATACCCCATTTACTCCAGATGTACATAAGAAATATTCGTTTGATTTTGACAAGTATGTAGCAGACGCCAAAGCTATGCATAAACACTACAAGCTACCAGGTGCATTTACAGGAGAGCCAAAGTTCAAGATGCATGACGAATTCCAAGCTACAGCTGAAGAATCTAAGAAAGGTAAAAAATAATGGGACGCGGAACAAATATATTCGGGAGTAGCCTGATTATTGGTGCGGTACTTGGCGTCATTATGACTGCCGTAGTACTAGCTGGTGAAGCGGCTGTTTCTACCAATGAATTTTGTACCAGTTGTCATTCCATGACCTACCCAGAGAAAGAGTTAAAAGACTCTTCCCATTATGGTGCATTGGGTGCTAATCCAGGATGTAAGGACTGCCACATCCCTCAGGGCCTTGGGAATTTACATCTAGCAATAGCAACACATGTTGTTGATGGAGCAAGAGAACTCTATTTAGAGTTCGCTAATGATTACTCTACTTTAGAGAAGTTCAATGAGCGCCGTCTAATCATGGCACATGATGCGCGCATGAATCTGAAGAAATGGGATAGTATTACTTGCCGAGAGTGTCATCGTAATCCACAGCCACCAGGTGAGGATGCCCAAGCAGCACATAAAAAGATGGAAACAGAAGGTGCGACTTGCATCGATTGTCACCAAAACCTAGTACATAAAGCGGTTGATGAAACCGATCTCAATGCCAGCAAGTTACAAGGTGAAATGGTTGTGAGAGTTGAAGAGGAAGAAGAAGAAGAGGAAGAAGAAGAGGAAGAAGAAGAGGAAGAAGAAGAGGAAGAAGAGGAAGAAGAGGAGGAGGCTTAATTAAGGCATTTAATCAAGCGTGCATTCTCTCACAAAGCAAGTTAATATGATGTGCCTATATAGGATAGTTTATCTTATATAGGCACATTTAATTTTTAATACACTCAAATTTTTTTAGAGAAAGAATGGACAGTAGCGATACCGATATTGATCTAGATTTAGTAAGGCGAACCAAATTAGGAGATCGCCACACTTTTGATATGTTAGTAGTTAGACATCAGCGTATGCTTGCACAAGTAATCTCACGTTATGTTAAGTCACCACAGCAGATTGAAGACGTGACACAAGAAGCTTTTATTAAGGCTTACCGTGGGATCATGTCGTTCCGCGGGGACAGTAAATTTTCTACTTGGTTATATAGAATCGGGGTAAATGCAGCACTAAGTTTTCTAGCTGCTGAGCGTAGCCGCATCCCGCTTTACGAACCCTCGATCAATCCGAATACCAATGAACCCATAATTCCGCAAATTGTAGATAATGAAAGTCCGGATAGATTATTGGCAACCCAGCAAATTGGTGAAACTGTTTCTAACGTGCTTGAGAAATTGCCAGAGGAGCTACGTATAGCAATAACTCTTAGAGAAATAGATGGATTAAGTTATGAGGAAATTGCAAACGTTATGGATTGCCCTGTTGGCACAGTGCGCTCAAGAATATTTCGTGCTCGTGAAAGTATATCAAAGGTACTACGGCCAAAATTAGAAATGTTTCGTGATAAGAGGTGGTAAATTGAAAGAAAAAATATCTGCATATATTGATTCTGAGTTAGCAGCAGAAGAGGTTGATACTATTGTTGACAGCCTTCGACATGAGCCTAATGCAAGAGACGATTGGTTTCTATATCACCTTACTGGAGACGCCTTGCGTGGACAACCAGCAATGGATGATGGCTTCTCGAAAAGTATTATAGAAAAACTAAAAACTGTAAAAATCGACCCATCTTATGATCCACTTGATGATTCTAAAGTTTAATTAGAATTACTCTAATCTGTATTAAAGAAGTTTCTCAGTTGAAATTTAAATAGCATACCTTCATAAATTCAATCAGGCCAGATTCGTGCCGCGTACTGCTGCTTCAAAGGAAGTTCAGAATCAGTAGGGTTCAATAAATCATTAGGAGATTCTAATTCAGGTGATGGTGCAGATTTAGGTTTTACTTTTGGAATAATTTTCTTAGCTTTATTTTTATTAATAACTGATGATGTGGACTTGGATTTTACTTTCGGAATAATTTTCTTAGCCTTATTTTTATTAGTAACATTAGAAACTAATAATGATGCGGATTTAGGTTTTACTTCGGGGATAATTTTCTTAGCTTTGCGTGTACTGGCAGCTAATTTTGCAGAAAAAATTCCTTTGCTCATAACCCCAGCACCTCATCAATAACACCATCAATTTCTTCAGATGCGGCTCGCCCACGATAGCCAAGATCATAAACACTACATCCTTCTAGAGCTGATGTCCGGTAGCTTGCACGACGACCTAACCGATTACGCAATACAGGAATATCAATTTCTTGTAATGCCTCATCCATCCCTCGAGACATTGCACTTCTAGGCTCAATTTGATTAAGCAAAATATATGCTAGTATTTTTGGATTCTTTTTCTTCGCCCGTTTAATTAATTCCTCAATACGAGTGCTCGCCCACAAATCCATTGGCGATGGCAATAAAGGCACAAGTAAGATCTGAGAAATTGACATTACATTCATAATAGAGCCTGATTTAATCTCGGGCGGACAATCAATTACTATGTAATCAAACTCCGTCTGCAGCCGTGCTATCTGCTTATTTAATTTATCCTCTGCCAATACTACTTCTACTGGAAATCTGCTTGGATCTCCTGATAACTCCGTCCACAATGTAGCAGAGCCCTGAGGATCTGAGTCAATTACAATACAACTCCCACGGCGGCGTATCAAACCAGCAGCCATATTCATGGCTACAGTCGTCTTACCGACCCCTCCCTTCTGGTTTGCAACTGCTATTACTCCAGTATCCATATGGTATAAGTGGTACTAAATTAACTCATCTACACTATGTGTAAACGCTTTATCCTCAACACTTAATTCTTTGGTATCGCTGGCATATACAGTAATATTGGCATAAGTTACTCCAAAACTGATATCCGGGTAATATTCTTTTTCCTTAGATAAATCGGCAAGACGATCCAAGAATATTCGAAGTTGGCTATAGTTTTCGAATTCAAATCGTCTAAATAGACCAGGTGGATGGCCTTTGGTAGTCCAGCACTCAACATTGTCTTTATCCATTACTGCCCCTCGAGTATATTAATAATACATTAACTGAATTATTAATATTGAATGATGCCAGAAATTTCAATAATGCTATAGCACTAAACCAATTATGCTGTACCAAACAGAGATATTCTAATGCAAAAAATCTTAGTAACAAATCTTGTTTATATATTAGTTATCGTCTTAAATAAGCTGTACTGAATAATGTAGTAGTTGCTAAAGTTATAATTCAACAACTACTACATAAACATAATTTACTCAGTAAATCCGTATTATTAAAATACTTTATACTATAATAAAAAACTATACTGTATCAGCTTTATTTACCAGTAACTTCACTATCACGACCACCTTTAGCAACAGCCTTAACCGTCAAGATCTGTTCTATTTCACTATCCGGGCGGGCAATAATATGCGCAGCAGCTAAACCATCACCTACACGCTCACAGGCATCAGCACCAGAACGAACTGCTGCATTCACAGCACCTGTTTCACCACGAACTAAGATCGTGACATAGCCACCGCCAACAAATTGCCGGCCAACAAGACGTACCTCTGAAGCCTTAGTCATGGCATCAGCTGCCTCAATTGCCGGAACTAAACCACGCGTTTCAATCATCCCTAACGCTATACCCATTTTTTCGTTTGCCATTTCTATTCTCCTACCATTAAAGTTAAAATTGCCAAGTCAAATACTGCTTATTAAAAGTCTCGGTTAACTACCGAGTTACTTTCCATCCTTAATTTACCAATCATCTTCGCTCCAATAATCAATAATTCCACCGATAGTTAGATCAGTTGTAATCCTCCGGTCATCAGTGGCTAGCCTTGCAGCCGTTCCCCCCATAGTGATGACAAAATCACCCGGCTTACAACCAATAGGGTCCAATGCAACACTCAAAGCACCCGATGCATCTTCAACGACGCGTAATGATTTGGCAGCTAACCAAGAATCACGCTTTGTTGTAACCAGATCTCGCACAATACGCTGTATCTCCATTTAACCTATTTCTTTTTTCCACTATTTGATTCATCTTCCCAATAATCGATAATCCCAACAATAGTGAAATCACTTGGATAATCATTGCTACCTGCAGCAGATCGGGCAGCTGAACTACCAACAACTATCACCCAGTCACCTTCCTTACAGCCGACCGGATCAACCGCTACCTGCCTACTAGAACTGCCTCTCTCCCTAACCACCAACAAACGACGATTACCAAGCTGTCCAATACGTGCTGTGGCCACTAATGTCTCTTCTACTTTGCAAATTTTCATTGTATTGATTCCGTATGATCACTTCCTTGCAGAGAAGCACAAAACTGCGAACATCCATACGCGTTCTTGCCCATATTTTTTTCTTCTGTCTGCACTGATTCAATCATTAATAGCCTTAATAATATTAACCCTGCGCCCCACCAGACACTGTAATGGGAGCAGAAGCCTCAGATGACCAACCTACCATCCCGGTAACATGATGTGTAGGCTCAGGATTACTACCTTTATCCTTAAATAGTCTTGAGTTAGCAAAAGCATGCGAGCCACCTTTTCGCTCACTTGGATTACGCTCAGCAGCAATGTGACCCTCGGTTCCAGTTACATTATCTTTTGATGTCCAAGCGCTACCGGTTATAGTCCTGCCCTCTACGCGTCCTTCCCCGGTTATACGTGATTTATCTACACTAGTTTCAGCTATTGGCCTAGGGTTGAAACGAAATTCCTGATTGCCAGTAACCTTACCTTCACCAATAGAAAACGCACCCGTAATTCGGCTTTCTGCAGTTGGAACATTAATAGCATCAACACCAGCTAGCTCCTGATATTCACGTTGCGGAGTCTTTACACTGAAACTGCTATTTATTTTTTGAAGACGCGTCATTACATCTGTACTGATATCCTTATCAGGATTGGCACAATAATAAGACGTACCTGTAATATCTTTCTCACTACCACGTTGCGTACCTGAAACCTTATCAACATTGAGCGTAAGATCGCCGCTAACATGATTACCTGATGACAATTTTGACGAGACCCGACGTTCAACTTCTTCTTCGCTCTCAACAGGACAAAATGTCTGATACTGATTAGGCCCCGCATAAGGCGTGCCAGTAATCACATTACATGCACCTGGTTCATCTCCAGTTACACGCTCATTATGTTCGATATCCACGCCCGTTATACTTTGGCCACCCCACGTTATGGCATTATTAGCCCCATTCTCATTACCAGCTCGAGAAGGTGTCATTCCACAATGGCTCGTATACTGTTCAGCACTGGAATATTCAGTACCAGAAATATTTTGGCAAATACCCTCTTCTTCTGTGCCAGTAATATTTCCAGATTGGTGTATACGCTGTCCGACTTGTGTTCCAGTTGTACGAGTACCGTGCAAAGTATGGCTAATACCAACTTTCTTTGGTACTTCACGCCCATTTGTTTCACATAGTGGCTGCTTTACTGCCGGCATTAAATATTGACTACCTGTAATGTCACTACAGGATCCACTCTCATCACCAGTTGTTAATTCACTACGACCAACTGCAGTGCCCGTAATTGAACGTCCACCCACCGATTCTTCTTTACTATATTCAGTGCTACGATTACGGGAACCAATTGTTTTAACAGAACGCCCAAGATTGGCGCCAAATACAGTGTGACCGTGTGGGTCATTCTGGCGCTGAAACTGAGTCTGTGCAGCATCATTACTCTGTTCTCGATGCTGCAGCAGATCATCATTAAGCTCCTGATCAGATGCTCCGGTAATATGTAAAGCAGGATTGGACTCATCTCCGGTAATATTTATCTTACTACGTACCTGTGTTCCAGTTACAGTTTGTCCAGCCACTGTTTTACTAGCGCCCACTTTAGTACCGCCCTCTCGAGGATTGTAGCCGGACTCTTTTCCAATATACTGAATACCAGTTACTTGCATGGCAGATCCACTTTCATCCCCTGTAACATTCTCTCCACGACCAATTCGAACTCCGGTAACCTTGTGCCCTGCATAGCTCTTGCTTTCGGCTACCTTAGGTGGATATTGAATCGGGTCGGCATTACGCAAACGACCATTTGGACGCGTCGTTGCGTCTCTGGTTCTTCCTTGGTTTCCTTTATTTCTATTTCCTTTGTTTTTGCTGCCGCCACGGATTGACTTCGCTGATAGTCGGCCCTCATTAGCCTTGTCGCAGCTACAATCAGCTTCACCAGTACAAGCATCTGCCGTGTCTAAAGCATAGTCTGAATTTACTGCGGTCACAGAAGGTTTTAAAATTCCACTTTTACCTTGAACTAATGCTGCACGGCGAGCACGCGAAGCATTACGACCTGCCAGTACTGGCTTATCCGTGTTTTTGTTTGCAATAGCATCTGATGACGATATAGCGGTTGGCCTAATAACCGCTTCTGTATTTTTAGCGTTAAGCTCATTTGCACGCACACGCTCTTTGGCAGGTGGCAAGCCTGTTTTTCCAGCCACCAATTGTGCGCGCCTCATACGTGATGCATTGCGTCCAATTTGAGCATCCAATAAAACGTCAGATTTTGATATATTTTTACTCATTTTTGGTTAAATTTAATCTCAGTATTCTCTAATATTTTTACCAGAAAAAAATCAAAAATTATTTTAGTAACATTCAATATTATTAATAATTAACGCCCAGGACGATGGACAATAAATGCTGTCCCACGACATTGGGTATAATTATCAAATGCGGTCAAACGTACAATGTGTCCCGAGTTGGCTCGATGGCATGCGTCTATCTCTGCCATTACTTTTTCAACTGATTTCTCACCAAAGAATGGTAACTTCCAGAGATACCAAAAATTAGAAAATAATTTTTCTGGTTCCGTATGTTCAATCGCTGGGTTCCAACCTTGATCAATCATATAAGCAATATGCTTGCGAATTTTTTCAGGTGTGAACGGCGGAAGATATGAGAATGTCTCTCCTCTGAGCTCAGTTGCTTTATACGGTCTGACTTCATCCATAGCTATACCTCATAATTTCAATTTTAAATGGCGTAATAATGTTTATATATCAATCTTGTCTACAGTATCGAATTCAAATTTAATTTCTTTCCATGTCTCCATAGCAACTTTTAGTTCAGGCGAGTGCTGTGCAGCTTCAGTTAGCACTTCCTTTCCTTCACGTTCTACCGGACGGCCCTGATTCCGTGCATCAGTACATGCTTCTAGAGCTACACGATTTGCCGTGGCACCCGCAGCATTACCCCAAGGATGACCAAGTGTGCCTCCTCCGAACTGTAAACAGGAATCATCACCAAATATATTGACCAGAGCAGGTATATGCCAAACATGAATACCACCTGAGGCAACCGGCATTACACCAGGCATAGAACCCCAGTCCTGATCAAAGAAAATGCCACGTTCACGATTTTCTGGAACAAATGATTCACGCATCAAATCAATCCAACCAAGGGTTGCATTTCTGTCACCTTCCAACTTACCGACTACGGTACCAGAGTGCATATGATCACCGCCTGACAACCTTAGGACCTTGGTTAATACTCGGAAGTGGATCCCATGATAAGGATTACGGTCAAGTACAGCATGCATGGCACGGTGAATGTGTAATAGTATTCCATTATCACGGCACCAGTTTGCTAAACCCGTATTAGCACAGAGCCCACCAGTTAAATAATCATGCATTATAATTGGCGCGCCCAATTCTTTTGCAAACTCAGCTCTCTTATACATCTCTTCTGGCGTTGCTGCAGTTACATTCAGATAGTGCCCTTTACGTTCGCCGGTTTCAGATTGAGATTTTAAAACCGCTTCCATTACAAATTCAAAACGATGACGCCAGCGCATGAAAGGCTGACTATTAACATTCTCATCATCTTTAGTGAAATCAAGACCACCACGCAGACATTCATAGACCGCCATACCATAGTTCTTTGCCGACAAGCCAAGTTTTGGTTTGATGGTACAACCCAGAAAAGCACGGCCATATTTATTCAGACGATCACGTTCCACCTGTATGCCATTTGGCGGACCACCACAGGTCATAACATAGGCGATCGGGAAGCGGAGGTCTTCTAGTCGTAAACTACGTATAGCCTTAAAACCAAATACATTACCAACCAATGAGGTCAACACGTTAACAACCGAGCCTTCTTCAAATAGTTCAATTGGGTAAGCAACAAACGCGTAGAACGCGGTGCTATCCCCAGGAACCGGTTCAATCCGGTAGGCACGACCCTTATAGTATTCCATGTCAGTAAGCAAATCAGTCCACACAGTGGTCCAAGTGCCTGTAGAAGATTCCGCAGCAACTGCAGCAGCAGCCTCTTCATGCGGAACTCCATCCTGAGTTACAATCTTAAAACAAGCCAGTAAGTCTGTGTCGAGTGGAATATAGTCTGGCGTCCAGTAACTATCACGATAATCTTTAACGCCAGCTTTGTATGTTTTTCCTGCCATGTGATCCTCTCCTACAATTAGTATCTACTTTAGTAATAACTCTGACCGTAAATACAGTCACTTCAAACTAAATAAACCGCCTATTTTCTCTTCATGCTTAATTATCCAGTGCCAGATCTCTGTCTATAATTATTAGAAAGCGATCAAGAGCACAGAAAAACTAGATCTTGTTCTGACGGAATATAAAAGAAAATGAGAATAATGAAAAATAGATATTTTCGATGAACCCTATAGATATAAGACTATAGGATTAAAGGGAGCTCTCGAAAATTAGCTTACCTACTGAAATAACAGGGACATACATACTAGTCTGATACATATACTAGTAAATACCAAAACCAATTCTTACAGTAATTACCAAATAAAGCTTATTATAAATTTATAATTTGTAAAGTGGTCTACTTTACAACCTTAATTAAGATAGCAAAATTGCTAGAAAAGTTAATTTATTAAGAAGTCGGGGCTGCATATCCTCTTCTGCACAGACCTTACACTAAACATAAAATTATCTTTTTTTAAGAGACATTCTATTCTTAACCCGTACTTTCTCTATTAGAAAGTAATACATATAGATTTAAATAAATGACTATGATATGTTTTGATCTCTCATCAGATGTTGCAACATCTTGAAGATATGGTTTGAAATAAGATTTTGTCAAAATTTATCATGTTCATTATATCTAGACTACATACGCTATGCTTGGTAATGATTAGAAATTCTTTATTCAGGTTTCTCTGCAACCGATATTTATTTAGTAGGTCTTGTCGTTATAAATACTGGGAATTTGACGTTTGAAATCTCCAAATTTAGTAAGCGATCTTGCACGGCACATTACTTTGCGGCAGCTCCAAGTCTTTGAATCCGTGGCGCGCAACAGTAGCTTTACGCGCGCGGCAGAAGAGTTATTCCTAGCCCAACCCACCGTATCAATGCAACTCAAGAAACTTGCCGACACCGTCGGTTTGCCACTATTCGAGCAGAGAGGAATACGCATTCACCTAACCGAAGCAGGTAACGAGGTATATACAATATGTCAGGAGATATTTGACAACATCACTAACCTTGAAGCAAAAATATCGGATATCAAAGGAGTCAAATGTGGGCACTTGCGGCTAGCTATCATCACTTCGTCTCAATACCTTGTACCGGATCTACTTGGTCAGTTTGGTCGATTGCATCCAGATGTTGATTTTTCCCTAAGCGTTGAAAATCGGGAACACATTCTTGAGCGCCTTACAGGATATGAGGATGATCTATGCATCCTAGGTGAGCCACCGCCGGAACTTGATGTTATATCCTACCCATTCATACCCAACCCGTTAGTCGCGATGGCAAGCTGTAACCATCCGTTAGCAGGCGTACCTAATATTCCGCTCAAACGTTTCTTTGAGGAACCATTTATTCATCGTGAACCAGGCTCAGGTACACGTGACGCCATCAACCGTTTATTCGCAAGTAAAGGACTGGAAACACCAGCCGGTCATATGGAACTTGCCAGTAATGAGGCACTCAAGCAGGCGGTTGTAGCAGAACTGGGTGTATCAATACTATCTATGCATTCACTAGCACTGGAAGGCACATCGGGGCCCATTGCAATATTAGATGTCCAAGGACTTCCTATTCATCGATACTGGTATCTGGTCCACCCAAAGAATAAAAAACTATCTCCTGTAACACTTGCATTTCTAGAGTTTGCGAAAATGCAAGGACAAAAAGTAGCCAACAAATTTAATGAAGAAATGGAAATAATTAGAAAAGCTCATATGCATAACTATACGGAATCAAAAGACTAAAGACTCTATTATTTAAAACTACCAATGAATAATAGAATGGAACAAAGTCCTAAGAAAATATATTGGTATAGATTGGAAGAGTAATGAAATTGTGGTTACCACTCTCAAAAAAGATGAGAACTATGAGTGATAACAAATATGGGTGACGTGATAGTCCTGATAAATAACCCATTGCCAATTTTTATACGGATACAACTTAGCTCTTCTGAGAATTGAGTCCATGGCACAATCAAATTTTGTTAATCTAAGTCACTATTTTACAAAGTTTGGTGGCGTGCCTTCACCGTTAGAAACAACCGCATCAATTTGTACCAGGGCACCCATAGGGATAGCAGAAACGCCAACCACAGTTCTTGCTGGAAGATCTCCATTGAAGAATGTTGTATAAATTGTATTTACAGCATCAATATCTGTAATATTTTTAAGTTGGATATTTATTTTAACTACATCATCCATAACATGATCGACACTTTCCACAATTGCTTTAATATTTCTTAAGCATTGCCCAGCCTGCTCTATTACACCACCTGCTACTATTTGATCAGATTTAGGGTCAATAGGTAATTGAGCTGCAATATTATTGTAATGAGAAAAAGCTACCGTCTGCGTATATAGAGAGTTTTTTGGTGCATTCTCTGTATTATTTGCCCTTATGATGAGTCCATGCCTATCTTCAACAGCTTGGGGAGGAGTGCCATCTCCGTGTGACACAACTACATCAATTTGTACTAAAGCATCCATAGGTAAATCTGAAACTACAACTACTGTTCGTGCTGGAACATAAGCACTAGTTCTAGCAATACCGGCATCCGGGAAAAAAGTTGTGTAAACCTCGTTCACAGCCTGAATATCTGAAAGATTCCTAAGAAAAATATTTATCTTAACAATATCATCAAAAGGAACGTCAATATTTTCTAATATTGCCTTTATATTTTTTAGACACTGTCTAGCCTGTTCTTTTACACCACCCGCTACCACTTGACCCGATTTAGGGTCAATAGGTAATTGAGCTGAAATGTTACTGTAATGAGAAAAAGCTACATTCTGTGTTGATAAAGAATTTTTTGGTGCATTTTCCGTGTCTCTTACAATCTTCCCAGGTTGTTCACTTCTTGGAACGGCAACTACGGGATTAGACTCGACCCGAACTCTCGTCTGATTATGCATAAAATTCTGTGACTGATGGTTGCGCATACTAAAAGGTGGAATAAGATTGCGGGCCTCTTGTATAGATGAAGTTGAAGATGAAGGCGTACCTTCACCATTTGAAACAACTGCATCAATTTGAACTAAGGCATTACTCATAGGTAAATCTGCAACTGCAACTACCGTGCGGGTAGGGAAATAGCTTTGAAAGAAGGTCGTATAAGCTGCGTCTACAGCATAGATATCCGAAATATTCCTAAGGAATATATTAATTTTAACAACATCGTCCATAACATGGCCGATACCTTCTACAATTGCTTTAATATTTGCTAAGCACTGCTTTGCTTGCTCTTTTACATCACCAGCTACAATTTCACCAGCTTTAGGATCTACAGGTAATTGAGCTGAAATATGATTGTAATGAGAAAAAGCTACCGATTGTGTAGATACAGAACTCTTAGGTGCGTTTTCCGTGTTTCTTGAATATTTTATTATGCTTCCGCTCATATCAAAATTTCTCCTATTCCAGCTCATCATTTAATACTAAAGAAAGATAGGCTGCAAATATAAATTTAAAAATACTTAATCTAGAAATCACGACAAATGCACGACAATTCCTCTGAAACCCTTTATCCATAATCGTTTATGGTGCCGGCACCAAGAATCGAACTCGGGACCTTCTGATTACAAATCAGCTGCTCTACCAACTGAGCTATGCCGGCATGAACATAATTATAGTGACTATTTAGATAAGGACAAAACCGAAAATTATAATAAAAGGAAACTCAAGACTATCTATCTAATTTTACAAATGTAGATCATTCTATTGTTAAAAGGCAACTACTTTAAAGTAGCTTTATTTTCGCATTGCCTTCTCAGAAGCTGTCAACGCATCAATAAATGGAGGTCTACTAAACAGACGCTCAGCAAATTTCAATAATGGTGCAGCCTGCTTAGGCAAATTAATTCCATAATGTTCAAGCCTCCACAAAAGGGGTGAAATTGCCACATCAAGCATTGAAAAATCATCCCCCAACATAAACTTCTGTTTGGCAAAAACTGGAGAAATTACAGTCAAATTATCACGTATTGCTGCCCGTGCTTTTTCAGCTACCTTTGGAGTGCCATTCTCTAGCGCGTCGATATGGCAAAAAAGCTCTTGTTCAAAGCGATACAAAAATAATCTTGCACGGGCGCGCATAACCGGGTCTGCTGGCATCAATTGTGGATGAGGAAAACGATCATCAACGTATTCATTGATAATGTTAGATTCGTATAAAATAAGCTCCCTCTCAACTAGAACTGGTACTCGTCCATAGGGACTCATTACTGCAAGATCTTCGGGCTTATTATCCATATCCACATCAATAATCTGGAAATCCATACCCTTTTCAAACAATACTATCCGACACCGATGGCTGAAAGGACACGTAGTTGCTGAATATAATGTCATCATAACTTACCCTCGCAGGTAAATTTATCTTGAATACATTTATCCATGAACATCTCTCCAGAAATCATGCTTCAATGCATAAGTAAGCCCTAACATTCCAAAAAGGAAGAGCATAACAATAATTCCTATTTGTTCACGTTGGGCCGCAGCAGGTTCTCCTAGATAAACCATAAAATTTACCAAATCAGCAACATACATATCGTACTCTAATTTAGTAAGCGTACCTGGTTTACTTAATTCTAATTTCTTAACATCATGCTTCCCGCCTTGCCCATCGTCAACTTCCTCTATCCTGAGACGCTGCTCCCCTTGTAACTCATACATTACATGAGGCATTGCAGCCTTATCAAACAACAGATTATTCCAGCCCGTAGCAGTCGAATCATCTCGATAGAACTGTCGCAGATAGGTATACAACCAGTCTGCGCCACGTGAGCGTGCAATTACTGATAAATCCGGAGGAGTTACTCCTAACCATTTCTGAGACTCCTTCGTTTTCATAGAGACTGTCATTAGATCACCGGGTTTTTGCCCCGTAAAAATAAGGTTTTCTTTAATTTGTGTTTTACTTAATCCCAAATCTCTTAGTCTGTTATAGCGCATAAAATTAGCACTATGACAAGTAAGGCAATAATTTACAAAGGTTTTCACGCCGCGTTGTAAAGAAGCCATATCTGTTACTTTGATTGGCGCACGATCTAATACTACTTCCGTTCCGCCTGCATGCACTAGCAGTGGAGATAAGCAAAAAAGAAATAATAATATTTTTATTCTTTTCATCAAGACACTCTCTTTGGTTCTTTCTTGCATTTATCTTTTTTGCTATACCAAGGCATCAAAAGGAAAAAGGAAAAATAGATAACCGTAAATATCTGTGCAAGCGTTGTGTATAAAGGTGTAGGTGTCTTTGTTCCCAACCAGCCAAGGACAAAAACACTAATTACAAAAAGAGTAAGTGCAATTTTGGAGTATGGTCCTTTATAGCGAATTGATTTCACCGGGCTTCGATCTAGCCAAGGTAGTAGACAAATTATTGCAACTGAACCGCCCATAAGTATTATTCCCCATAGCTTTGCATCTATCCAGAGGAAATTGACAGTAGCTGCTCGTAACATTGAATAATAGGGAGTGAAATACCATACCGGTGCAATATGATCAGGCGTCTGCAACGTATTAGCCGGAATGAAGTTATTATATTCTAGGAAATAGCCACCCATTTCTGGTGCAAAAAACATAATCCCACAAAATACTATCAGGAACACTACTACCCCAAATATATCTTTTACTGTGTAATAAGGATGAAATGGTATCCCATCTACCGGTATATTTGTCTCAGGGTTACGATTCTTTTTAATTTCAATGCCATCAGGGTTATTTGAACCAACCTCATGAAGAGCTATCACATGAACCACTACCAGCGTAACCAATAAAACAGGAAGCGTCACAACATGATAAGCAAAGAAACGATTAAGTGCTGCATCAGAAAGTGTAAAGTCGCCTAATATGAGATGCATTAAGGGCTCACCGACTACCGGAATTGCTCCAATCATACTCACAATTACCATAGCGCCCCAGTAAGACATCTGTCCCCATGGCAGAATATATCCAGTAAATGCCATCATCATTAAAACAAAAAATATCATTGAGCCAATAAGCCACAATAGCTCTCTTGGCTTACGATACGATCCGTACATCATCCCACGGAACATATGCAAATAAACCACCACAAAAAACATAGATGCGCCAGTTGAGTGCATGTAACGAATTAACCATCCAAAATCCACATCACGCATGATGTATTCAACAGAAGCAAATGCCATACCCGCATCTGGCTTATAATTCATAGTGAGAAAAATTCCAGTAAGCAGCTGATTTACCATAACTAACATAGCAAGAGAGCCAAAGTAGTACCAGAAATTAAAGTTTTTTGGTGCGTAGTATTCGGTGAGGTGGGCCTTCCAATTAGCGGTCAGAGGAAAGCGTTTATCTACCCATGCTACAAATGATGTTAGTCGTTTGCCCATTTATGCATCTTCCTTACTTTCCGAACCAATTAGCAAAATATTCTCACTCAGATAAACATGCGGCGGCACAAACAGGTTAGTTGGTGCGGGAACATTCTTATAGACACGACCAGCTAAGTCAAACTTGGAACCATGACATGGACAGAAAAATCCGCCTAACCAATCTTGACCAAGATCTGCTGGCGCAATCTCTTTACGATAAACTGGAGAACAACCCAGATGCGTACAAACACCTGTAGTCACCAGAATTTCTGGCCGAATTGAACGGGTTTGATTTTTAGCATATTCAGGCTGCTGCTCTTTCTCTGAATTAGGATCACTTACTTTACCGTCAAGTGTTGTTAGACTAGCTAGCATTTCTGGGGTGCGGCTCAGAACCCATACTACCTTGCCACGCCATTCCACCAATAACAGCATACCAGGCTCAAGTTTACTGATATCAACTTCAACCGGAGCTCCTGCAGCTTTAGCACGTTCACTAGGCATCATACTAAGAATAAAAGGAGTAGCCCAAGCAACACTCGCAATCCCTCCAGCTACTGACGTTGCAGTAATCAGGAATCGTCGTCTTCCAGTCATTCCGTTCTTTTTATCAATATCTTCCATATATCTCTGTTCTTATCTTCCTTAGTACAAGAAACCGTCAAAAAGTTCCTTACACAGAAAATTATAAAATTTGGAGTAAAACCATATTATTTTAACATAACAAACAAGAATAAATAAACCTTATCCTCCTTTAGGGAGCTCTATACGAGACTACTTACACCATGTTTCCAACTAGTACTTTACTCTGAGTAATAATTCGAACATTTTTTACCAAACCCAGCTAGTCAAGTAAGCCCCAAAAAGGTATTATCTTGACGATCATTATATGGAAGCGTGGCCGAGCGGTTTAAGGCACTAGTCTTGAAAACTAGCGAAGGGGAGACTCTTCCGTGAGTTCGAATCTCACCGCTTCCGCCATTTAATCATTGGAAGAATCAGTAATTTTTGATGAACATAAAAAAAGGCATAACCATTCATGCATGAAAAATGGTTTATAGTTTTTTGTTTTCTGGCCTTCCCATCAATTTCATTTGGTGATGAAATTGATGAAAAATCATCCATTTATACTGTAGCTAAAAATATTCTGGCTGCAGATAGTTCAAATTATCAGCCCGTTAATAATCACCAAAACGATATAAATATAAAGATACAGAGTGACGGCCAAAAAATTGTTGTTGACGCATACTATTACGTTCCAACCAACCCGAGATTGGTATGGGCGACATTGACAGATTTTAATAATATAGCTAATTTTACAGAAGGTGTGGCATCCAGCAAAATTACAAGAAAAAAAGGAAATACTTTACGTGTTGCCCAGACCTCAGAAATAAGATTTAGCGGTGTTTCTTTTAATTTTGAATCCATAATAGAAGTTCACTTAGTCCCGTTCAAAGGATTCAGCACGCGTATGATTAGTGGAAATATGAGTAAAATGCACGAAGTTACAAGAATAAAGTCCGATGGAGAGCAAACGCGCATTTACTATCATGCAGATATTGTTCCTAATATGTGGATACTTAAATATATAGGACACAGTTTTATTGCAGATGAGGCAAAAGAGCGGCTCCAACAAGTCAGAAAAGAAATTATCAGAAGAAAAAAAGCGGGTATTAATTCAAACAAAATGAAGAGCAGCTTGCTTACACCAGAAGTTTAGAAACTAAGCATAACTCCCTATAAAACCATTCTCATACGGAAAATTTTTATCGCAACAATATCAATTGTGGCTTTGCATCATTACTTATATAAATAAATCCATCCTGGTGATATCGTTTTACCAATTCCTTAGCGGACTCAAGAGTAATTCCAAAAACTAACAAGCTGGGCTCATTACCCCATAACCCTGTTGGATCAATACTTTCCCCTTTCAGATAGAAAAGACCACGAGATTCAATTTCTGCAATCACCTTCTGCTCAGCAGCATAATTTTCATTATCAGATATTTTTTGTCCGAAAGGATTCCATGCTGTTATGTATGCAGCCTGATCATCATTAGTTTGAAACCATTCTACAAGCTCAGTACTTGATTCGCCGACCTTCAAAACGAATGGCTCAGCAGTATTCACTAAATAGTCAGCTGCAAGGTAAGCATCGACAGTTTCAGTAGCAATTAATGTTTCAGAAATTGGAAATTCTCCAGTCTAAAATAGAAACCCACAAAAATTAGGAGTAACTTGAAAGGCTACAAAGTAGTATATGGAATTGAACTAAAAAATTCACTCTTATAACAAGATTAATTTTATTTCCCACAGGCTAATTTCCAGAAAGCCATGCCAACACTGTCAGGTGCAACAGGGATCCATCTGACAGATTTGTCGTACATAGTTTTTCCAATCACCTCACCTTTTCCCATGTTCTCTGACAGTTTAATTTCATAAACGGGCTGTTCTTTTGTTTTTTTGCAGTCATATCTCCATTGACCTCTGATTGACATATATGGCTTTCTGGCATTTGTCTGAACCGTCTTATGGTCATACAAAACCCACATTTCCACTTTACTTCCGGATCTGACAATAGTTGCAGGATTGGCATAGATGGTGAGCCCAATACCTTTGTTGGTATCAACCTCAATCCACTCTGCAATTGCAGAACTACTTGTACCAGACAGCATTAAGAGAAATAATAAATTCTTCATTTTATCTATTCTTTAATATTGTATCTCTACTACATATATTAGTGGCGGAGAAAGCGGGATTCGAACCCGCGGTACGGGAAAACCGTACGCACGCTTTCCAAGCGTGTGCCTTAAGCCACTCAGCCATCTCTCCTTAATCATAAATCTAATCTACTTTCTCTAATACTATTTATTATTCAATTCGAACCAACATTTCAGACCTTCAGCGTTAAGATTAACATCCATACTTAACAGATCATGAATTTTATTCTGCGGCAAAATACAACCATGTAATCGGACCCGCTGTGCAAGTAACTCTCCAAGCTCTTTCACCAAAAGAATGTCTCCGTCAGCTCTCTGATTATAGGCATTACTAGCTATTGTTACATAGTCATCAATCAGATCATGCAGCATAGCAGCATGGTGAGTTAAATTTCCAATACGCGAATAATGGGTAAGAAAGGCGTACTTCGGATCATAACTCATGATTCGATCTAAAGAATGATGAGCCGCCAAAGGATCAAACTGTACTGGCGTGGTGGTTGGAAAAACAAATTCCATGCCATCCACATCAAATTCCCGGTAAGACACGCCGAAAGTATCCCCGGTAAAAAATGACCGACTCTTTTCATCAAAAATACAAAAATGGTGACGAGCGTGACCCGGTGTATCAATAAAGAACAGCGTTCGACCATTCATCTTAATTTGAAAATTATCAGCTGCCTCAACTATACGACTTGCATCTACTGGGCGAATCTCACCATACATACGCCTAAATTTTTCTTCCCCGTAAACTGCTATTGTACTTTTAATGAGTCTAGAGGGGTCCACCATATGACGTACAGCACGAGGGTGCACAACCAATTCTGCATTAGGGAAACGGCACATAAACTCCCCTGCACCACCCGCATGGTCAAGATGTATATGTGTAAGAAACACATAAGAAACATCCTCGGGGGAAATATCTTTTTGGCATAATACTTCCATTACCCTCGGAACAGAAAAGAAGGTTCCTGTGTCTACCAATGCTGCTACGCTACCTTCAACTATTAAATGAATTGCAGCCAAACCAGGGCGATAGTACCCTGAATCAATAGCACTAATGCCATGATCATAATCAGTGATATTAGGTGGTGTCATGGGGACTACTCAATAAAAGAAGTAATGCTTGTGTTTTTGGCTCATATTGCCGGTTGCTTTAACTGCTCCAGTATTGCCGGATTCTCTAAGGTAGAAATATCCTGAGTTATCTCCTCTCCTCTACCTATAGCGCGTAACAAACGCCGCATAATTTTACCAGAACGAGTTTTTGGCAAGTTATCCCCAAAACGTATCTCTTCAGGTTTTGCAATTGGACCTATTTCTTTTGATACCCAGTTTCGTAACTCAATAGCTATTTTTCTGGCATCATCACCCTTTGGGCATAATCCTTTAAGCACTACAAATGCCACTATCACCTCACCTTTAATTTCGTGTGGCTTTCCCACTACCGCAGCTTCTGCAACTAACGAGTTAGCCACTAATGCCGATTCAATCTCCATAGTACCTAAACGGTGACCGGAGATATTCAAGACATCATCAACACGCCCCATTATCCAAAAATAACCATCTGAATCACGGTGCGCTGAATCACCAGCCAAATAATACTTACCTCCAATATCATTAGGGAAATAAGTATTCTTGAAGCGATCTGGGTTACCCCAAATTGTACGGGCTAGTGAAGGGAATGGGCGCTTAATTACCAATAAACCACCTCCCTCATTTTTTACCTCATGACCAGCTTCATCAATTATGGCGGCCATAATCCCTGGCAATGGAAACGTGCAAGAGCCTGGCTTGAGCGGAATTGCCCCCGGTACCGGAGCAATCATGTGGCATCCTGTTTCAGTCTGCCACCAAGTATCTACAATTGGGCAACGAGACTGACCAACTACTTTATGGTACCAAACCCAAGCCTCCGGATTGATTGGTTCACCTACAGAGCCCAACAATCGTAAGGAGGAGAGATCATAGTCCTCGGGTAGTTCTGGCCCCAATTTAATTAATGAACGAATTGCAGTAGGTGCAGTATAAAAAACAGTAACGCTATGGCTCTGGATTATTTTCCAAAAGCGCCCTGCATCAGGAAATGTAGGCACCCCCTCAAATACAACCTGCGTAGCACCCATTGCCAATGGGCCATAAGCAACATAACTATGGCCAGTAATCCAGCCCACATCGGCAGTACACCAAAAAATATCAGTTGGCTTATAATCAAAAATCCATTTCATACTCACCATTGCGCCCAATAAATATCCGGCGGAAGAATGTTGTATGCCTTTGGGCCTTCCAGTTGAGCCCGATGTATAAAGGATAAATAAAGGATGCTCGGCACCGACCCATTCAGGCTCGCAGTAAATAGGTTTATCAACAATAAGCTCATGCCACCAGATATCACGTGGGCTGTGCCACTCTATATCTGTACCAGTACGCTGGTATATAACTACAGAACTTACAGAGCCTGTTTTACTCATTTCAAGCGCCTTATCTACTACGGGCTTCAAAGAAACGCTCCTGCCTCCACGCATCTGCTCATCTGCAGTAATTACAGCTACAGCAGCGGTATCTACAATACGTTCATGTAGGCTCTTAGCTGAAAAACCCCCAAATACCACAGAATGAATTGCACCGATTCTGGAGCAAGCCTGCATCGCTACTACTGCCTCAATGCTCATAGGCATGTAAATAATTACTCGATCATCTTTCTTAATATTTAGCGACCTAAGTCCGTTTGCAAATTGACATACCTGTAAGTGAAGATCTCGGTATGTAATATTAGTTACGTTACCTTTATCAGACTCGAAAATAATTGCAATCTTGTCAGCATTAGCGTCAAGATTACGATCAAGACAATTATAAGAAACATTTAATTTGCCATCTTCAAACCATTTAAAGAAAGGATGGTTATTTTCATCTAATACTTTAGTGAAAGGTTTGTGCCACTGAATATATTCTCGTGCCATCCTCCCCCAGAAGCCCTCATAATCCTCTTCTGCCTCTTTACAAAGAGAGTAATACTCCTCTTTATTTAACAAGTTTGCCTGATTCACAAAAGAGTCATCAGGGGTGAAGAGACGGTTTTCATGTAAAACTGATTCAATCGTTGCCACTAAAAACTCCTGAGATTATTATTCCTTAAGATACTGTTTATCTGAAAAATTGTACCACCTACATTTTTTTAATTAAACCAATGTTTAAATTTGACATGAAAAACCGAATATTAAATTTATACTATAAAAATAGGTTTTTGAAAAAAATTATATTAATTCAGCTTATTTGTTATCTCCACAAATAAAAATTTAGTAACCGACATTAATTTTAAAACACTAAGTATTTCTTCCATTTATTGGAATTTTTTGCTATTATATTATGATAATTTTTGTGGGCTCTTTAGCCCATTTTTTGTTTCTGACGATGCTATGGAGTTATATGAAATATTAGAACCAACCATAACCAGTTTAGGTTATGAATTGGTTGATGTAGAAAGATCCTCTCGTGGAAGATTATTGAGGATATTTATAGATAAACCTAGCGGCATTAGTGTTGATGACTGTAGCGCAGTAAGTAATCATTTGAGCAGATTATTTGAAGTCGAAAATATTGTTTATGATCGACTAGAAATCTCTTCACCTGGGCTTGACAGACTATTAACAAAAAAGTCTGACTTCATCCGTTTTTCAGGTGAGCTAGTCAGGCTAAGATTACGTTTATCATTGAAGGGGCAAAGAAACTTTGTTGGTGTTTTACGTGAAGTAAGTGATGAGATATTAAGGTTGGAAATAGACGGAGATATACTTGATTTTGAGTTGAATAACCTTGAAAAAGTCCGTTTAGTTCCAAAACTATAAATAATTGAGAGCCTGGCTGGAGATAACATGAGCCGCGAAATATTACTATTGGTAGATGCGCTAGCACGCGAGAAAAATGTTGGAAGAGACATAGTCTTTTCTGCTTTGGAGCAAGCATTAGGATCGGCTACAAAAAAACAATTTCGTGAAGATGTCGACATACGTGTAGGCATTGATCAAGAGACAGGTAGTTATCAATCTTTCCGTCGCTGGCAAGTGGTAGAAATTGATAGCGTTGAGGACCCTGAACGTCAAATTTTATTAAGTGAAGCGCAGAAACTTGATGCCCAAATCCAATTAGAAGAATTTATAGAAGAACAATTAGAACCAATAGAATTTGGTCGTATCGGAGCACAGGCAGCAAAACAAGTAATATTTCAGAAAATACGTGATGCTGAACGGGAACAAATTCTAAACGACTTCCTAGAACGTAAAGAATATATGGTTACCGGCGCTATAAAGCGTATGGAACGTGGTAACGCTATTATTGAATCTGGAAAAGTTGAGGCAGCTTTGCCACGAGAACAAATGATTCCAAAAGAAAATTTACGGATAGGCGACCGCGTGCGAGCTTATTTGTTGAAAGTTGACCGTACAGCCAGGGGGCCGCAACTAATATTATCGCGAATAGTCCCAGATTTTCTTATGAAATTATTTGAATTAGAGGTGCCAGAAATTGAAGAAGGATTGCTGGATGTTAAATCTGCGGCTAGGGACCCCGGCTCACGAGCCAAGATTGCAGTAAATTCTAATGATCAGAGAATTGATCCGATTGGCACCTGTGTTGGAATGCGTGGTTCAAGAGTACAAGCTGTAACAAGTGAACTGGCAGGAGAACGTGTGGATATCATCTTGTGGTCGGATGACCCTGCCACATTTGTAATTAATGCACTAGCGCCTGCGGAGATCAGTAGCATTGTAGTTGATGAAGAAAAGCATTGTATGGATATTGTAGTAGATGAAGAGAATCTAGCTCAAGCAATTGGTCGTGGTGGTCAGAACGTTAGGCTTGCATCTGATTTAACGGGCTGGGAGCTTAATATCATGTCCATGGAAGAATCATTGGCTAAAAATGAAGAAGAGACTTTGGTAATACGAGAGCTCTTTATGGAAAAACTAGATGTAGATGAAGAAGTGGCAGACATTCTTGCACAAGAAGGATTTACCAGCCTAGAAGAAGTTGCTTATGTGCCTCTAAGTGAAATGATAGAAATTGAATTGCTTGATGAAAAAACTGTCAATGAATTACGAACTCGGGCGCGTAATATGCTATTAACAGAGGCTATCGTCAGCGAAGAGAATGTAGAAAATATGGCTGAAGATCTACGTTCATTAGAAGGCATGGATAATGAAACTGCGCGTGCATTAGCAGAAAAAGGAATTAAAACTCAAGAGGACCTTGCTGACTTGGCTGTTGATGACCTCGTAGAGATGATTGAAATTGATATAGAACGTGCCAAGGCATTAATTATGACTGCGCGGGCACCATGGTTTACTTAATCAAACTTGAATAGCACACAAATTAAAGGTTCTATCATTTAAATGTCTGAAACTAAAGTAGAACAATTTGCTAATGAACTTGGACTGCTACCAGCAGCATTACTGGAGCAGCTCAAGGCTGCTGGCGTGAGCAAGAAATTAGCTAATGACAGCTTAACTGAGGAAGACAAAGCTCAGTTACTTAACTATCTTCGGAAGGCCCATGGTACTAATGATGAGAAAGGAAAAATTACTCTTACTCGTCGACAGACTTCTGAAATCAGGAAATCAGACAGCACTGGAAAAGCTCATACAATCCAGGTAGAAGTACGTAAGAAGCGTGTATTTGTAAAACCGGAAAAACAAGAAAAAATAGAAGCTGAGGAAGCTAAAATAGAAGTAGAAGACTCCAGTAGTGCTGCTTCTCTGCCCATCCCTCCCTCTCCCCCCCCAGCGTCTAAACAAAAACCTGCTGCCTTAGTAGATGCTGCACAACAAGCACTACGCCAAGAAGAGGCAAAAAAACAAGCTGAACTGATCTCGCGTCAAACCGCTGAAATTAAGGAAAAGAAGCTACGTAATAAGAAGTTAGCCACAACCGATGTTAAGGAAGCTGAATCAGCTCCTAATAAAGAGAAACAAGATATAACGGCGAAAAAAGAAGTGTCCTCTCCCTCTACGACAGAAGGTACTTTACATAAGCCGATAGTTAAACCGGAAGATAAAGCAGCAAAAGCTGCAAAGAAAAAGAAAAAAACCAAACAGGTTGTTTGGAAAGATACTAACGCCGGAAAACGTGGACAGAAAGGACGTAATGATCTGTCCGGGGGGAAATCTGGATGGCGCACTAGAAGAGACAGACACGCTAAGACTAATCCCAGTGAAGATCAGGCAAGTCATGCGTTCTCGGCTCCAACAGAGCCTGTCGTGCATGAGGTAATGGTGCCTGAAACTATCTCTGTTGGAGTGCTTGCCCAGAAAATGACGGTAAAAGCTGCTGAAGTAATCAAAACCCTGATGAAAATGGGTAGTATGGTTACCATCAACCAAGTACTGGATCAAGACACAGCAATGATAGTTGTAGAAGAAATGGGCCATATTGCAAAACCTGCTGCTTTAGATAGTCCAGAAGCGTTTCTATCCGACAATGAAGAAGCCCCTACTAAAGACCTAAAAATAGAGCTGCGTGCGCCTGTTGTTACAGTAATGGGCCATGTTGACCACGGTAAAACCTCATTACTTGACTATATACGACGTACACGTGTGGCTAATAGTGAAACAGGTGGTATTACACAACATATTGGTGCTTATCATGTCGAAACCGAAAAGGGTATGATTACTTTTCTCGATACACCTGGTCACGAAGCATTTACTGCAATGCGTGCCCGTGGATCCAAGGTTACTGATCTAGTTGTTCTCGTAGTTGCTGCAGATGATGGCGTTATGCCTCAAACTATAGAAGCAATACATCATGCCAAAGCTGCTAAGGTTCCATTGATTGTAGCAATCAATAAAATTGACAAACCAGAAGCAAGTTCTGAGCGTATAAAACAAGAATTAATAGCTCAAGAGGTGCTGCCTGAAGAATATGGTGGTGACACTATGTTTATTGAAGTCTCAGCTCAGACTGGTCAGGGTATTGATTCATTACTTGATAGTATGTTACTTCAGGCTGAGGTACTTGAGCTCAAGGCAGCAATAAATGGTCCCGCAAAAGGCATCGTTATTGAATCACGTATTGATAAGGGGCGTGGCCCAGTAGCAACAATATTAATCCAGTCTGGGACTTTGAGGCGAGGTGACAGCCTGCTTGCAGGAGCTGTTTTTGGTCGAATTAGGGCGATGTTAGACGAGAATGGAAAGCCGGTACAAGAAGCAGGGCCTTCCATTCCTGTAGAAATTCAAGGATTGTCAGAAGTTCCAAAAGCAGGAGAAGTAGTAATGACATTAGCGGATGAACGCAAAGCCCGTGAAATAGCTCTTTTCCGACAAGGCAAATTCCGCGATATTAAACTTGCTAAATTACAAGCTGCTAGACTAGAAAACATATTTGACCAAAAAGGTGAAGTTAAAATACTTCCATTAATTATTAAAACCGATGTGCAGGGTTCATTTGAGGCATTAACATATGCACTTGAAAAACTTTCGACGGATGAAGTTAGAGTTAACATTGTCCACAGTGGTGTAGGCGCAATTACAGAATCAGATATTAATTTAGCTCTTGCTTCTAAAGCTGTAGTGATAGGCTTTAATAGCCGGGCAGATTCGATCGCGCGAAAGCTAATCGGATCAACAGGAGCTGATGTACGTTACTACAGCATTATCTATGAAGCAGTAGATGAAATTAAGATGGCACTATCAGGAATGATGACTCCAGACCGAGAAGAAAGTGTTCTAGGTCTCATCGAAGTTCGTGAGGTATTCCGTATTTCTAAAATTGGTGTTGTGTCAGGTTGTTATGTGCTTGAAGGTAGTGTCAAACGTGGTTCGATGGTACGAGTAAAGAGAGATGATGAATTAATTCATACTGGTCAACTAGATTCCTTAAAGCGCTTTAAGGATGATATAAAAGAAGTTAAGTCAGGTTTTGAATGTGGCTTATCATTGAAAGGATTTAATGATATCAAAGTAGGGGACCAACTTGAAGCTTATGAAATCATTGAAATTTCGAGAAGCCTGTAATACAGAAAAATAATGCCAAAAGATTATTCTCGCGCCTTACGGATTGCAGACCAAATTCAACGTGATCTTGCAGATTTGATCCGTAATGAACTTAAAGACAAACGAGTTGGTATGATTACTTTAACGGGAGTTGAGGTTAGCCAAGATTATGGCCATGCTAAAGTCTATTACACTACACTTGGGAGTGCTGAAGAGAATTTTCTGACTGAAAAAGGTTTACAACATGCAGCAGTATTTCTGCGTAGCCAATTATCGCAGAGACTAAGGCTTCGAGTAGTTCCGTTATTACATTTCATTTATGATAGATCAATTGAGCATGGGGTCTATCTTTCACAGTTAATAGATAAGGCTGTAGAACAAGACGATCCAAAAGAGAAACCAGCTTAATGTTACAAACTAACTCATAGTTTTTTCAGATTCATTTCGTTGTTAAGTCTATAGATTTTGCTGACCAAACCAATTAAACGAAACATCAGTGGCGTTCTGCTACTGGACAAACCCATTGGAATTACTTCCAATAAGGCGCTACAAATTACCAAGCGCTTATTTAATGCATCCAAGGCTGGACATACCGGTACGCTTGACCCCTTAGCAACTGGTTTGTTACCGATATGTTTTGGTGAGGCTACCAAATTCTCCTCTGCTTTATTGGGTGCTGATAAAACGTATACAGCCACTCTAAAACTTGGATACATAAGTTCAACGGGTGATGCTGACGGGGAAATTTCTGTCGTAGGTGATGTTAATCTAACATCAAAACAAATTGAATTAGCGTTACAAAGTTTAACTGGGAAAATTATGCAAATCCCATCTATGTATAGCGCTTTGAAGCATCAAGGGAAACCTTTGTATTCCTACGCAAGGAAAGGGATAGAAGTTGAAAGAAAACCACGTGAAATAACAATATATGACTTACAGGTAGTAGCACTTGAAGAAAATAATATGGATATCATGGTTAAATGTAGTACAGGTACTTATATTCGTACTTTGGCAGAAGACCTTGGAAAAATACTAGGATGTGGCGGAGCCTATATCACCTCTCTGAATCGAAACGAAATAGGAAATCTTAATTTGTCAGATGCCTATACTCTAGACATTCTTAAAAGCATGTCATGCACTCAATTAGATTCCTATCTACGCCCTACGGATTCTCTCTTACATAATTTACCAGCTGTATTTATGAATAACACAGATTCCCAACATTTACTAAATGGGCAAGTTGTCACCAACACAGCTCTGGCAAATAAATTTCAGGAAAACGAAAAAATCAAAATATATAATGAGGAAAAACAATTTCTTGGGCTAGGAGAGATTGCAGTATGTGGTGCAATAACACCCAAACGTTTAATAGCAATATCCTCTATTCAAGATTTACCCGAGAGTCTATAAATATAAAAAGATTACCTAAAAATTTTATATGTCTTCCCTTACATTCTCTTTCCTGAGAGGAGACCAGGAAATAATCTAATCAGTATGAAGAATCTACCAAGGAATTATCTGCCCGTCATAAGCAATAAATTTTCCTGAGTCAGCAGATGTAACTTCCCTTATAACACTTAACATGCCAGATACACTCTGCTCTACAGAGATTAACCCACTTGGGCCGCCCATATCAGTTCTCACCCATCCGGGATGCAATAGAACCGAAATAATGTCATTAGATTCCAGATCAATAGCAATACTCTTTATAACCATATTTACTGCCGATTTACTTGATCTATATATATAGCTACCACCACGACCATTATCAGCAACACTGCCCATTTTACTAGTTATCGTTACAATGGTTTTTCTACTACTTTGAGTAATCTGAGCTATAAACTCCTCGGCCATCTTGAGCGGTGCCATAGTATTTACTAAAAAAGCATGCGCCCACAAATCATAATCTGTCTGACCAAAGCTGCGGTCATTTATATCAGGAAAAACCCCGGCGTTATTAATTAGTAAATCTATAGGCTTATTAGCCAAAGTTTTCGACAATTTTTCAATTTGTCCATGATCAGTCACATCAAGGGCATACAATGTTATTCGTTCAGGGTATTCTGCTGCAAGCTTGTTAAGTGCATCTGATTTCTCAAGATCCCGACTACAAGCTAGAACACACCAGCCATCCTCAGCAAGTTGTCTTGAGAATTCAAGCCCAATCCCACGATTCGCACCAGTGATTAAAGTGGTTTCCATAATATCTTCCAGAATTTAGAAAGCTAAATCGCCTATTTATTTAGTTTTTAAGTGTTTGTAAATATTCTTTAAGATCTTTTTTAATCTCCGGTGCCAGAATATAAAGCCCAATAATGTTTGGTATCGCTAGCGAAAGCATCATAGCGTCAGAAAAACGAATAACATTTCCAAGCTCCGCTGCTGCTCCAACGACGACAAAAGAGCAAAATATAAGTTTAAAGGAAAGTGTGACCCATCGTTTTCCCCCAAACAGGAAAGCAAGGCATTTTTCACCATAATAATACCAAGTAATCAGCGTCGAATAAGCAAACAATACGACACAAAAAGATAACACATAAGGAAACCATGAAACGGCACTTCCCATAGCTGCAGAAGTTAGCTCAACTCCAGCTATGCCATCTGTTGTTTTATATGCTCCGGAGATAACAATAATCAATGCCGTCATCATACAAATAATAACTGTATCGACAAAAGACCCCATCATCCCAGCAATGCCCTGTTTTACAGGAATATTTGTCTGTGCTGTTGCATGGATAATTGCTGATGAACCAAGGCCGGCCTCATTCGAGAACGTCGCTCTCTGAACCCCGGCTAATAAAGCTCCAACAAAACCACCGATACCAGCTTGTAATGAGAAAGCAGAAGTTACAATAATCATTAGTGCATCTGGCAAAGAAGAAAGATTAATTGCAATAACGACAAATCCAATTAGCAAATATATTCCTGCCATAAACGGTACGATTCTTGATGCCGCAGAAGCAATTGACTTAATTCCACCAATAATAACCACCGCGACCATAGTGGCCATTATCAAACCAAAAAGCCATCCCTTACCATAAAACCAGCTGTCATCACCACCTGTAACATTGAGAACCTGTGCAAAGGATTGATTAGCCTGAAACATGTTACCGCCACCTATAGCCCCACCAATACAAGCCACTGCAAATAATGTTGCTAGAATTTTCCCTAGATATGGCATTCCTCTATTATTCAGAGCATCACGGAGATAATACATAGGTCCGCCCGAAATATTCTTCCTATTCTCTGGTTCTGCATGATGACGATATTTCACACCAAGAGCCACTTCAATAAATTTTGTTGACATGCTAAACATACCCATAATCGCCATCCAAAGTGCCGCACCTGGCCCACCTATAGTAATTGCTACAGCCACGCCTGCAATATTACCAAGCCCCACCGTACCCGAGAGTGATGCCGCAAGAGCTTGGAAAGAACTAATTTCTCCATCAGCATTTGGCTCAGGATAACGATTCAAAGAAATCGCAACTGAATGTTTGAAGTAGCGAATATTTATAAACCCAAAATAGAATGTAAAGAATACTGAAGCTGCAACAAGCCACAGAAGAATCAAAGGTAATTTAATCGAATCGCCAGCAGCATTTACAAGATTAAGATCAATACTGTAAAAAATAATTGATTCAGAAATATCAGCTAACTTTGAAAATGCATCATTGATCAGGGAGTCTTTATTCATGCTCGCTCCTTATATACTAATAGTATTGATATACAAATATTATGCTGCTGATTTCTGTATGTTATATGGCAGACAAAATTCTTCTGGAAATTAATTCCAATGGGATCATTTAACTTAACATTACTACTTGTGCAAAGTCAGCAGGAAAATATTTTCGTATAGTTTACTTACCCCCCTCTCATAAAAACGAGGATACTGTTTTATTACATCAAGTCTTGCTAACAGGCATATACTAGAATGCCCTCCAAATAAGCTCTCTACTTCATTTACTGAGACTGAAAATGGTGGCCCCTGCATTTCTAGCTGCGAATACTCACAAGTAATAAGTAAAATCTGAGTGCCTGGTGACAGGATTTCCAAGAGATGGCGTACATAGCTATCACGTATACTCTTAGGTAGCGCGACTAAAGATGCTCGATCGTATACTGCGCTGACTTTGATTAAATCTTTCTTGTTTAAATTGAAGAAATCACCCCTAAGAATACAAATTCTATTTGTTTCATAACGATCAAATCGTTTACAGCAATTATAAGTAGGTACAAGTTTGTTTTCTTTAAAGAAATCCTCTACTGCAATAATACTTAACTCAATACCCAGCACCTTATAATTTTGTGCATATAGCCATGAAATATCCTGGCTTTTTCCACAAAGTGGTACAAATACTGTGGCGCCGTGATCCAGATACAGCTCCTTCCAGTGCTGACACAAATATGGATTAGTATCACTCTGGTGGAAACCAGTTTCTTTCTGCTCCCATCTCTCTAGCCAATAATCTTTTCCCATCTATACACTAACTATCAAGAAGAAAATATATAGCGTTAGTTATCTAAGAAATTGATGAAATATTATTATTCAATAAATAAATTCAGCGACTCTGAGGAGAAACATAAGTGGTCTCTTGATCAAAATCATTCCATATGTATTCAGACTGAACAAATGAAGTAGTAGGAATTACAAATGTTGTTACATCAAAAACTCCACTTAGAGTACGTCCAACTGCATGTACAATTCCAACAAAAAACCCATTCGTCATACCATAACCTATCCCATCGGTACGGGTGGTAACAATCATGGTCTTAGGAATTTCTAAAACGCCTGTAACCATATTAGTAACACCACTTCCTAATTTCTCACCTGCTTTAGTTGGATATTCATGAGCCATAGCAGCAGACGGCAAGAAAATTAATAATATTGATAGAATCAATAAAGATTTCACTCTCATTTTCATTAGAAAATTGGCTCCTTAAAAATTAAATCTGACTAAAATAGAAACATACATATTATTAGAAAAGTCTGTTCACCCTATATGATACATATTTATATGAAAATATAATGGACTCTATTCACAGATCTTATCAATACAGTTTATTGTAAAGGAAATTTCAAATTTAAAAAACAACACGAATCTCATATGACTAAGATGCTCTATTACTAAACATTAAAACGGAAATTCATTACGTCACCGTCTTTTACCACATACTCTTTCCCTTCTAATCTCATCTTCCCGGCTTCCTTTGACCCTTGATCGCCATCATGGGTTATAAAGTCCTCGTAGTTAATAACCTCAGCACGGATAAATCCTTTTTCGAAATCCGTATGAATCACTCCTGCAGCTTTCGGGGCGGTATCACCTTTGTGTATAGTCCATGCACGCACCTCTTTAACACCTGCAGTAAAATATGTTTGTAAACCAAGAAGCTTATAAGCAGATCTGATAAGCCGGTTTAAACCTGGTTCTTCAAGACTAGTATCTGCTAGAAAAATTCTCTTATCTTCATCTGATAATTCAACAATCTCTGCTTCAAGTGCCGCACAAATTACTACCACCGGTGAGTTTTCTTTTAAAGCATACTCTTCTATCTGTTTTAAAAATGGATTATCAACAAATCCTTTTTCATTCACATTAGCTACATAGATTATAGGTTTAGCAGTAAGTAAACATAAAGGCTTTAGTAACTGCATCTGTTCTTTATCAAATTCTATGCTTCTAACTGGTTTCCCTTGATCAAGGTGTACTTTGGCTTGCTCTAATAATGCAATTAATTTAATTGCATCTTTATCATTGCTTGATTTAGCTAGTTTAGCTTCACGCTTTAATACTTTATCAATCGTAGCTAGATCGGCAAGAGCCAACTCCGTCTGTATAGTTTCAATGTCTGAGATAGGGTCTACTTTTCCGGAAACATGAACAACATTGTCATCGGTAAAACAACGTACCATATTAATAATTCCGTCAGTTTCACGGATAGTAGCAAGAAATTTATTTCCTAACCCCTCCCCTTTAGACGCACCTGCGACAAGCCCTGCAATATCTACAAACTCAACGATAGCTGGCTGCACCTTCTGAGGATTAACAATTGCACTGATTTTAGGTAAGCGGGGGTCGGGCACCTTTACTATGCCAACATTTGGCTCAATAGTACAAAAGGGATAATTATCTGCAGCAATTTCCCCCTTGGTCAACGCATTAAATAAGGTTGATTTTCCTACATTAGGTAGACCAACGATTCCACATTGCAAGCTCATAAATTTATTTGGGTATGAATAACAAAAGAAAGTAGGATACTAAGTAGAATTTCTAATTTTCTTCGTGAATTATATATCACGTTTCACTACTCTTAGTATGTAACTTTAACATCGCCGTTTGGTAATCTCCTTGGATAATTAACGGCCATATTTCCAGACTACGAATAATAGTTTTTTGAATTTCAATTTCCTCTCCCTTTGATGGTGATCGTAATACATAATCAGCCACCAAACTTTTATCTCCAGGATGCCCAACTCCAACTCGTAATCTCCAAAAATCTTTGGTGGCAAGATGCGCAGCAATATCTTTTAGTCCATTGTGCCCGCCTAATCCCCCACCCATCTTTAATTTTGATACCCCTGGAGGTAAATCTATCTCATCATGAATGACAAGAATTTGATCAGGATTTATTTTATAAAAATTGCATATTGCTGATACAGATTTCCCACTTGCATTCATGTACGTCTGAGGGCAAAGTAACCATGCTTCATCGCCCCCTTGACCAGTACGTGCACAAAGACCATGAAATTTTACCTCTTTTCTAAGCGTTACCTGTAATTTATCAGCCAGTTCAGATACCCACTGGAATCCTGCATTGTGGCGTGTAGAAACGTATTTTTTTCCGGGATTTCCTAATCCTACAATAAGTTTCATTGGAAATGCTCTATATTAGATACCCATTAAAAAACCCGCCGAACTAGGCTAGCTCCAGCGGGCAGATAAATTCTGATGGAAATTATTTTTTCTTCCCAGAATCTTTATCCTCATCTTTATCCTCATCTTCCTCTTTTTGAACAGTAGTAGGAATTTCTGAAGCGCTCACTTCCTCTTCTTCGCTTTCTGATTCCTCAGAAACGACAGCACGAGGAATTACAATTGTTGCTATAGGCTGATTTCCACCCTTTGTCAATGCAGGAATTTCCACTCCAGGGGGCATTGTTAAGTCTTTCAGGTGCACCGAGCTATTAGCAGCTAAATCTATCAAATCTACCTCTATAAATTCAGGCAAATCTTTCGGTAAACAAGATATATCTAATTCAGTGAACACATGGCTAACGATACCTCCCGATGTTTTCACTCCAGGTGAAGAATCAGCATTGATAAAATGCAGAGGCACCTTCATATGTATTTTCTTTTTCTGATAAACCCGTTGAAAATCAATATGCAATACCTGTAATTTATATGGGTGCATCTGCAAATCTCGCAATAAAACCTGTTCTTTTTTTCCTTCTAGATCAATAGCTAGAATAGAAGCATGAAAGGCTTCAAGCTTGAGTTTATGATACAAATTATTGTGATCAAGCTCAATAGATTGAGCTTTATTTTTACCACCATATATGATTCCCGGAACCTTCCCACAACCACGTAGGCGGCGGCTCGCCCCCTTGCCTTGTAATACTCTCTTATTAGCACTAATTTCAATCTGCATTATACTTCTCCAAATTAGAATTATCCGCGACCAGATAACCCAAAAAAATAAACCTCTAAAAATCTACTCCATAAATAACGAACTTACTGAGTCTTCATTACTAATCCTTAACATTGTTTCTGCTAGCAAACTAGCCACGCTCAACTGCTGAATTCGCTCACAAGCTTTAGCATCTTCACGTAGAGGAATCGTATCTGTAACTACTAATTTATCCAACTCAGAATTCTCAATACGTTTTACGGCATCACCTGAAAGTACCGGATGAGTACAATACGCTACCACACTCTGCGCACCTTCTTCTTTCAATGCTCTGGCTGCTTCACACAAAGTGTTAGCGGTATCGACCATATCATCCATAATAACGCAAGTACGCCCTTTAACATCACCAATAATATTCATTACCTTAGCGACATTAGGCTTAGGACGTCGTTTATCTATTATTGCCAAATCACATTCTAGGCGTTTTGCCATTTCCCTTGCTCGAATTACACCCCCAACATCAGGTGAGACAACAATTAAATTCTGATAATCGCAAGTCCATACATCTCCAAGCAGAATTGGCATGCCATAAACATTATCCACAGATATATCAAAGAACCCTTGAATCTGATCCGAATGTAAATCCATTGTTAACAGTCTGTCGATTCCAACAGTAGTGAGCATGTTTGCTACAACTTTTGCTGTAATTGGAACTCGTACTGAGCGGGGCCTTCTATCCTGGCGTGCATAACCAAAATAAGGAATAGCTGCTGTAATACGCCCAGCAGAAGCACGTTTTAATGCATCCACCATTACTAAAACTTCCATCAAGCTATCATTTGAAGGCATGCACGTAGACTGCAATATAAAGACATCTTTGCCACGCACATTCTCTAGAATCTCAACCATTACCTCACCATCACTAAAACTTCCAACCGTTGCGCGTCCAAGGTGAATGTTAAGATGCCTCACCACATCCTGTGCCAGCTTAGGATTGGCGGTACCAGTAAAAACCATTAGGCTATCGTAAGACATAGTTATAATTTAATTAATTAGGAGTCAAAAGTATCTTTATACAACATCTTATTGAAAAATAGCTTGAACATAAGTTTCTTTATTATATATGGCTGGGGAGGTAGGGATCGAACCTACGAATGCTGGAATCAGAATCCAGTGCCTTACCACTTGGCGACTCCCCATAATTACGAATTACTATCTAGCAAATTCTTTATGGAATGCCGGCTTCATTACTACCCCACAAAATTTTCAATTAACCCCTATTATATGGCTGGGGAGGTAGGGATCGAACCTACGAATGCTGAGATCAAAACCCAGTGCCTTAACCGCTTGGCGACTCCCCATAATTTCAAATTAACCTCGTCTAGCATAATCCCGCATAGGATGCCGATCTAATCCCTGCACTACAAAACCACTCATACCGAGAGGAACACTAGCAAGAGCCATTCGTGCCGCCGACTCTGTTATAAACTCTGCAAAAACACAAGCACCAGAACCCGTCATTGCTACCATTGTAGTTCTATTAAGCTGTCTGAGCCACTCTAAATGTCGCGCTACTTGAGGATACGCTAAGCATACCACCGACTCTAAATCATTATGTCCAAGCCCGACAGAAAAGGGCGGTATTTTGACCGGAATTGTATTTCGTGTCAATTCTTTACTAGCAAAAATGTCTGCTGTTGATACGTGTACAGGTGGCGTCAAAACAAGATACCAAGCCGGTAATAATTTAATAGGCTTGAGTTTCTCACCTATTCCTTCGGCAAAAGCATTTTCACCAAATATAAAAACCGGAACGTCTGCCCCAAGATTCAAGCCTAACCCCATTAGCTCTTCCCTGCTCCAGTTCAAATCCCACAGACGGTTAAGCGCTAAAAGTGTAGTTGCAGCATCTGAGCTGCCTCCGCCAAGCCCACCGCCCATTGGAATAAGTTTTTCTAAAGATATTTCTACTCCAAGAGAAGTTCCACTTTCCTTCTGCAGCAGTCGTGCTGCCTGTACACAAAGATTCTTCTCTGCAGGAACCCCAAGAATAGGAGTATTTAATTGGATCTTATTATCATCTCGAATAGTGAGACTCACCTGATCAGAGAAATCAAGGAAGCGAAAAACTGTTTGCAATAAATGATACCCATCACTTCTACGGCCTACTACATGCAGGAACAAATTCAATTTGGCTGGCGCAGAATAAATAAGTTTGTTCATGAATTAAATAGCTACATTTAATAAGAAAGCTATTTAGCCTCCCAGTTATCTATTACTAATTTAATTTTAAGATTACTACGTTCTAGTACTAGCACTCTAGGCCGCTCTGTTTTTATTAATTTTAAAGGAAAATAGCTTGTATATATAATCATCCATCCGTCTTGCCGAATACCTATAATACGTCCATCTGTATCTCTGTCTATCTCCGATTCTGTTTTAGGTGCATTTACACCTCGCACCCAATATTGCAGGCCTAAAATAGGTAGTCTCCATCCCAACACCTTTTTAATAAGATTCTCAACATTTGTAGCGCGATAAATTCTTTGTTCCGAAGTTGTAAGTAAAGCAACCCCCTCACTACTCTTTATCTCCGCTACTACCTGCCCAAAAGGAGAGAGGAGATGAATGTTATCAACGGTGTTGTCATGGCTCCAACGTATCCCGCCAGAGAAACCCTTATCTCCTCCTTTTACTAAAACCCTACCCATAAATCCAAAATCTACGGATGGTGTAATTCCTCCTGCCTCAATTATTCTTGTCTCTACAACAGAGGATTTAAAAACAAATGATGCGCAACCTACAAGCAAAAAGCATATAGAGAAAACGAACGGGTATAGAAAAAAATACAATCTTCCTTTATCAGGTAACAGTAGCTGAAAATTACGAGAAGGATGCGTCCCAACAAATTTTGTTATCATTTTACAGACGTTAACTCTAAGGCATGAATTTTTTCATGATATTGAGCAACACTTCATTATCTGGATAGTCTCTGATAGTAGAGCGCCAAATTTCTTTTGCATCTTCCTTGGTTCCTTGCATCCACAGAACTTCTCCTAAGTGGGCTGCGATCTCTGGATCAGATTTAATCTGAAAGGCTTGCTTAAGATAACTTATTCCCTTATTAAGATTACCCATTCGGTAATGTACCCAACCCAAGCTGTCTATAATGTAGGGATCACCTGGAGAAAGTTTAATAGCTTTTTCAATTAATTTAAGTGCTTCCGGTAGGCGATTGCCACTCTCTGCAAAGCTATATCCAAGAGCATTGTGAGCATGAGCATGGCCTGGTCTTAACTGAATCAATTTGCGTAAATCTTTCTCTAATATATCATTTTTACCAATCTGGCCTGCAGCCATAGCACGATCATATAATAGCTCCGGATGGCTAGGTAATTTCTTTAAACCATTACTAAGTAAATCAAATACCTTCTGATGCGCACCAGCTTCACGAAGAAATTCTGCTTCGGTGACTATTAAAAGGGAGCGTTCCTGATCATTTTTTACTGGCAGTTTCTGCAAATGCTCGCGAGCTTTGCTCAATTTCCCCTGTTTAGAAAGTAAATAGGCGTATCTAATTTGTGCTGTTAAAAACTGTTTTCCTCTGACTACTGAACGAAATGATTCCATAGCCTTATCAAGCCGATTGGTTTGTGCATATATACTAGCCAAATAAAAACGTATCGTATTTAAATCTTTATATCCAAGCTCCAGTGCTTTTTTAAAGCTTTCTTCAGCAGCATAAAAATCACGCAGTTCTATTGAGAGCAATCCCACAGCTATAGCAACATTCGCATCTCCTGAATTCTGAGCTAAAAGCTGCTTGAACTGACCACGAGCCATGGTGAAATTTTTCTCTGCTACTAACATCTGAGCAAAAGCGATACGTGCCTTATTAGCCTTAGGATTAACCTTAAGATAGCTCTCATAAAACTCTATTGCACTTTCACTTGAAACATGATGACGCAGTAGGCGTCCGTTATAAATTGCAGCCATCTCCCAATCTGGACGCAAAGTAAGTGCCAGCTCCATCTCTTGCCTCGCTGTTTCAAACTGACCTGCAAGTGATGCGGCCTGAGCTATAGCAAAATGAGCTTCAGGCACTTGAGAGTAAGGCTTCGCAAATTGCTGCACAAGTTGGAGCGTTTCAATCTTGTTAGCGCTACGTGCCAATAGATTGTTCAGCTGCATAAAAAATTTAGCAGCATCACCTTCCAGATCTAACAGCCTATCTAGATAAACTTGGGCTTCATCTAGTCTATTGCTACTTACCAATAGTGCCGCTATGGTCTGGTGTGCAAGTATCGAGTCTGAATCAAGCTCTACCCAAATCTTGGCGGCACTCAAAGCCTGTATAGGTTTTCGTGAAAGAAGTGCAACCTCAGTTGCACGCTGCGCAATACGTGGATCTCGAGTAGTCTTTGCTAATCTTAGATAACTTCCTGAAGCAACATCTCGATTCCCACGTTGAAAGGCTGTCTCTCCCATTAAAAAATCAAACAGCATCGGAGCAGTAAGTTCCTGCTTAGGGAGGTTTAATTGTTCAACTTTACTTTCCTGTTCTTTCTGTTTATCTACCTCAACTACAGCTCTCTCCGAGAGCTGTGCGCAGGAAACAAGAAAAAAAGAAAACAATAAACCAAGAAGTTTAAAATTCATGTATAGATCCAAGCAATAATTGTTATAAAGTACAAAGACAGAATTTAATTAATGACCTATATTAGGTATATTTTACATTCATCACAAGTAGACTATTTTATAGAACTAAAGGTTCCTTACAATTTTTTCATTTTTTCTTGTTTTTACTACAAGCCTAAAACTATAGATTTACTTATCTGATAAGTAAATAATAAGACATAATAGTTATATGTATGGAAAATAATGTATTTTAGTAATTAGTAACGGATATTTTTCTACTACGATTCATCTGGACAATACCAATCTAGGCTTCAGTATCACTCTCATAAACTGTTTTATAAATCGGAAATTCCAAGAAAATTAATATGCTTAACTAAGAATTAATCAGAAATTTCCCTACCATAATAGACTCTTTTTTATAGGAATAAGGATGCCGGAATTACCTGAAGTTGAAGTTACCTGTCGAAGTATTGAACCTTATCTTGTAAAACAATATGTCACTAATGTCATTGTACGAAACCCTCGTTTACGCTGGCCTATACCTGATGATCTAGAAAATACATTAACAGGACTTAAAATTTCCTCAGTAACACGACGTGGGAAATATCTCCTTATTGATTGTAGTGAAGGTACATTAATTCTACACCTAGGAATGTCCGGTAGTTTGCTAGTTCAACATATTGGAATACCTCCACAAAAGCATGACCATTTTGACCTGATTCTTGATAACGGCATGACCCTGCGCCTAAGAGACCCCAGGCGCTTTGGTGCGGTGCTGTGGACAACAGATGATGTTTTGTGTCACTGGCTTTTGGCTCATCTTGGGCCTGAGCCACTTAGTGAAGCGTTTAATGGAACCCTACTATATAAAAATACGCGTAACCGAGGCGCCAGCATTAAAGAGACTCTAATGAATAACCGTATCGTCGTCGGGGTAGGTAACATTTATGCGAATGAAGCTCTTTTTCGTGCCGGCATCAATCCAAAAACGGCCGCATGTAAAGTAGGTCTAAATCGTTATACTATAATGGTTACAGCCATAAAGAAAACACTTGAGCTTGCTATTAATGCAGGTGGAAGTAGTATAAGTAATTTTGTTCATAGTGATAATAGTCAAGGTTATTTCCAACAACAATATTTGGTGTATCAACGCACTGGCAAACCGTGTCTAAAATGTGAAAATGTCATTAAGCAGATTAAGCAAGGGCAACGCTCAAGTTTTTATTGCCCAAATTGTCAAAAATAATCAATCGGCTAATGAGAATACAAATGCCCTTAAATTCTCCGATAAATACTTTTAATGATAAGTTCTATAAAGTATCCTAGCTTAAGCTATTATTTAGCCTTAAATTACACTATCTAGGGATTAATATGAATGTAACCTTCATTGGCGGAGGCAATATGGCCGAAGCTTTGATTGGCGGACTAATACAACAGGGCTATTCGGCCGCACAAATATGTGTTGTTGACATTAATCCTGAGACTCGAAAAAAAATAAAAGAAGAATATAAGGTAACGGTAACGGAGAATCTTGCTGATGGAATAGCTGATAGTAATATTATTCTACTTGCTATAAAGCCACATCAACTCCCATCTGTGGCGCAGGATCTTGCACCACTCCTAAAAGCTCATTTGATTATTTCTGTCGTTGCCGGCATACGGACCAAAGAAATCTGTCGCTGGCTGAGCGGTTATACACAAGTAATACGGTCCATGCCAAATACCCCAGCATTGGTCCGTGCAGCAATTACAGGACTATTTGCGTTGCCTAAAGTAAGCGCAGAAGAAAGACATAGCGCTGAAACTATAATAAAAGCGGTGGGTTCAGTATTATGGGTTGAGCATGAGGAGCAATTAGATGCCGTCACTGCTATATCCGGAAGTGGACCAGCTTATATTTTCTATTTCATGGAGGCAATGGAGCAGGCCGGCAGAGAATTAGGGTTAAATGATATTCAATCTCACCAATTAAGCCTAGAGACTTTTCTTGGAGCAGCTAAATTAGTAAGCATTCGTAAAGAAAGTCCAGCTACATTAAGAGCAAAAGTAACTTCAAAGAACGGAACTACCGCATATGGGATAAAAGCAATGGAGAATGCTGAGACCGATAAAAAAATAATACGTGCGATTCATTCTGCACATAAACGTTCAGAAGAGATCGGGAATGAGTTTAGCAATAAATAAACCAGGAACTGACTAATTTCTACTAGGAAGATGCGTGCTAGATCAAATTTTAATTTTTATATTCAATACAGTACTAGGGTTATTGTCACTTGCACTATTACTACGATTCTATATGCAGTTGATAAATATACCCTACCACAACCCAGTATCACATTTCCTTGTCGCCCTTACTGATTTCATCGTCCGCCCTACTAGCAGATTTACTCCCGGATATAAAGGCATCAATCTCTCCACACTATTATTAGCATGGCTTACTCAATTTATCTTAATAGCAGGAATATACAAACTACAAGCAAATAATTTTAGCTCAGATATAGCTACAACAACTATGGCACTTATGTTGCTAGCATTCGTAGAAATCATTAAAACAACTTTTCACATTGTGATGGTAGCAATAATAGGACAAGCCGTACTATCATGGTTTAGCCCACAGAATCCAATGACCCCACTGCTTGCCAGCTTTACTAGACCATTTTTAAGGATCTTCAGGGAGCGAATACGGCCTGTCGGCAACATTGACCTGTCACCAATATTTGTTCTAATAATTATTCAATTATTACTAATGGTTACAACAGGGCTACAGCGGGATATTTATCAATTATTTTGATTTTTTGTAGAATAAATAATTGTATTTATTCTCACCATCATTGGATAGGGAACTTATTTTAACAATTATTAATCTAATAAACTTAAAGGACAGCTGATACTTGGTATACTAAGAGAAGATATTTTCATTGATATATATAGTATGCAGGCCATATTTTCTGATTAAAAAATACCATAAAAAAACAGCGCCTACCTTTCAGTCACCTTAATTTTAATTATCCTGAGGAACCAGAATACATAAAGGAAAAATAATCAAATGAAACTATTAACTCGCAAATTATTATTAAAATCCATGCTGGCTGTTTCCTTATGTGGAATGATTTCTTATGCTGCTGCAACCAAAGTTGAAGTCTATAAAAGTCCGAAATGTAAATGCTGTGCAAAATGGGTTGACCATATGCGTGCCAATGGTTTTACTGTAGAAACCAAAAACATAGGAAATAAGGAGGCAAGAAAACGTGCCGGCATTAGACCGTCACTTGGGTCGTGCCATACATCTCTGGTTGAGGGTTATGCTATTGAAGGTCATGTGCCTGCAAGTGACATTAAAAAGCTCCTTAAAGAACGTCCTAGTGCTATCGGGCTTGCAGCTCCCGGAATGCCAAAAGGATCTCCAGGCATGGAGAGTTCTCGTCCAAATCCCTATAACGTACTTTTAATTAATAAAGAAGGAAGTGTGAGCGTATATAAAAGACACCTTCCATCTGATAAAAATAAATCGGTAATGAGGCTAAAATGAGTATTGAAAAATCTTTAAATAAATTCGATGATTACTATCATAATTTTTTGCTAGGTATAGCATCTGTATTACTTATCACGCCTATATCGTCATTAGCTAAACCTATATCATCACCAGCCACGCCCGAAACAGTGCCATCTAAAACTGCAGATAAAGCAAAGAAAACATTACAGAATGCAGTAATCGTACGAAAATTAGATTCAGAAAAAGTTCAGCGCGGAAAAATTGTCTATCAGACAAACTGCGCAAACTGCCATGGTCAGAATGGCGAATCTAAGCCTGGCTGGCGTAAGAAGGGTCCGGATGGCAAATATCCCCCGCCGCCTCTAAATGGTGACGCCCACACTTGGCACCACTCAACAGATACGCTAACAAAAACAATTCGAGAAGGTAGCCCACCAGAAATCGGGAACATGCCTGGATGGGGTAATAAATTAACAGATGAAGAAATTGATGATGTGATAGTCTGGATTACATCAATTTGGCCAACTGAAATATATGGTATTTGGTACAAGGAAATAGAACGAAAGAGTCAAGAAAAGAAAGAACACAAATTAGACTAGAAACCAATACACCTGAAGCTCTAGTAAATTTTTTATCACCAGATTGGTACAGCCATAGCTGTACCAATCAATTTAAATTTTCTTCTAAGCTCTATACCTACTCTTCTTTCTTTACTTCTTTCTTTACTTCTTTCTTTACTTCTTTCTTTACTTCTTTCTTTACTGCCTCTTTCTTAGCAGCTGACCGAGCAGGAAGTTTTTCTTTTATTCTCGCTGATTTTCCAGAGCGATCTCTGAGGTAATACAACTTTGCACGACGCACATCTCCACAACGTTTAATCTCTATACTATTAATTAATGGAGAATATGTCTGAAAAGTACGCTCTACTCCTTCACCGCTAGATATTTTTCGCACAGTAAAAGCAGAGTTAAGGCCCCGATTCCGTTTGGATATTACTACTCCCTCATAGGCCTGAATACGGCTACGCTCCCCTTCAACCACTTTTACATTAACAACAACAGTGTCACCAGAAGAAAAATCTGGTATGTCCTTATTTAATCGTTTAATTTCTTCTGTTTCTAATTGTTCAATCAGATTCATTTCTACTCCTTGCTTTGATTCATTCTTTTCTTATTAGCTTCATAAGCCATCTTAAATTCTTCCAATAACTCCTTTTCCTCAGTATTTAGGCCTTGCTCAATTTTCATCCCTAACAAATCTGGGCGCCTAAGCCAAGTTCTACCTAGTGCCTGCTGTAGGCGCCAACGTCTGATTTTATCATGATCCCCCGACATCAATGTTTCCGGTACGATATCCCCCTGATAAAATTCAGGACGAGTATAGTGCGGAGAATCTAATAACCCATCTACAAATGAATCTTGTTCTGCTGATTCAGGATCACCTAAAACACCCGGTATTTGTCGAGCTAAACAGTCAATTAATACCATCGCGGGAAGTTCTCCACCAGAAAGCACATAATCCCCAATGGAAATCTCATCTTCCACCTGCTTCTTTATCAAACGCTCATCTATACCTTCATAACGACCAGAAATCAGTATTAGCCCCGACAATTGCCCAAGTTCCTTCACTAATTTATGGTCAAGGGTCCTACCTTGAGGAGAAAGACAAACCACTTTCATCCCACTAACCCCGCATGCTAGCTGCCTTGCTTTAGCTGCTGTAACCGCTTTTTCCAATGGTTCAGCTAGCATCACCATACCGGGACCACCTCCATAAGGACGATCATCTACTGTACGGTGAATATTTTCAGTGAAATCACGTGGATTCCACGTATGCAAATTATAAATCTTATTCTTCTCTGCACGGCCAGTTACGCCATACTTTGTTATAGAATCAAACATTTCTGGAAACAAGGTAATGACGTCAAATTCAAATACCATAGTCCGTTCCAGTATTAATAGTCCGACCCCCAATCTACAATAATCTGGTGAGTCCCTATATCCACTTTCACAATTACTTTATTGATAAAGGGAATCAATCTTTCACGTTCACCTTCTTTTAAACTCTGAACTTGCAGGATATCATTAGACGATGCAATTATTCCAACCACACTACCGAGCTCTTCATCCTGAAGATTAACTACTTTCAGCCCAACAAGATCTTCCCAGTAATAACCGTCTTCACCGCTATCTGACAATACTGGCAAATAATTTCGCGGAATTGCAATCAGCGTATTTTTCAGTTTCATGGCCGCAGTACGATCAGTACATTGGTCCAATAAAGCAATTAATATCTTGGAGTGAGCATTACACTTGATAACCTTTATCTCATTCCATTCGCCATCGTCATTACCAAGCCACCAAATAGGATAACTAAGCAATCCATTCACAGACTCAGTGAATGGAAGTATCTTAACCCATCCATATACCCCAAAGGAACCAACAATCCGACCCATTACGGCCATAGGTTCAGATGTTTTTATTTCCTTATCAGCTACTTGCTGTGACTTTCTGCTTTGCACCAAATTGCTTGACAAGCCTTGTTACAGTATTAGATAACTGGGCGCCCTGTGATTGCCAATAAATAATCCGGTCAAGTTTCACACGCAACCCTTCTTCATCCTTTGATGCACTTGGATTATAGAAACCAATGCGCTCAATAAACTTACCATCACGGGCATTACGTGAATCCGCTACCACCAAATTAAAAAACGGGCGTTTCTTGGCACCGCCTCGCGCTAGTCGAATTATGACCATATTTGAATCGCCTATAAGAAGCTTAATCAGAAAAATGTGTGATTTTACGGCAATTTTCCCCATTTAAGCAAGTAAAATACCTTTCTTGACAAGAAAAAAGATCAGAATATAAATTCCAAAATGGCTCTTATCTTTATAAATAATTCTTATTATTTAGTGTGCACCTCCCCAATTTTCTCCCACCCCCAGTTCTACAAGAAGCGGTACATCCAGTTTTACTGCGCTTCCCATAAGTGTAGGCAAGGCTGTTTTTATTAACTCCACCTCCCCCTCAGGGACTTCTAGCACCAACTCATCATGAACCTGCATAATAAGCTTGGATTTTAACTTATCTCTTAACAACCAATCACTTACCGAAATCATCGCAAATTTTATAATGTCTGCTGCTGTACCTTGCATTGGCGCAGGGAGCAGACATTCATCGCGCCACTGCCGCAGAAATATTTGGTGTGTCAC
>JAAZZR010000059.1 GCA_014237605.1 Nitrosomonadaceae bacterium | reverse complement strand
TATAGACATGCAGTCACTGCTGCTGGATTTGGATGCATGGCTGCTATTGATGTTGATAAATATCTGAGTGAGTCTGATACTTGAGCTATCTATAACATATAGAAAAATCCACTTAAATACAAATTTTGTAATAATGTAGTAATTTCAGACAGATCACATTGTGGAAAATTTATGATTTGAGAAACTTTTTTTATATCCTCACTAGTCAATCCTTCTGTCGGATCAATTAATACTTTGTTAATTCTCTCTGGGGTTTTATTAGCCACATCTTCAATATTCATGCCACCTTCTGAACTTGCCATTAGACAAACCCTTTGGCTACTACGGTCTACTAACATCCCAACATAAAATTCTTTTTGTATAGAAGCGCCCTGCTCAATAAAGAGTCGCCGAACAACTTGGCCATTCTTGTCAGTCTGATGTGTAATCAATTTCATTCCAAGTATCTCTTCTGCATGACCTTTTACTTCATTTAATGATTTCGCAATTTTTACTCCACCACCTTTACCACGTCCACCAGCATGAATCTGTGCCTTTACAGCCCATATATCCCCCCCCAGCTTTATTGATGCCTCAACTGCTTCCTTTACGCTAAAGCATGCAATCCCATCTAGTACAGGAATCCCGTTTTTTCGAAATAAATTCTTAGCCTGATATTCATGAATTTTCATATTCCATATCCCACTATATTTTGTTTTAAGTAACTAGATTCTGTGGATTCCCTGCAACCCATTCCTCAATATTATTAATTAACTGTTCTGCGAGTAATTGCATAGATCCAACTGAAGTCCATGCCACATGCGGAGTCAAAATAAAATTGGGACGATTCACATTGAGTAACGGATGACTACTTTCGGGTGGTTCAGTAGTTAAGACATCAAAACCAGCACCGGCAATTAAACCTTCATCCAGCGCTTGGAGTAATGCATTCTCATTAACCAGACCTCCACGCGCAGTATTGATTAACAATGCATTACGTTTCATTATCCTTAGCTCATTAATTCCGATCATATCACGAGTATCCGGAGTCATTGGACAATGAAGTGAAACTATATCGGATCGAGCTAACAACACTTTGAAAGGAACAGATTCTACATTATCCTCACTTAAAGATTTATAACTTGAAAATATCACACGCATACCGAATCCTCGGGCAATTGCCGCTGTAGCCTGGCCAATTGCACCATTTCCGACGATGCCTATAGTTGCGCCATATAAATCACAGATATCATGAGTAAACAGACAAAATTGATCTGATTTTTGCCACACACCATTCTCAATATCCTGACGATAAGCAATCAAGTTTCTACGTAAAGAAAGGATCATCATAAACACATGCTCTGGAACTGTGCGTACTGCGTAATTCCTAATATTAGCTACCTCAACTCCATGAATTTTACAAGCGGCTATATCAGCACAGTCATAACCTGTTGCTGCAACTGCAACCATTTTTAATTTAGGCAACTTAACGAGCATCTCGTCGTTCAGTTGTACTTTATTAATAATTGCAATAGTCGCTTGCTGAAGGCGAGGTACAATCTGATTAAATGAGGTCTTAGAATATTCTTCATATGTGTGCTTAAAATTCAAGCTTCGTATTTCTGCCTTAACGGAGTCCCGATCAAGAAAAACAACATGGTGTTTCATGTCTATCCTCTTTTAATTTAAATTAATAAATATATGAATAATGATCTACAATGGCGTCAAAATGGCCAAGTGAAATCAGATTTAATAATTGCCCAGAACATGTAATAATACCATTCAGATATCTGGACATATACCTTGCTCACAGCTCTCTGGAAGAAATAATACATATAAAACAATGTTTTAAATAATATTAATTTATGCCCTTCCTTTGATAAAAAACACCACCTCTGTTCTAGGCTATCGTGGTCGATTTGCGCCATCTCCAACCGGGGAGCTACATTTTGGTTCGTTAATTGCTGCTGTAGGTAGTTATTTGGATGCAAAATCCCATGATGGCGAATGGTTAGTCAGAATCGAAGATTTGGATAAGCCACGTGAAGTGCTTGGTGCATCCTATAAAATTCTTAAATCCCTAGAGGCTTTAGGAATGGAATGGGACCACGAAGTAATCTATCAGGATCAAAGGAAAGATATTTATGAAAATGTACTTACTATGTTTAACAAACGTAAGTTAATTTATCCATGCACCTGTACACGTAAAGAAATATCCAACTCAAGTATCGCAGGAATTAGTGGTCAGATATATGCAGGAACATGTCGAAATAATATACAAAAAGATGGTTACCTCGGTGCGGTTAGAATTAAAACAAATAATAATATTATAGAGTTTAAAGACACTTTACACGGCCTAATTAATCAGAATCTTCAGAATGAAACAGGTGACTTTATACTACGTAGATCTGACAAAATTTACGCTTATCAATTAGCTGTTGTAGTAGATGATTCCGCGCAGGGCATTACTAATGTAGTGCGTGGTGCAGACCTACTCGACTCTACCCCACGACAAATTTATTTACAGAAATTGTTAGGCTACTCTACACCAACATATACACATTTACCTGTTGCAGTGAACAATAATGGGGAAAAGCTTAGCAAACAAACAAAGGCAGCTCACCTTGATATATCAAGTCCAGTAAAACAATTAATGCAAGCAGTAAATTTCCTTGGTCAAGAGCCACCAATTGAATTACAAAGGGAGAATATAATGTCCTTCTGGGAATGGGCCTTTGTAAACTGGAATCTGGAAAAAATTCATAAAAAAAGAATCATCCGGCTTCCTACCAGATGAAAACTAAAAACCATTATATAACAATTACTTAAAATATCCACGTCCGATGATAATATTTAAGAAAATTAGGAATAATTTAACAAAATAATATAGAAACTCATGAGAAGACTATTGGCCTATACTAAATGGTAAAATCAGCGGTAAGATCAACGAGGAGAAGATGTGTCTTTTTTACCATTTTATATACCGCAGCGTAAAGAACTGAACATTGTAATTATCGGGGGGGGTTATGCTGGTCTCGCAGCACTGACTACTTTTGTACGTTATATGCCAGATGCAAATATAACAATCATTGACCCCAGGTCGCACCATATCAAGATTACACACCTTCATGAGTCATTTAGATATCCATTACAGGACTTTATGGTTCCATTTTCCTCCCTAGAAGAGCGTTTTGGTTGCCGACATATTTGTGCTGAATTACAGGCAACAGAAGATAACATTCTGCAATGGAAAGATGATAAATTCATAACTATTCACGAGGAAAGAATAGAATTTGATTACATTTTAATAGCATCAGGAGCAGCTTCTGGGCAAAACTCTCAAGAAAATAATATCCACGATATAAACACTTTTCTTACTATATCTGGGTCGGAGCTATTAAAGCATAGCCTAGAAACAATTGATCAAGAAAAACCATATATTTCAGTTGTAGGTGGAGGTGCAACAGGCATTCAATTCCTCTTTGAGATTGCTCATTTTATCAAACGAAAGAAAATGGAATGCAGTCTTAGGTTAATACACAGCAATGAACGAGTTCTTCAACAATTCCCTGAAGGTTTCTCTGAATATACTGAAGCAAAAATGCACGATCTTGGTATCGATTTTCAACAGAGCACATATTATCAAAAACAAACTGAAAACAGCATATTCCTTAAATCAAAAGAGACAAAAGAAGAGTTTAAGCTTCCTTCCAAAATAACATTACTCTTCCTGGGTAATAACCCAGGAAAACGACTATCCGCAAATACCTTCGGTCAGGTTATAATTGATAGCCAGCCAATAAGAAATATTTTTATAGCAGGAGACTGCTCTAATTATGATTCCTGCGGTTCGAATACCATGTCAGCCCAGTCTTCAGTACGTAAAGGCAGGCTTGCGGCATGTAACATTTTACGGGATTCAAGCATCTTGAAGGTATTTGAACCTTATCTTCATCAGGATCTTGGCTACGTTATTAGCCTAGGACCAAAGGATGCGGTAGGATGGCTAGCAGTAGAAAATAATGTGGTAGGTGGTACCCCTGCTCTGCTCCTAAAAGAGCTAGTAGAATCTCAGTATGATCTACTACTAGCAAAAGGAATAGACACCTATTTGATGTAATAAGTAGTATTAAAAAGGAGATTTTTTTATGTTTGGCTTAAACAAAGATACTCCCGTAGTGGGTAAAGCTGACATTAAGGTTCAATCCACCTGCAAAGCAGTTTTTAGTTTTGTTGGTGCTGATTTTATAAAAAATTATCCAAAATGGTCACCAGAAGTGGTTGAGCTAGAGTCACTAACCGATGGAGCTGTCAAGGTTGGAACTATGTGTCGTCAAGTTCGTATTGATCAGGGAAGGCGATCGGAATCAACTTTTAAAGTTACAATCTTTCAACCCGGCAAACGTATTTGCTTTGAAGGAGTCTCAAACCCTTACCGGTGTGATTATGTCCTTGAATCAGATAAGACCAAGTCTGTAAGTCATATTCATTTTACTTTTGAATTACTTAGCCTTGAGCTATTCATGAGACCATTCGAAAAACTTATTCGAGTAGCGGTTCAAGACGGCACAGAAAAAACAGTTAGGAACATCAAGAAATTAGTTGAATCTAAAAACAATAAGATTTAGGCTTAACAACTACAGCTGTTAATTTGTATAGTTCTACAGATATGATTCACAATAACTTTGGAGAGAGAAATGAATTTTACAGATGAAAAAGATCCCGGATTAATCCCTCAAATTTTATCTAAGATTCTAGATTCAAGTGTGAATGGAATAACGTAGCCAAGATC
>JAAZZR010000058.1 GCA_014237605.1 Nitrosomonadaceae bacterium | reverse complement strand
CATATCTCCTTAGGCGGTCCATTTCAGTTGCTACGGTTTCCTCAAAACGTCTTCGGTTCCATGCCCCGGTAAGTTCATCAGTTCTCGCCAATTGATCAAGCTCACTGAGCATAATCTTAAGTTTTCCCTGCATTGCAGCAAGTCCGTTAAGTACCTGGCCAATTTCATCCTGACTGGAGACCGAAATATTCTCACTCATATTCCCTTCGGAAATATGTTTGAAGTGAGTGACTGCCTTATTTAGGGGCCGTACAATGGATCGAATCATAAGTATTGCTGCAATTGAGGCGAACAATATACCTAGTAATGTTCCAAATATAAGAATATTGCGAATAAAGTTGAAACGTTCCGTGGCCTTTTTATAATTATTTTTTGCTATTTCATCTATTTTTTGTAATAAGGTATTTGCCCGAAGATTAGCATTCTTGTAATAAGGGTTAATTTTATTCAGAAAAATTTCATTTGTTTTCTGAAAATTTTTTTCTTTCAATGCATTTACGGCCAAAATTAGCCCATCATTAGCATATTGGGTATGCGCTATAGCATACAAATTTGTAATATCTTGCTCTTCGCTCGTTAATTCTCTTTTTTTGTATTCAGCCAGGAGAACAGTAATCTCACCAAGGTTCTTAGTTATCGCTGCAGTATGTATATATACAGAATCCTTGTTATTTTCTTTTTTTGGATAATGATTCTTTGGGTCATACTGCAAACCAAGCATGATATGTACACGGTTCTCATCCATTAATAGCATGATTCGACTAATTATATTGGTGGACTTAAGGCTATCTTTGTAGGTTCTGTCCAATGAATCATTTGTCATAGCGATTCCATTAAGGCCGATAGCCCCAACAAAAAGTATTAACACGGCCATAGTGAACATAATTATCCAGAGCCGTATTTTTATACTTACATTGTTAAGGAAATCCATTAATGACTTCACGGACTATTTCTTTAGTGTACGTATTATAATAAGGGAGAAATAAAACTTTGCATTTGGAAATAGTACCACTATGCCTGCAAATCTGTACATAATGACCCTGTAAGCTCACTGTTAGCAAGAATGTAGATTGATCTAACGAACTAATTAGGTTTTCTTAGAAGGTAAAATTTTATTTTGTACATTAGTTCATTTAGAATTATGTTTACTGCATAACAGATGCTATACCCATCTAAATTTTCTCATATAGAGTCTTAGGAGTTGCCGTGTTTAAGCTTGTTTGTGCCTTATTAGGATTTTACTTTTTTGGATTTTTTGGTTCATTAATAGGCTATTTTCTAGGTGGGATTGTTGACAGATCTAGAGCTTACGGTATTGGGGGTATCAACCCTCTTAGTAGCGGTAATCGTCAGAAAGTATTTCTTAAGACCGTCTTCACCTTGATAGGAAAATTAGCAAAAGCAGATGGCCATATATCAAAAGAAGAGATTGCACATGTAGAACAACTCTTTCAAAAGCTTCGCTTGTCAGCTGAGCATAAACAAAATGCAATTACTCAGTTTAAACAAGGGTCTGAAAAAGATTTTGATATTGACCCAATCTTAAAAGAGTTTATGGAAGTATGCGGCAGAACGCATCAATTGAGGCAGATGTTGCTGGTATATCTCATCGTGATGGCGTTATCAGACGGCAGTATTGAATCGTCTGAAGAGCGTCTATTAATTGGTATTGCTTACCAACTTGGCTATGATGAAGCTGCATTCAGGCAGCTTCTGGACATGGTTTTAAATCAGTCACACTTCGCAGGAGGTCAGGCCGTTTCTGCTACAGCTGTTGAGGACGCATATAAGGCGTTAGGTGTAAATAAAGACATGACTGACCAGGAAATTAAGCGTGCCTACCGTAAATTAATGAGCCAATACCATCCAGATAAGCTGATGGGGCAGGGTCTACCAGAAGATATGATCGCTGTGGCTACTGAGCAAGCAAAAGAGGTACAGGTGGCATATGATTTGATTACAAAAAGCCGAAATAAATAATCATAAATTTGATTATTACAGAGTCTGAACTAAAATTATCCTCGTATAAATATCTTAACAAATCTAAGAATTCTTTTCTTTATCTCCTTTCCCTTTAATTGAGCTTTTGTCAGACTAATTGGTTCTTTGCCAAAAGAAATCGGCCATATCAACATAAAAAGCAAATAGGCCATAACAGTAAAGAATACTGCGGAAAAGAATTCTGCTGTAGATAAGCTCTCAAAGGATATAGTCGATGTAGCTATTTCACGCGCGCTCGTGGCGAAATAGAAAACTAACATTAGAATAGCAACACCAGCCGCTACTCTCAGGCTTCGGTTTAGAAATCTTTGTAACAAATGGGGTAATTTATTTCTCATATAATTTTTTCACAAGTTTAAGCCTAATAGCCATCCAGAAACAGTTTCAGATGGTAATGTCCCCACTCAGGATAATCAAATATTATTGATAGTAATAATACATACTATGGGCAGACTGATTGCATTTTATTCAGATTTTTTAGTATCTTGTCTAAATCAGACGTGATTAATATTAATCACTGTAAATTCAGATTACAGAACTGATACAATAATTACTAAATATATTCCAATATATCAATATATTGGCTAAAAAATAAAGGAGATTTCTGTGGAATTAGTTAATATAGTTTGGATAATGTTGTGGCTCGCCTGCGTAGTTGCCGCCACAATTATTGGCTCACCTAAGGAAATGGGACTTAGTTCCTTTTTTTATGGATTGATACTTGGCCCACTTGGAGTTGTTCTTGTTTTTATCAGTAAAGGAAAGAAAGTGACGTGCCCATTCTGTAAGAAGCTAAATTACATAACTTCAAAAATCTGTATACATTGTGGTGCAGAAATTAATGGTAATAAAAAGCCATCCTAAGATGACTATGATCAAATTATTATGCTTTAACTGGAACAACTAATTACTGAATGAAAGTGCTCTCAACTGGCATGCTGAGTCGTTTCCGAGAATTTGTCTGGAAGGAACAGACAGGTTCGCAGTCAGCTTGGAAGTTATCTTGGATAAGGACACTGCGGACCATACTAATACTTGTACAAGATATTATGCATGGTCAGCTCACATTGCGAGCAATGAGTTTAGTATTCACGACACTATTATCAATAGTGCCATTACTTGCATTATGTTTCTCAATATTACAAGCGTTTGGTATTCATACCAAGATGCAGCCTATGCTGCTGACATTTCTTGAGCCACTTGGAGAAGAGGGCAAAGAAATATCAGTTAATATTGTACAATTTATAGAAAATATGAATGTCGGTGTCCTTGGTGCAGTTGGGTTGGCACTACTTCTATATACCGCAATTTCTTTAGTGCAGAAGATTGAACAATCTTTAAATTATATCTGGCATATTAAGAGTCCAAGACGTATCGGTGAGAGGGTTGTCCGTTACCTTAGTGTAATCATCATTGGACCAATTCTGGTGTTCTCTGCACTCGGCATTACTGCAACAGTAATGAATCATGACGCAATGCGCAGCCTGATGGAAATCGGGATATTAGACGATACAGTAAAAACGATCAGTAAGCTTGTGCCTTATTTGCTTGTAAGCTCTTGTTTTACCTTTGTATATATATTTATACCTAACACGCGGGTAAGATTCAAACCGGCTCTGATGGGTGGTCTGGTTAGCGGAGTTGCCTGGCAAAGTGCTGGATGGATATTTGCAAACTTTATCGCGTCCTCTAATAATTATGCTGCTGTCTATTCAGGCCTAGCAATACTAATACTCTTTATGATTTGGCTTTATTTATGCTGGATTATTCTTCTATTTGGAGCTAGTGTTGCATTTTATATGCAACATCAAGAATATCTATATTTGAGAGATAAAGTTCCAAAAATAAGCGCCCGATTAAGTAATCGAATGCGTGAGCGTATTGCGCTCTCTATTATGTATTTAATTGCAGGAAGGTTTCTTGATGGTAAATCAATGCCCACAGTAACAGAATTTAAAGACTCACTCGGGGTGCCAGAATATGTTCTTCAGACAGTGCTTGATGCTCTAGAAAGGCAGGAATTTATTGTGCAGAATGCTGATGATCCACCAGCCTATCTACCAGCTGGCGATCCATCATTAATAACAGTAACACAGGTATTAAATGCCGTGAATATTGCCGGAGAAGAACATCTTTTATCACCTAGAACAGTGATGGTTCTACAACCAGTAGCGGATGCAATGGATAGAGTGCAGCAGGCTGTTGAATTGTCTGTCGGGGATATATCACTACGTGATCTAGTTACAAATAATATCGACCCCTTAGAGCATAATTCAGAAATTATAGAGAATTATTAGAGTCTATAGAGTACAGATTAAATTAATTAAATATTTAATAAAATTTATTCTTCCTTTTTTGGAGTAATTTTTTGGGCAGTATTGCCAGGAGCGTCTAGAATCGGATTATTAGTAGAGTTGACGAATAGTTGTTTGGTAGGTTTTACGCCAAGATCTATAAGCTTTTCTGCCTGTCGTATAAGGTTCCCTTTCCCTGTTGTAAGCTTATTGTAGGCATCATCATAAGAATTTTGTGCTTGCTGTAGACGATCTCCTACTGAAGTAAGGTCATTTGTAAAACCAGATAATTTATCGAGGAGCAGAGACCCACGTTCAGAAATTTTTGCCGCATTTTGACTTTGATTTTCTAGTCTCCAAAGATTGTCGACAATACGAAGTACATATAACAATGTACTGGGGCTAGCAAGTAAAATATTTTGTTTAAATGACCTTAGCCATAAATCATCATCGTTTGAGTTGGCGAGCGTAAAGGCTGATTCAATTGGGATAAACATCAGAACAAAATCTAAAGACTGTAGTCCATAAAGTTTCTGATAATTTTTTTCTGAGAGCTCCTTGATATGGGAATGTACAGACTGCAGGTGCTTTTTTAGAGCAGCACTGCTTTCAATTTCATTATCCGATTCAGCATGCTTAGCATACGCGGTAAGTGACATTTTGGCATCGATAATTATATGCCGATTTTCTGGTAAATTAATAACCACGTCGGGCTGTGCTTTAGTTCCATCTTCCCGTGTATGGCTTACCTGCACATTAAACTCGTGGCCTTTACGTAATCCAGCCACCTCTAATGCACGTTGTAGAATAAATTCTCCAAGATCTCCTTGCGCTTTAGATTGCCCTGTAAGAGCCTGAGTAAGATTATGTGCATCCCCAGATAACTGATTATTAAGTGCCATAAGCTGCTTTACTTGCTCAGACAATGCTGATCGATCTTTACCTTCCTGAGAGTAAACCTCTTGAACCTGCCCTTGGAATTCAGAGATTTTTACCTTGAGTGGTTCTAGTACTTGTTTAAGATTAATTTCATTTTGGTCGGTAAACCTCTTGGATTTTTCTTCTAGAATTTCTCCGGCTAAAATTTTGAATTGATTAGTTAGTTGTTTTTGGGCATCTTCTCTAAACTCGAATCTCTCTTTAGTTTGTGTTCGTTCCAACTCTAACGTTTTCTTTAATTCAGCAATTTCAATCCTTAGATCCTCCTTCTCTTTGCTCAATTGGTTCTGGATTAGTGTAAGTGAGTCGTGCTCGACTAGTAATTTCTGCAAGTCTTTTTCAGAAGAAGATAACTGCTCAGTAAGGCGAATAATAAGAGCACGC
>JAAZZR010000057.1 GCA_014237605.1 Nitrosomonadaceae bacterium | reverse complement strand
GGTAGGAGGGTACGAAGGAGATGATTCTAATGAAAATTAAGGGGTGAATAATAAGGAGAAGAGGCCATAGAGAACCCGCTAGGTAGTTAGTAGAAGAAAGTAAAGAGAAGGGTACTGAACTCTACAAATACTCTGGAGATGTTATATTTTCAAACCTAAAGAGATATTGAAATATAACACTTATGGTTCATATATTAGAAATCAGTTATCTCCGACCATGCCGTGAGAAATTATGATTTAAGCTGGAATAGAATGCCTTTATTTTAATAGATTTGGTTCTACTGCTTTATCTTCCATCAGCACGTATTTTTTAATCCAACAGATTACATTTTCTAGGCCCTCATTAGTTACTAAGTTAGTAAACACAAAGGGACTTCCATTACGCATTCTTCTAGCATCAGATTCCATGATTTCTAGGTTAGCACCAACATATGGTGCTAAATCGATCTTATTGATTATAAGTAAATCTGATCGAGTAATGCCCGGCCCACCCTTTCTTGGAATTTTTTCGCCTCCAGATACATCTATAACAAAAATTGTTACATCTGCCAAATCAGGGCTAAATGTTGCAGAAAGATTATCACCGCCACTCTCAATTAGCACTATTTCAACATCATCAAAACGGTTCGCTATTTCGTCAACTGCCTCAAGGTTCATGCTAGCATCTTCACGGATAGCAGTATGAGGGCAGCCACCTGTCTCAACGCCTATTATTCTTTCTTGCGGCATAATACTATTTTTCGTTAGAAATTCAGCATCTTCTTTTGTATATATATCATTAGTGATAACACCAATACTGTAGTCGTCTTTAAGTTTGCGTGTTAATCGCTCTATGAGAGCTGTTTTACCTGAGCCAACAGGCCCTGCAATACCTATCTTTACATAAGTTCTAATATTTTCTTCTGTCATTTTCTAGTCACCTCAATTTCTTCACGATCGGAGCTGTTATCTGGTTGAACACTAGTGAACCGACCATAAGGCTGGAAGCGTCCAATCCCTACTTTATGCGGGATTAGATATAAGCCATATACTGTCCATGACTGACCTCTGAAGACACACATACAGTTGCCATCAGTATTTGCGGCATCAGCATATTCAGCCCAGAATCTTTTGTATTCCCCATTGAAGGTTAACACGCCCATATTGTTATCGAGCACTTTTTCAAATAAACCATCTACTACAAGACCTGTAAAATCAGCTCTATTGGCGGATGATCCAGCGCCATCTTTTTGATGATTTACACCAACCGCAACCGCTAGAATGTCACCTGCACCACCGTAGTAAGTACCACTTGTGTAGTAGCCAGGATTTCTTTCAGGATTTAAGAAGTTGTAGGTAAGACGACCAGTCCAGCTTGCAGCATTTGAAGCGTTAGGACCTTTACCAGATGATGATCGTGTTCCATTAAATACACCAGCTGAGTATTGTAACTGTCCTTCACCCATACCAAATGGTTGTGGCACACCTAATTCACCAAAGAACACAACACCATCATCACGACCGTACATACCACCACCAGCATTGTTGCCTATGGAAGAGTTACCGAAGTTACCACTATAATCTTGTGGAAAGAAAGGTGTCTTAAAACCGTCAAATGTTGGATGGTAGTAAGGACCATTCAACTCGCCACGCTCTGTATTAGCAAGAGTACGACCAGCCCAAAGGTTTACGTATTTATTAAATTCAAATTTAGCAATTATGTCTAGGATACCAATACCTGAATTATCACCAAATCCGCCAAGACCTTGACCTCCGCCGCCATCATACGTTTTTGAGCAAGCGAAACATTCTGTGTTGAATGTGAATTTAATATTCTTATGGATCTGCCCGTTTATGTATATACGAGCGTTATTGATACCAAATCCGCTGCTGTAATCTTGACCATCAGCAGATGCGTTCTGCGCGGCAGTAAAGCCACCACGAATCCCCATCCCGATACTAATCCACTTAGTATCATCAATTGTTATTTTCCCGCCAGCAACTGCGCTTGGCAGCGTGGTTGCCATGCCAGCAACTAGTGCTACAGCAACCCCCGCATGTAATATATTTTTCCTAATTTGTACAAACTTCATGGTGAAGCCTCCCTGTGAGTAATAAAAACAATATAAACTCGCTACCCTTCTTTTACTACATAATCCCCTCAATACTTAAAGGGTTAATAGAATCATGCCTAAGATATTCACATATAGCAAGGGATATCTGGATATTTTTCAACGATCCTTCTAAATAGTGTTGCTTTTCTACAACATTTTATTATAAAGATCCTTATATGACTTATTAGAATCTCCTGAATCCCTTTATTAATGGGGCTCCAGCAAAACCCCCTTCTTTTATTTATCCCAACAAACAAAATAGCTTCTCTTAACAAAATATTTCAATTATAACTAAATTTTTGACTGTCTCTCCATTAGCTGTACCCATAAAGCTTTATCAATTTAGAGTAAGGGTTGATTATTTACGCCTTGTACTTACCACGCGAATCTCTTAGCGTTACAGTACGGTTAAACACTGGCCTATCTGCTTTCATATCTAGCTGATCAGCTACAAAATAACCACTTCGTTCAAACTGAAAAAATTCTTCCGGCTGAGCCTCATTTAATGAAGGCTCTATATATGCAGAAATTGTCTCCTTAGAGTTTACGGCTAGAAGTCTCTTATATTCTTGGCTACTTACGTCTGGACGGGAATCAGAAAACAAATTGTCAAAAAGCCTGACCTCACTCTTTAGTGCATATTTAGATGAAAGCCAATGAATATTTCCTTTTACTTTTCTTGCTTTGGATCCAATTGTACCGCTCTTGGTATCAGGATCGTAAGTGCAATGGATTTCTTCAATCTCATTACTGGCATTTTTAATTATTTTCACACATTTTATAATATAAGCATAACGTAGACGCACTTCTACTCCGGGTGCTAGGCGAAAATAACCTTTTGATGGCACCTCCATAAAATCATCTCGTTCAATATAAAGAGTTTTAGTTAAAGCTAGGACACGACTCCCCTTCTCAGGTTTCTGTGGGTGGTTAGGAACTAGGCACTCTTCCTCATAATTATCTGGAAAATTAACTATAACTAGCTTTAATGGCTTCAGAACAGCGATCCGACGTTGTGCCCGTATATTAAGATCCTCTCGTAAACAATTTTCAAGTATATCCATTCCAATCCACGAGTCTGCCTTACTAACACCAATACGCTCAGCAAATAAACGAATCGAGGCAGGCGTATAGCCACGCCGGCGTAGTCCAGCCAGGGTAGGCATTCTGGGATCATCCCAACCTTCTACAAACCCGCCTTCAACTAATTCCATCAAAATACGTTTACTCATTACGGTATGTGTAAGATTAAGTCTGGCAAATTCGATCTGTTGTGGATGACAAGGCACCCTGCCTTTTAATTGCGTTAGTATCCAATCATAAAGAGGGCGATGATCTTCAAATTCTAACGTGCAAACTGAATGAGTAATATTCTCTAGGGCATCAGAAATGCAATGTGTGTAATCGTACATCGGATAAATACACCATGTATCACCAGTTCGCTGATGATGGTGAGCCCTACGGATGCGATAAATAACTGGATCACGCAAGTTCATGTTCGGAGACGCCATATCAATTTTGGCACGCAATACATGCGCCCCATCAGGAAACTCTCCCTCTTTCATTCGATGAAATAAATCTAGATTTACATCAACAGAACGTTCGCGGTGCGGACTGTTAGTTCCGGCTTTAGTCAAAGTGCCACGTAAATTACGGATTTCCTCGCCTGTACGACTGTCTACATAGGCCTTCCCCTGACTAATAAGATATTCTGAGAATTTGTAAAGTTTTTCAAAATAGTCAGAAGAATAGTGAAGATTTTCTCCCCAATCGAAACCAAGCCATTTGACAGAATCGAGTATTGAGTCTACGTATTCTTTTTCTTCTTTTTTTGGATTGGTGTCATCAAAACGCAGATGACATGTTCCCTGATATTCGAGCGCAAGACTAAAATTAAGACATATACTCTTGGCATGACCAATATGCAGATAGCCATTTGGTTCTGGTGGAAAACGGGTCTCTACACGCCCTCCCCATTTCTTAGTACGAATATCTTCATCAATAATATTGCGAATGAAATTAGAAACAGGCTCCACAGATAAAGCAGCCGTTGATATATCTTTATTGGTATTTTTCAAATCAGTCTCTCGAAATATGATGTGCCACACCAAACCTATCGGAATATATTATAGTGTAGATAAAGTAATATGGTTTATCAGAACCTTTTCTTTTACCCAGAATATATTAAACATGGACAGTCTGTCGCATAGATAATATGGCTTGCTCTACACTGCTACTGCTATGAAACCACTAACCTTCTCTATTTTACGCTTATTAAGTGACGGCGAATTCCACTCTGGAGCGACCCTTGCCAAGAGTCTTGATATATCTCGTACCAGCGTATCTACCGCATTACGTGGATTAGAAGAAATAGGAGTTGTAGTTCATAAGGTCTATGGGCGTGGCTACCGTCTACCAGACCCGGTGCAATGGCTGGATAAGGATAAGATTCTTAAATATCTTGTCGCTGAAAAAGAAAATCTTCAGCTTGAAATATTGGACACTACTAAATCAACCAATACGATACTGCTACAAAAAGCCACAATGGAGAAATATTCGGATAGAAATAAAGCTGATGCTATCCGGGTAGTTGCCACGGAACTCCAAACTAATGGACGAGGTAGACGGGGACAGGTTTGGCATTCAGGCCTTGGTGATAGTCTTGTTTTTTCTCTGCAATGGACCTTCCAAAAAGGAGCAGGACTTTTATCAGGCCTAAGTTTAGCAATTGGAATAGCCATAATACGTTCATTAAAATCACTAGGGATAGAAGATGTAGCGCTTAAATGGCCAAACGATGTGATGTCTCACTACCAAAAAATCGCAGGAACTCTAATTGAGTTACGAGGGGATTCATTGGGACCTACTTTAGCTGTAATCGGAATTGGCATTAATCTAAAGCTGTCAGATAAGATAAAATCAAATATAGACCAAAAAACTTCAGATCTGTTCTCTATCAGTGGAGAAACTCTAGACCGCAATAAGTTAATGGCGAGATTACTAACTGAACTTTTAATAGTACTTAAAGAATTTGCACAACATGGATTCAAACCATTTAAGAATGAGTGGGTGCAATATCACGAACTTGAAAATAAACTTGTCACACTATACCTGCCAGATGGCTCGATACAGGAGGGTATGGTACAAGGTGTCTCAGACAATGGATCATTAGCACTTAAAACTTTAGCAGATATTCTTTATTTCAACGGGGGTAATATTAAATTACGTAAGGTGACATAGCATGACTTATTTAATGACAATAGATTCGGGTAATACTAATGTTAAATGGGGACTACATGATGGCAGTAACTGGCTAGAACAAGGAACTATTACTCAAGACAAAAGCATATTGTTACAGCAAGAATGGAAAAGCTTACCAACGCCACATGGCATCATAATTTCTAATGTCTCTAGCATAGACACAAAGAAAAAATTATCTGAACTTCTTTCCTGCTGGAAAGTAGAACCTAAATGGATAACCCCCCTTGTATATCAATGTGGTGTTCGAAATTACTACGCTGATCCATCACTCTTAGGCAGTGACAGATGGGCTGCATTGATTG
>JAAZZR010000056.1 GCA_014237605.1 Nitrosomonadaceae bacterium | reverse complement strand
GCAGTTCCCAGAAAAAGTTCTCGCTGTTCACGTAGTGCCAACCATTCTTGCTGCTTTGGAGGAACTGGAGACATCACAAGAACGTAAAATTTATCTTGATTCACAGTTTAAGGATCTGCAAGAAGCAGTTGAAACTTTAGAAAATGCTATCAGACGGATAGATAGGGAAACCCGTGAACGTTTGTTGGAGACTTTTGAAAAAGTGAACGGTCATTTAGATGAAATGTTTCCTGCTATATTTGGTGGTGGGAAGGCTAAGCTGATATTAAGTGGAGAGGAGATTCTTGACTCTGGTGTAGAAATCAATGCACAGCCACCAGGTAAGAAAAATAGCTCTATTAAATTACTATCAGGTGGAGAGAAAGCGTTAACAGCACTGGCATTAGTGTTCTCATTGTTTAAACTTAACCCTGCTCCATTTTGTTTACTGGATGAGGTAGATGCACCATTAGATGAAGGAAATACCGAGCGTTTCTGCGATTTGTTAAGAAAAATGTCAGTACAGACGCAGTGTATTTTTATTAGCCATAATAAAATTACTATGGAACTGGGTCAGCAGTTGATCGGTGTCACAATGCAGGAGCAAGGTGTTTCAAGAATAGTTGCTGTAGATATCGAGGAAGCTGTCAAATTTAGCAAAGTGGAAGAAACTGGATAATAATGTACAGGTCGAATGAATATGAGTGACTTACAGGTTAGTTTGATTATTGTCGGAATCTTGATAATCGGATGCGTTGTTTTCTATAACTGGATACAACGGCGTCGCTACGAACGTAATACAGAGAAAGCATTTAAGAATAAATATGACGATGTTTTGCTGGAAACGGAAGAAGTCAAAGGAGTAGAAGAATTCGAGCCGATACGCTCGAGGGTTGAACCAACTATAGTTAAGTCTGATAGTAAACCAGAACAGCAGACTTTGAATACAACTACTGAGATGGCTGAACCTGATAGTCAACTAGAACAGAAAAATTTGAATATAGCTGCTAAGCCGGTTAAGCCAGCAAAAGTTTATAGTAGCGGCGTTGTGGATTATGTGGTGAGTATCCAGCTTAAAGCCCCCGTCACTGTTTTAAATCTCACAGAGATATTGAAAAAAAAGGTTGATTTTGGAAAACCAGTGCGACTGCTTGGGCAAAAAGAGATGGGTTCACATTGGGAGGAGATCACAATTAAATCTCGCTCAGACATTGATTACACTAGTTTAAGGGCCTGTTTGCAACTTGTTGATCGGTCTGGCCCTGTGAGCGAGGTTGATTTGTCCAAATTTTGTGACATGGTGCGGAATTTTTCAGACTCAATCAATGCAGATGCTGATACTCCTGACATTGGGAAAGCATATTCTCAGGCAATATTACTTGACCAGTTTTGTGCTGAAGTAGATGTCATGATTGGGATTAATGTTATCAGCAAAGATGGTGGAGCATTTACCGGAACCAAAATTCGTTCTTTGGCAGAAGCATCCGGATTCAAGCTTGAGGGAGGAGGGGTGTTTAATTTCCGAGAAGAGAATGAGGATACTACATTTACTCTTCAGAACTATGAGTCCACACCATTTATGCCTGACAATATGAGAACGCTTACCACCAATGGCGTTACATTTTTATTCGATGTACCTAGAATTAAAAATGGAGAGAGAGTATTCGATCAAATGACCCGCCTTTCCGAAGTTTTTGCAACCACACTGGGTGGTATTATGGTTGATGATAATCGGGTTCCCTTAAATGAGAGCGGATTAGAGAGAATCAAACACAAGGTAAGTGAGATTCAGGCTGTAATGAAATTACGGGGTTTTCCTACCGGGGATGAGATAGCGTTAAGGTTATTTGTGTGAATGGGTATTCTAGAGAAAATTTCTCAGAATTCACGAACTGAATTAATCAGGAGCCTAAAATTTTTTCATAAAATACTTGAAGAAACTAGAGAAGGTTTAAAAGAAGATCCCTCAGATAAAAAATTACAGGTTATTCTGTTAGAAACCCTCATAAAAATAATTGAATCACATAATTATATGTATTCGGTTCTAGATGCTCCGAGTATTCCAGATGCCGAGTACGACAAACTTTTCCTTGAATTGCAAAAATTAGAGCTGCGTTGTCCTGACCTAGTTACAGCTCACTCTCCGACGCAGCGTGTAGGCGCTACTTCTCTTGTAAAATTTCCTCAAATTACTCACCGGTTGCCTATGCTTTCTCTTAGTAATGAGTTTGATATGGCCTCAGTAGAAGCATTTGATCGGCGGTTAGGTGAAAAATTGGGGACCGATAACATAGAATATGAGGTAGAGCCAAAATTTGATGGCCTTGCTGTTAGTCTTTGTTATGAGAATGGGTTTTTTATAGCAGGAGCTACCAGAGGGGATGGAGAAACAGGAGAAGATGTAACATCAAATTTACGTACAATTAAGTCGATCCCATTACGTTTACATGCTAATTCGCAGAACAATATTCCTGCTTTGCTTGAAATACGTGGTGAGGTTTTAATGCTAAAAGAAGACTTCAGGGAGCTTAATCAGAAGCAACGTAAAAAGAATGAAAAGGTGTTTGTAAATCCTCGTAATGCAGCTGCCGGTTCTTTACGTCAGCTTGATCCTAAAATTACCGCTACTCGCAGGTTAACTTTCTTTGCATATGGGATTGGCGATTCTAGGGGTGAAGGGATACCACGTGACACACATAGCAATGTGATGAAATACATTGCTGCTCATGGGTTACCAATTGCGAAAGAATGTGATCTTGTCTGTAGTTCAGCAGGGTTATTAGCCTATTATAAGAAGATAGAGGATTCTCGTGAACAGCTACCCTATGACATAGACGGGGTAGTGTATAAAGTTAATGATCTTGCTCAGCAAGAGAAGCTAGGGTTTATTTCTCGTGCCCCCCGTTTTGCCTTAGCACATAAATTCCCAGCCCAAGAAGTCATAACTGAATTGTTAGGAATCGATATACAAGTAGGAAGAACGGGGGCACTAACACCAGTTGCTAAACTGAAACCAGTATTTGTTGGTGGTGCTACGGTAACTCAGGCAACGCTTCATAATGAAGATGAAATTAAACGCAAGAATGTAATGATTGGCGATAGCGTTATCGTACGAAGGGCAGGCGATGTAATTCCTGAAGTGGTAGGAGTGGTGATGGAGCGTCGTCCGGATAATGCCTATCAATTTATTATGCCAGATCAGTGTCCGGAATGTGGAGCTAAGGCAGTACGAATGTCTAATGAGGCAGTAGTAAAATGCTCTGGAGGTTTGCTCTGCCCAGCACAAAAAAAGCAGGCGATTATACATTTCGCATCACGCCGTGGTATGTATATTGAGGGTTTGGGAGATAAACTAGTAGAGCAGCTAGTGGATGCTGGTTTAGTTAGAACGTCTGCAGATCTGTATTTACTTGATGAAGATAAACTGATTAGCCTGCCCCGCATGGGAAAGAAGTCTGCTGGTAACTTGTTGGAGTCTCTTAGAAAGAGTAAGAACCCTACGTTGGCACAATTTATATATGCGCTTGGGGTTCCAAATGTGGGGGTAACTACTGCTAGAGAATTAGCCCGATATTTTAATAATTTTAGTAGCTTAGAAAAAGCAGATGTAGAGACCTTACAGAAAATACCAGATGTTGGTTTGATAGTGGCTCAGAGTATTACAGAATTTTTTATAGAGAATCATAATATTGATGTTGTTAGAAAATTATTTTCAGTCGGTATAGAGTTGATAGAAAATCTAGATGCGCAAAAAACTCAGGATAACAATAATACGAGTTTAATTAATGGGAGTACTTTTGTATTAACAGGAACTCTTCCAAATTTATCTAGAGAAATCGTTACAGAGAAAATTGAAAACATGGGCGGAAAAGTAACTAGTAGTATATCCAAAAAAACTAATTATTTAGTAGCTGGTAATGCTCCGGGCAGTAAGTATGAAAAGGCACGTGACTTGGGAGTGACTATTTTAAATGAAGGAGAGCTATTGGAATTAATACAGAATTAGGGAGATATTCTTGTATTTAGATTTTCAATATCCATAAAGACTTTATGCTTTCTTCAGAAGAAGCAAGACAAATATTTGATAATGCCGAACAGGTATATTCGGCAGCAGCTGTTTCAGAAACTGTGCAGAAAATGGCCGTAGATATCACTGATACACTATCCGAGCAATGTCCTCTAGTATTGAGTGTAATGGGTGGGGCGGTTGTGTTTACCGGACAATTATTACCATTGCTAGAGTTTCCGCTTAGTTTCGATTATTTACATGTTTCCCGCTACAACGATAAGCTAAAAGGTGGAAGGGTTAACTGGAAAGTAGAACCTCATACGAATGTAAAGGACAGGGTGGTATTGGTATTAGATGATATTCTTGATGAGGGAATTACTCTTGCTTCAATTCGTGAACGTGTAATGGGGAGTGGTGCAAAGGCATTCTACAGCGCTGTTTTTGCAAATAAGGATATTAGTAAACCTAAGCCTATTGCAGCCGACTTTGTGGGAGTTACATTACCCGACCGTTATGTCTTCGGATTTGGAATGGATATATATGGTTCATGGAGAAATCTTCCTGCAATTTATGCAGTTAAAGAATAAGGGTGTACTTTTTTAATCCTTATCTTGATAGTATAGAAAATATGCTTCCAATCATTAACAGTCTGGCGTACGAAAAACTATTGAGCGTGTAGTTGAAAAATGGCAATTAAAACTGTTCTCAAAATGGGTGATGCGAGCTTGCTGCAGGTAGCAGAAAGAGTGGAAGAATTTGACACGCCTGAATTACACTCCCTGATCCAAGATATGCATGACACCATGGCAGCTGAAAATGGCGCAGGACTGGCGGCCCCTCAGATTGGAATTGGTTTGCAGGTAGTTATTTTTGGTGTAGAGATGAACGCGCGCTATCCTGATGCTGAAGATGTGCCCTACACTGTACTGATAAATCCTGTAATCAAAGCCCTTACAGAAGAAACGGAGGAAGATTGGGAGGGCTGTTTAAGTGTTCCCGGTATGCGGGCCATGGTTCCTCGTTTTTCTAAAATTCATTATCAAGGTTATGATCAGTACGGAGATCCTATAAATAGAAATGTAGTCGGGTTTCACGCCCGTGTAGTGCAACACGAGTGCGACCATTTGCAGGGGATACTCTATCCTATGCGGATTACTAATTTTCGTACATTTGGTTTTATATAAGTTTTATTTCCTAGTTAAAGATTAACCAGGAAATAATTATTTAGGGTTTCACCACCACTAGTATCACTACTGCAATCAAAATTATTACCGGAATTTCATTAAACCAACGATAGTAAACGTGTCCATGTTGGTTCCGGTCCAGTTTAAAATCAGTCAGTAATCTACCGCAGTAATAATGGTAGGCAATCAAAACTACAACCAAAGAAAGTTTGGCATGGAGCCACCAACTGCCAGCGATTCCAGAAATACCGTAACCTAGCCACAGCCACATACCGAATATAATGGTTAATATTGCTCCAGGTGTCATAATCCCATAATAGAGTTTACGTTCCATTACCTTGAAACGTTCAATACTGGGCAGATCATTACTCATAGTATGATAGACAAATAGTCTTGGGAGATAAAAGAGCCCAGCAAACCATGTGACCATGAATATAATATGTAACGATTTTACCCAGAGCATTTGATTTCCTATTCGTCTAAAAAGGATAATTATAGTAGAGGTAGTTTTATTTTTCCTGCTATTGATGTTATTGGGGCATAGATTTTGGTGAAAGAAGAGCTAAATAATGAAAGACAATCCAAAAATGATTAAAACAAGAGCTGCGGTTGCCTGGGGTCCTGGTCAACCATTAAGTGTTGAAGAGGTTGATCTGATGCCACCCCAAAAGGGAGAGGTACTCGTTCG
>JAAZZR010000055.1 GCA_014237605.1 Nitrosomonadaceae bacterium | reverse complement strand
CTTCGAATGCAACTGAAGTCGCAATATCAATAATAACATCTGCCCAATTTAATAAATGAGCAGAATGAGTATCGTTGTCTGCAATGTTCACATTTGAGAGTTTTAGAAGTGCAGCCTCCTTTGTCAAAGATTGTTTCCAACCACTTCGGGTATGTGGCTTAATAATTATTTCAATGCCCTTATTAAAGGCTGAAATCATTTGCACTACCTCGCTAACCTCCTCCCAGAAAGTTGTAAAATTACTTTTTCTTAGAAAGATTGCGATTTTAAGCTTACTATCTGACTGGCCTAGTGGTGAAATTGGTAAAAATTCAGCCAGTTTTGTCAGCCATTCATCACAATAGCGAGGTGACCCTAGAACAGAAACTGCCTTATCTTCCAGAAAGGGACGGAAGCGCCCTGCACACAACTCATTTGGCACAACGAGCTTATCAAACATCCGTGCAGCAGCAAATGTGTTATCTGGTTTGAGGATCCACTCCCGACGACGTATCAACTGGTTGGCATGCGGACTATCTCCATGAGGTAACGATACGGCACGAAATCCTCTTGTATGGGCCATTGATATAACCGTCTCGACCCATTCAATACTGATGACCGAGTTTCTCTCAATCCAGTCAAACACGACTACACCTTCATTGATTCCTTCAAAACTATGATCTAACAAACGCTCTGTGGTACTTTCCCAAATAGATTTTCGTCTTTTAGCATCATAAATTTGAGCTAAATTACTTACAAATGGACCTATAAACGAACGACGCAAGCCGCCGATCAACAATAGTGTTTGTAAGCGCCATCTTATAAATTCAAGTGGCGGTAATAATTCCCTGATATGAGCTACCCTCACACCCTTAAGTTTCCTTAGAAACTCAATGCGATAATCATTCTGGAACTGCGAACTGCCAATCATAACAACATCGCAGCTATGACCAGAATCAATCCATTTGTAAATAACTGGGGTGATGTGATCGATATCGTTATAATGGCGAAGAAAGAAAAGTGCCTTCATATTTCTTCGCTCATTCTGACTACCTTAACAACCAATAATATGCCTATCATATGATAGCACACTATAGACGAGCACAGGTTATGGGAAAATGAAAATTTGTACATTTGCAGAAGTTAAATTACCAGTCTAGAAATACATACCACTCGCAGAGATGTCCCTCTGATGATAGGATTAAGCTACAAAATTAACGACTCACTATAATAAAAATAGGAATCCTATTATAAATCAGTTGAAATAGATAACTAGCTCTAAAGAAATAAAAAAATCAATACAAATAATCCTCAAATAGTTTTACGCTTATAAATGAAAACAATTGCAGTAATTCCAGCACGTATGGGTTCATCACGCTTTCCTGGCAAACCACTTGCGATGATACTAGGCCGCACCATGATTGAGCATATCTACAGGCGGGTTAGTATGAGCAAATCACTTGAAGCCACCTATATAGCTACTTGTGATGAGGAAATCAAACAAGTAGCACAAAATTTTGGTGCTCCTGTAATTATGACTGCTAATACACATGAAAGAGCAAGTGACCGAGTTGCTGAGGCGATAGCCCAAATTGATGCAGATCTCATTGTTATGGTCCAAGGTGATGAACCAATGACGCACCCAAAAATGATTGACACCGCAGTAGCGCCATTTAAAGATGATCTACAATTAGACTGTGTTAACTTGGTGAAAAGCATTGATAATGAGGCAGACTTTTACAGCACCAACACTATCAAAGTAATAATGAATCAACGTGGTGATGCGCTTTATATGTCAAGACAGCCAATTCCAACCCTTAATAAATTAGGATTTGAACATACTCTTGCCCATAAACAGGTGTGCATCATTCCATTCCGACGTGCAACGCTAATTGATTACAGTCGTTTGCCTCCAACACCGCTTGAACAACTTGAATCTGTAGATATGCTCCGACTGCTAGAGCATGGTTACCGTGTAAAAATGGTAAAAACTGAGTTTGATACTCAGGCAGTTGATACTGAGGATGATTTAATTCGCGTAGCCAAATTGATGGAATCAGATCTATTAATGACCTCATATTAAAATATGGCATTACTATTCATAATTAGTACATTCTGTCAGCTTTTTAAGGAGTTTTCATGCAACTAAAATCTAAATTAGCTCAGTCTGAGATAACTATCGGATCATGGATCACACTAGGTCACCCTTCAATTGCAGAAATTATGGCTACTGCTGGATTTGACTGGCTAGTTTTAGACATGGAACACAGTGTTTTAGAACTTAGTGAAATCCAGATGCTTATCCAAGTACTTGATATACAAAAATGCCCGGCTATTGTACGGCTAACTTCAAATCACCCTGACCAGATCAAACGGGTTATGGATGCAGGAGCAAATGGCATAATGGTGCCAATGATTAAATCTGCTGCTGATGCAGAAGCAGCAGTACAGTCCGTCTATTACCCTCCACGGGGTAAACGTGGAGTTGGGTTAGCTCGCGCACAAGGTTACGGAGCAGAATTTCAGCAATACAGAGATTGGCTAGAGAAGAACGCAGTAATCGTGGCAATGATCGAACATATAGATGCTGTTAATGCAATTGATTCTATCCTTTCTGTAGATGGAATTGATGCCTATATCATTGGGCCTTACGATTTATCTGGCTCTATGGGGTATATAGGGGAGCTCAATCACCCTGAGGTAGCCTCAGCAATTGAAAAAGTACTGGAAGCTGGAAAACGAATAGGAAAACCTGGCGGTATTCATGTGGTGGAACCTGATCAAGAACAACTACGACAAAGAATTGCAGCTGGTTTCAGTTTTATCGGTTATGGTTTGGACATTCGAATCTTAGATACACTTTGCCGAAATCACATTCAAAATATAAAGGCAGATTTATGAGTAAACTTGTAATCTCTACTTCTTCGTTTAATGTAGACGTCAACTCCAGCCTAAACCATCTAGTAAATTCTGGTATGCATATTGTTCGTAATAGTTATAAGCGAAAACTTACTGAGGATGAAGCCATAGAATTACTTGGAGAAGATACCATCGGAATGATTGCGGGGATTGAGCCCTTGACCGAACGTGTTTTTTCTTCTGCCAAAAATTTAAAAGTAGTATCACGCTGCGGAGCAGGCCTTGATAGTGTCGAACTTGCCGCAGCAAAGCTCCATGGTATTTCCGTTTTTAATACTCCTGAAGCCCCAGCCCAAGCTGTAGCTGAACTTACAATGGGACTGATGTTAGCTGCATTAAGGCGAATCTGTCAGACTGACCGGTTACTACGAACAAATGAATGGCCGAGAATGCAAGGACAATTATTTGCGGCCCAAACTGTAGGTATCATAGGACTGGGGCATATTGGAAAACGTGTTGCACGGTTAAGTCAAGCTTTTGATGCAAGGGTGATTGCCCATGATTCTCATATTGATCCGACATCCCATGGAGTAGAATCCGTATCGTTAGAAAAATTGCTTTCTGAAGCAAGTGTAATTAGCCTTCATGTACCTTACACTACTGATACCCATCACCTCTTAGATGCAAAATCATTTGCATGCATGAAGCCTGGTTCTATAATAATAAATGCTGCCCGGGGCGGGCTGATCGATGAAGTAGCCCTAGATGAAGCATTAATTTCTGGGCATTTGGGTATGGCTGCTCTAGATGTTTTTGAACAAGAACCCTACCATGGTCCATTAACTAAAAATGACAGAATGATTCTGACGTCACATATTGGTTCATTAGCAAAAGAATCACGAAAATGTATGGAATTAGAAGCTGCAGAAAATCTATTGAAGGGTTTAATTAATGCCGGCTTAATTAAGGACGACCAAACTAATGTCTAAAAAAATTGCAATCGTTTTTGGTGCAAGTGGCTTTCTTGGTAGCCATGTAGCTGAGGCACTTTCCTCAGATGGTTATCAAGTACGATTGTTTGATTGCACCCCATCAGACTTCAAGCGAAGCGACCAAGAAATGATCGTTGGTGACATTATGAATCTGGAAGAAGTAACTAAAGCAATTCAAGGTGCCTCTGTAGTCTACAACTTTGCAGCAATTGCAGATATCGATGAAGCTAATGAGAAGCCATTAGCTACTGCAGAAGTCAATATTCTCGGGAACATGAATGTGCTAGAAGCTTCCCGACTCTCTGGAGTTCGCCGTTTTATCTTTGCTAGCAGCGTATACGTATATTCGGAATCTGGTTCTTTCTATCGCGCAAGTAAACAGGCAGCAGAGCGATTCATTGAAACCTATCAAGACCGCTATGGATTAGATTACACCATTCTCCGATATGGCTCTCTGTATGGAAGAAGGACTGACGACCGCAATGGTATTTATCGAATGCTCCATGAAGCAATTGAGCAACGTTCCATCACTTATAAAGGTAGTGGCGAAGCTATCCGTGAGTATATCCATGTAGAGGATGCTGCGCGTATGAGTGTACAGGTACTGGCGCCAGAATTTGCCAATCGCCATCTGATTCTTACAGGGCAGGAACGAATGCGTATCAAAGATGTTATGACGATGATTTCTGAAATTATGCCATGGCCGGTAAAACTTAATTTTGATGAAGCCAATACGTTACATCATTACGAAATAACCCCATATGCATTTCAACCACGTATTGGTAGAAAATTAGTGTTAAATGAGCATGTTGATCTTGGCCAGGGTTTATTAGACTGTCTCAGTGAAATTCACAAAGAATTACATCATTCAAGTATAGAGGATGATGCTACACCAGCAGAGTCTGATAACAAAGCATGAGAGTAACTAATTGGCAGTCCATAATTTTTGATTTTGATGGAGTAATAGTAGAGTCAGGTGATATCAAGACGAATGCTTTCGCAGACCTTTATCAGTCTTATGGTGATCCAATAGTAAAAGAGGTAGTTCGTTATCACAAATTAAACGGCGGTCTGTCTCGCTACAAAAAATTCCGCCATTTTCAGCAATGTCTATTGAAAAAGCCGCCGCTGACGCAGAATGAAGAAGATAAACTTGATGAAACTTTTTCTAGGCTGGTAGTCGAAGCTGTAATTAATAGTGATTCAGTACCTGGTGCAGATGAGTTCATACAGATAGAAGCATCTAGGATTCCACTTTTTATAGCCTCGGGTACACCTGAAATGGAGCTAAATACAATCGTTACCCGTCGTGGACTAGGTCCTTATTTCACTGGAGTGCGTGGCTCACCAAAATTAAAAGAAACCCTCATTGCAGAAATACTGTCTGCTCATGACCTCACACCCGAACGTGTTCTTATGATTGGTGATGCCCTTATTGATTACCAAAGCGCTCAAATTAATAATCTTGCATTCATAGGGCGTGTACGTATTGGAGATAAAAATCCGTTCCCAGAGCATGTAAAGACGGTACCCGATTTGCAATCATTACTACCCTAAATAAGACAGAAATTTTCTACAAATAAATTACATTCCATATTCGGATGCTTGAATCATAAGAATATTTATAAAATTAATACTAATTACCTGATTAATTAGCATTAATAGATATTAACGCAATACACCACGTCTAAATAATCTCCAGAAAACTTTGCACCCAAATAAAACAGGATGTCGGCGTAATCTTGGAGTAATCTCAATACTTACTCCAGTGTGTCGTTCAATCTTCCAGGCGGCATAATCAATACAATCTCGAAAAGTAAATGTCGCTTTTACTAGCCGGAGCACTGAGAGGATTCTACCCTGCCAACGACGCAACCACCAGCACCTCAATGATTTCTTGCGCTCAGCCTCATCAGCCAAACATTGATAATAATACTCCCCTTGTACCTGATTCTCCTGTGGTAATTTTTTAAGAATTCCTGCTAACTCAGGCAAAGCATGGTCGGTCAAATATTTATAATCATCCAGGTTTAGCTCAGCAAGTTGACGTGCTCGCGTCTCTCGCTCAGGTCGTAGTTCGGCCGCATAAGTGAACATCAGTCCCTTGACCCAAATTTCTTCTGCAGTTA
>JAAZZR010000054.1 GCA_014237605.1 Nitrosomonadaceae bacterium | reverse complement strand
ACATAAAGATCAAAGTCGTATGCCAAATTTTGATTCTGGTATACAGGGTTTTAGTTTTGCTAGAGTATTTTCTGAAAATAAGTATAGTGGCAACGATCGAATCAATGATGCAAATCGGGTTACCATGTCGCTCTCATCACGCCTAATTGATGAAAATACCGGCGTTGAGCGGTTTCGTGTGGCCGTTGCAAAACAGGTGCACTTAACAAGGCCCAAGGTTGGGGTGGTGGCAAATCCAAAAAGGAATTCGGATATTGTTCTTACAGTGAGAGGAAAAATCACACCAGCTTTGAGTGCTACGCACTCTATGCAAATTGATCATAGTAAGAGCCGTACCGATGTAATGCGTTCAATTATTAGCTATCAGCCGGAAATAGGTAAAGTGCTAAACCTTGGTTACCGCTATACCCGTGGTGTTTTAGCGCAGTATGATATTTCAGGGCAGTGGCCAATAACAAAAAGATTACGGGTCGTTGCTCGTAAAAATTACTCACTTAGAGACACTAGAGATCTTTCAGAGCTTATGGGACTTGAGTATAACGCTTGTTGCTGGACGGTACGTTTTGTAGCCCAGAAACTTCGTACTTCAAATACAAGAACAAATACTACTTTTTTCTTACAGCTAGAGCTTGGTGGCATCATGCAAATTGGCTCTGACCCACTTAAGATTCTTACTAGGGGGATTCAGGGATATACTAATTTAGACGGACGGAGAAATGAAGACATTGATGAGTTGCGATGAGTTAAAATTACAAACATGACATTCTTTGTATCTAAATGTACTAGATTTTTTGCCTCAATATCTTAAGATGAAAAATAAATATTTATTTTGTTTGTTATTGTCTTCTGCTTGGTTTGTAACAGCTAATGTATTTGCAGAACAGCTTGATGGCGCTGGAGTTGCTAAACCTATTGATCATATAATTGCGGTCGTAAATGGAGAATGTATAACACGGCAAGAACTTGACGAGGTGCTCAGCCTCAGTATAAAACAATTGCAGAAACAAGGGATAGAACCTCCACCTAGAGATATTCTGGAAGGTCAGGTGATGGAAAGAGAAATTCTTACCCGCGTGCAAATTCAACTCGCAAATGAAATTGGTATGAGTGTGGGTGACACTGAGCTTGAAAAAGCACTTAATCGCATTGCAAACGCAAATAAAATGACTAAAGAGGAATTCTTTGAGCTTCTTGGTAAGGAAGGAATTAGTTATGATAAATTCCGTAATGAAATTAGAAATGAGATGCTTTTAGTCCGGTTAAAAGACCGTGAAGTAATCAATAGAATAAAAATATCTGAAGGAGAAATAGATAATTTCCTTTATAACCAGGAACAATCATCTGAGAATTCTGACGAATACGAACTTTCCCACATTATGATAAGGATTCCAGATCTAGCCAGTCCGGAAAGAATTGAAAAGAAGCGTAAACGCGCGGAGGAAGCTTTGGCTAAGTTAAAGAATGGTAATGATTTTGCGCAGGTAGCCGCTGAATTTTCTGATGCTGCCGATGCTTTAGAGGGCGGTAAGCTTGGCTGGCGTCCGGCAGCACAGCTGCCAACAAAATTCTCTAAAGAATTAAAATCCACACTCCAAAATAAATTGACACCAATAATGAAAAGCCAAAGTGGTTTTCATATTCTTAAGCTACACAATCGACGTGGGGGGGAAGCAGGCAGTGGGCCGGTAGTGATAGACCAAACTCATGTTCGTCATATTCTTATAAAAGTAAATCAAGTAACATCTGACAATGATGCAAAAGTTCGTGTAGTTCGTTTGAAAGAGCGCTTAGATAACGGTGCAGATTTTGAAGAATTAGCTAAGATTCACTCCGAAGATCCTAGTGGTGATAAAGGCGGTGATCTAGATTGGGTCTCGCCAGGTGACACTGTGCCGGAATTTGAAAAAGCTATGGACAAGCTCCAGCCAGGAGATATCAGCGGCCCGGTACAGTCAGCCTTTGGCTGGCATCTGATTCAGGTTATAGAGCGCCGAACCAAAGATGTGAGTAATCAAAGACAGCGTCAAGAAGCAAGTAAAACAATACGTGCGCGCAAGTCTGATGCAGCTTATCAAGAATGGTTGCAGCAATTACGGGATAGAGCTTACGTTGAATACCGCGCTAAAGATATTTGATTCCACTCATTAATACAGTGACCCCAGTAAACTTTATCAATCCAACTCTAATCCTTACCGCTGGCGAGCCAGCTGGGGTTGGACCAGATCTTTGTGTGCAAATTGCACAGAAAGAATTGCCGTGTAAATTAATTGTGATTGCAGACAAGAATTTGCTGCAGGAACGAGCAAGAATGATGCGGGTTCCGCTTAAATTACTGGGTTATTCTTCAGCTGCTGTAGATAATCATGAGCCTGGTAGCTTACAGGTATTGCATGTACCTTTGGGCAAACCTTCAATTCCAGGAGTACCTGATTCGATTAATTCCAGATATGTTTTAGAAATTTTAGAGCGCGCAGTTGAGGGCTGTTGTAGTGGTGAATTTGATGCGGTAGTAACCGCACCAGTACATAAAGGGGTAATTAATGATGCAGGTATAGCTTTCACCGGCCATACTGAATACTTATCCCAGCTTACAAACTCTCAGGTAGTAATGATGTTGGTTGGGGGTGGTATGCGTGTAACGCTTGCCACAACCCATCTTCCTCTAAAGAATGTTGCTAAAGCTATTACGCCAATAAAATTAGAACAAAAATTACGGCTAATCAATCACGATTTAATTACAAATTTCTTGATTGCCTCGCCACGTATCGTGGTTGCGGGATTAAATCCACATGCCGGCGAATCTGGCCATCTTGGCAGCGAAGAGTTAAAGATTATAGTTCCGGTACTGAATAAATTACGCTCTGAAGGGATAAATCTGATAGGTCCACTACCTGCTGATACTCTCTTTAACCGCCTATATTTAAAAAACTATGATTGTATATTCGCCATGTATCACGACCAAGGGCTGCCAGTTTTGAAGCATGCAAGCTTTGGTAAGGGGGTGAATGTTACTCTGGGATTGCCCATAATCCGCACTTCAGTAGATCATGGGACTGCTTTAGATTTAGCTGCTACAGGTCAAGCTGACCCCGGAAGTTTGCTGGCAGCTATTGAAATGGCCATAACGCTAATTAAAAATAGAAGTTTTAAACAATAAATATCAAACCTATACTACATAAAATCTTTTATATCTTCCCAAGATCATGCGTCATATTCCTCGTAAACGTTTTAGCCAGAATTTTTTAGTTGACTCCCAAGTTATACATAATATTGTACGGGCCATCCTACCATTAAAGAATGATCTCTTGGTTGAGATTGGGCCGGGATTAGGTGCGTTGACAAAACCGCTACTGAGTTCACTTAATCATTTGCATGTAATAGAAATTGATCGTGACATTGTTGCACGTCTACAACAAGAGAATACGGTAAAAGAACTGACAGTGCATTTATCTGATGCATTGAAATTCAATTTTTTTACTTTGGGAACAAATTTGCGAGTAGTAGGCAATCTTCCATACAATATTTCAACACCTATTCTATTTCATTTAAGTAAGTTCTCAGAAAATATATGTGATATGCATTTCATGCTCCAAAAAGAAGTTGTTGAGCGTATGGTTGCTCTGCCTTCTACATCCAGCTATGGACGACTTTCCATTATGTTACAAAGTCACTTTGAAATGGAGCAGCTATTTACCGTTCCGCCAGAATCCTTTCTTCCAATACCTAAAGTTCAATCTGCTATTGTGCGTATGATCCCGCTTAAACAAAAAATGGTAGATGAGAATAAGGAAGTTTTATTTTCTACTATTGTTGCTGCTGCGTTCTCACAAAGGCGTAAGACTCTCCGTAATACATTGCAGGATTACTTAAAACCGGAAGATTTTGAGACATTAAAAATTGAGCCCAGACTGCGTGCTGAAAATTTATCTATTGCACAATTTGTGGCGATTACGAATCACCTGATCGGATAACTTGATAAAAAGTTCCTATAAAATAATCTCAGGCAGAAAATGAATATTTTTTAATTTTAGTCTTACGGTATTATTAAATGCTATAAAATATGTTGTAACTACTTGTCGCGGGATAAAAGATACTTTTTTCTTCTTACGGAGTATCGGCAGTCACATTGAAAAATAGTCATTTTTCGCGTACAATTCTTGTAAATTAGTGAAGCGGTACGCGCATTAGATTGGCCCGCTTTCTATGTCCGGTTAGAACTCTCAAGGAGTCTTCAGTGCCACAACGCTTACCTGCCGTTCTTGTACTTGCTGACGGCACTATTCTTCGCGGAATATCAATTGGAGCGGAGGGTATTAGTACGGGTGAAGTAGTTTTTAACACAGCCATGACCGGATATCAGGAGATTCTTACTGATCCATCATACTCTAAACAAATTGTCACGCTGACTTACCCGCATATAGGTAATACGGGCATCAATGTGGATGACGTTGAATCGGGCAATCTAAATAAGATTCATGCTGCAGGATTGGTAATTCGCGATCTGCCACTTGTTGCTAGTAATTGGCGTAAAACGCAGACGTTATCCGAGTATCTTAAAGAGCATGGTGTAGTTGCTATTGCGGAAATAGATACGCGTAGACTTACGCGTATCTTACGTGAAAAAGGCGCGCAATCCGGCTGCCTTATGGCGGGAAAGGTAGATGAGTCTGAGGCCCTAAAGCAAGCTAATGAATTTCCGGGTCTAGCTGGAATGGATCTTGCTAAAGTAGTAAGCTGCAGCCGGCCTTATGAGTGGGTAGAAGGTGAAAAAGAGCTAGGACAGAGTTGTCAGGAAAAGAAAAATTTTCATTTGCATATTGTCGCATTAGATTTTGGTATTAAACAAAGTATTTTAAGAAAATTGGCGCAGAGAAATTGTAGAATTACAGTTGTTCCTGCTCAAACATCAGTTGATGAAATCTCTGCTTTACAACCGGATGGTGTATTTCTTTCTAATGGACCGGGAGATCCAGAGCCCTGCGATTATGCAATTGAAACAATCAAAAAGCTACTTGAGAAAGAGATGCCAATTTTTGGCATCTGCTTAGGACATCAGTTATTAGGGCTTGCAAGCGGCGCCAAAACAATAAAAATGAAATTTGGTCATCATGGTGCTAATCATCCAGTCCAGGATTTGGATACCAAGAGAGTTATGATTTCCAGTCAGAACCATGGCTTTGCAATAGATGCCAAAACTCTGTCGAAAAATATAAAAATTACGCATTTGTCATTGTTTGACAGTAGCTTGCAAGGAATTGAATTAACTGGCCAACTAGCATTTTCTTTTCAGGGGCACCCGGAAGCGAGCCCTGGCCCACATGATGTAGACCATTTATTTGACCGATTTGTCAAAATGATCGAGAACAAAAAAGGCCAAACTAAACAATAGTATTTGGCTGGGTTAAAAATTATCTATTGGAATGTTTCATGTTTTCACAAGATTGTAGCTAAAAAATATGCCTAAACGTAAAGATATTAGTTCTATTCTTATTATTGGGGCAGGGCCGATTATTATTGGTCAGGCATGTGAATTTGATTACTCTGGCGCGCAGGCATGTAAAGCTCTTCGTGAGGAGGGCTATCGGGTAATTTTAGTAAACTCCAATCCAGCTACAATAATGACTGACCCAGGAATGGCGGATTCTACGTATATCGAACCGATTACGTGGCAGGCGGTAGAAAAAATAATTGCCACCGAACATCCTGACGCATTGCTTCCTACAATGGGTGGACAAACTGCATTGAATTGCGCTCTTGATTTAGCTAAGCATGACGTACTAAAAAATTATAATGTGGAATTAATTGGCGCATCACGTGAGGCCATTGATAAGGCCGAGGATCGTGAGAAATTTAAAAAAGCCATGAAGAATATTAATTTAAATTCTGCGCGTTCTGCGATTGCCCATAGCCTTGAAGAAGCATTGCAGGTACAAGCGATGGTTGGCTACCCAACTATAGTTCGCCCTTCCTTTACTATGGGTGGTAGCGGAGGGGGTATTGCCTACAACCGAGAAGAATTTCTTAGTATTTGTGAACATGGGCTGGAAGCATCTCCAACTAAAGAGTTGCTCATAGAGGAATCAGTAATTGGTTGGAAAGAATTTGAAATGGAAGTGGTACGAGATAAATTAGATAACTGCATTATTGTATGTGCTATCGAGAATATTGATTCTATGGGAGTCCATACGGGTGACTCAATCACAGTTGCTCCGGCGCAGACCCTTACGGACAAGGAGTATCAAATTATGCGTAACGCCTCAATTGCGGTGCTACGAGAAATTGGCGTCGAAACCGGTGGATCAAATGTACAATTTGCGATTAATCCTGAGGATGGTCGTATGCTTGTAATTGAGATGAATCCAAGAGTTTCTCGCTCATCTGCACTAGCCTCGAAAGCCACTGGTTTTCCAATCGCAAAAGTAGCTGCTAAATTGGCAGTTGGGTATACACTTGATGAATTAG
>JAAZZR010000053.1 GCA_014237605.1 Nitrosomonadaceae bacterium | reverse complement strand
TGCGACCATTTTGATGGAAAATATAGAACTAGGACACTGTTCCATTACGGCGTAATCCACTGACTCACTCGGGATCTGTGCAAACAATGCTGCGTTAGGGCGGATAAATTGATTATCTTGAGTTTGGTTGGCAAAGGCGTTCGTTGTCGCCTCTAAAATATCTACCCTGAAATGTTTGAGTGCTTTGAGCCATACACTGGCACGTACCACAAACATACCGCTATTCCATGTGTAGTCACCTGAATCTAAATAGGCCTGTGCTGTGACGGAGTCAGGTTTTTCTGCAAAGTTTGCGACATTAAATTCTGTGAAATTACCCGCGTCACCCGTTTGTTGAATGTAACCAAAACCTGTTTCTGGTCCTGTGGGCGTAATGCCTAAAATAACAACAGCCCCTGTGGCGGCGACGCGAATGGCATTTTGTAGTGCCATAGTGAAAGCTTCGCTATTTTGCACAGTTTGATCGGCTGGCGTCACCACTAAAATAGGATCATCATTATTAGCAACCGCCTGCAGAGCAGCTAAAGTGAGTGCGGCTGAGGTATTGCGCCCGACTGGCTCTAATAGCAAAGTCGCGGATACTTCTGGCAATTCACGCAGTTGATCTAACACCAAAAAACGATGCTCTTCGTTGGTGGCCACTAAAGTTGTACCCACTACAATATCGGCAGCACCTAACTGGTTTAACCGGCTAGTCGCCTGCTGAAACAAGCTCGTAGTACCAGACAGCACTAAAAATTGCTTAGGGAATCCAGTACGTGATAACGGCCACAGGCGTGTGCCAGAGCCACCACATAGAATGACGGGGGTGATATTTAGTATGTTGCTCATGATTTTAGAAATAGGCTTGTATATTTATTTGTTTTCTCGATCAAGGACTATGGGTGCATTGGTGGCATATGGATTGTTCATACTATCATTACTTTGATGGCTTCCATACTTTCCATTCGGATTGTTAATACTGTCTTCTGAGGTTTTTGATCCGTAGCGTCCGTGTGGGTTACTAACTGAATCTGGATCATCCCGGTTAGTATTTAGGTTACCGAGATAGTGCCCTGTTTTCTGGTCTATAAGTATTGGCGGGGCAGCATTCGCTACAGTAGCTATGAATAGAGAAATAAGTGTAGCTATTTTTCTCATGCTATCCCTCTAGAAATTTAGGAAGAAAAATATCTTATTGCCTGTAATCATAAGTCAACTATGTTCATAGTCAATATTTTACATCCTCGCACAATAGCAATAATTTATCATGTAAATGATTCTCATCTAATATTTGCTTTTTGATACAGGTAAATAAATACAAATTATATCTATTTATTCTTTATATATTTATAGTTATACTATATATAAGTTCTATTATGGAAATAAATGAGAATAAGTCTCATCTAAAAATGATTAATTATTAATCTATAAATTATTCGCAATTTTGTTTAATGAATTCTCTGGTAAGCAGGCTTTATTTAATCATTCTCCTTTTAGTTTTCTTTATATTGAATCTGTTTTCAGTACATATTCAGGCGGGTGGCATACCAACTCTTGATCCGGTAGAGATAACTGCTAAATCAGACAACCTTATTGGTACTGCTACTAGCTCAAGTGAAGGGACTATTACGAAGATGCAGCTTGATACCAGGCCGATACTTCGCCCTGGTGAAGTGCTTGAATTTGTTCCTGGCTTAATTGTTACCCAACATTCTTCAAATGGTAAAGCGAATCAATTTTTTCTTCGTGGGTTTAATCTGGATCATGGTACCGATTTCTTGACAACAGTCGGTGGTATGCAAATCAATCAGCGCAGTCATGTGCATGGGCAGGGATATACAGATTTAAATTTTCTGATACCAGAGTTATTGGGGAGTATGCATTATAAGAAAGGGCCTTATTCTGCAAAAGAGGGAGATTTCTCTTCAGCAGGCGCTGCGTATTTGGACTATGTTCGTGTGCTACCTAAAACCATAGCTGAATATACTGCAGGGCGATTTAATTACCATAGTATCCTTCTTGCAGGCTCTACAAAAATAAGTAATGGCGATCTTTTATTTGGGCTGAAGCTAAAAAAATATGATGGCCCGTGGGATGTCAAACAGGACTTCCGTAATTTTAGTCTTATTACCCGATACAGTCAGGGTGTGCCTGACAATGGTTTTGAAGTTACTGCTATGGCTTATAAAGATAATGCTAATGCCACAAACCAGGTTGCAAAACGTGCGATAGAGGGTGGAATTATCGGACGTTTTGGTTCATTAAGTCCTAGTGACAGTGTAAGTACATCACGTTATAGCCTATCAAGTCAGTGGGCCCGTAAGAAGGAATCAAAGTTAACTCGTGTAAATGCTTACTATATTCGTTCCGAATTTGAATTGAACTCTAATTTTACCAATTTTCTTGATTTTCCTACTGCAGGTGATCAGATTCAACAGAAAGAAGACAGAAATACTTGGGGCTTAAATAGTAGTCGCTCTTGGTTTGGAAATTTCAGTAAGCGCGAAATGGAAAATACTGTTGGTTTTCAAATGCGCTACGATAATGTTAATCCGGCAAGCCTTTCCCGTACACAAGGAGGCGTTCCTATGGCCAAGATTGATTCTAACGGAAAGCTTCACCCAAGTATTGTGCGGCGGGATATATTAAATGAGTACAACATATCATTTTATGCTGAGAATCGTATGCAGTGGTCACCTTGGTTCCGTTCTGTTATTGGGGTGCGTAATGATTTTTATCATTTTAATGTAGATAGCAATCTTGAAGCTAACTCAGGGAAAAAGAGCGACAACATGATAAGCCCGAAACTTGCGTTTGTTCTTGGGCCATGGAGTAAAACGGAGTTTTATCTAAATGGCGGAGGGGGATTTCATAGTAATGATGCTCGTGGTATAACAAAGCGGGTTGACCCTAACTCACCAACTGTTTCAACACGGCGAGCGACCCCATTAGTTCGTACCTGGGGCTATGAGGTTGGCTTTCGTACAGGTATTGTGCCGGGCTTGCAGACAACAGTATCTATCTGGCAGCTACATATTGATTCTGAGTTAATATTTGTTGGCGATGCCGGTAGCACTGAGGCAAGTCGCCCAAGTTTGCGAAGGGGTATTGAATTCACTAATTATTGGAGGCCTGTTAGTTGGGTTGTTATAGATGCCGATCTTTCTTTTTCTCGAGCTAGATTCCGTGGTAATGACCATCTAGGTAATTATATTCCGGGCTCGATGCAGCGCGTTGCATCAGTCGGTGTTTCTGTTGATCGTAATAATTGGTTTGGTGGGATACGCTTACGCCATTTTGGTCCTAGGCCACTAATCAAGGATAACTCTCAGGTTGGGTCTAGCTCTACACTGGTGAATCTACGGGCTGGCTACCGTTTCGCAAAATATCTTCAGGTTTCAATGGATGTGTTTAATCTGATCGGTAGCAAACCTAATGATATTTCCTATTTTTATAGATCTCAGTTAAGTGGAGAAGCGGCATCTGTAGCAGATAAACATATTCACCCGGCTGAGCCACGTAGTATTCGTTTTACAGTTCGTGCAAGTTTTTGACTATTCAAATAGCATAAGATTAACCATAAAATATGAAACGATTCAGAATGAAATCTTAGATTTATGGGTATCAATATGTTAGGACCTATGGTCAACTAGTAGTCTCATTTATTTTTTTATAAAATATAGGAAGGATCAAGAAATATGTGGCAGTTTCTAAAGTGGATTCTTCTAAGTCATCTACTTGTGTTTACTTTATCTCCCCAAGCGATGGCTGACAAGTTGTCCGATGCAAAGCTATTAGATGCCAAGCGGGCTTATTTTACGGGTAATTTTGAGAAAACAGATAAAATAATCCGTCATATGGTAAAGCAGGGAAATGCAGTTGCTCAAAATATTCTTGGTGTGATGTATTTTAATGGCCAGGGCGTTGAGCAAGATCTTAAGGAGGCTGCAAGATTATATCTTTTGTCTGCGACACAAGGGAATGCGGTTGCACAGAATAATCTTGGTTTGCTATATGAAGATGGCCAGGGTGTTATTCAGGACTATCAGAAGGCAGTAAAATGGTACCAACTGGCTGCAGAACAGGGACATGCATTTGCACAGAATAATCTTGGTCTACTATATAGTCGTGGTAAAGGTGTGGAACAAGATTATCAAGAGGCGGGGAAGTTATACCGACTAGCTGCAGAGCAGGGTAATGTCAACGCACAGTATAATCTTGGATTGCAGTACAGTAGAGGGCAAGGAGTAAGCCAAGACTATTCTCAGGCTGCTAAATGGTACCGTTTGTCTGCAGAGCAAGGGAATGTTTTTGCACAAAATAATCTTGGTTTATTAAATTCGAATGGCCAAGGTGTGATGAAAAATTATCAGGAAGCTGTCAGATGGTATCGGCTAGCTGCTGAACAAGGATATGTTCTTGCCCAGAATAATCTGGGCATAATGTATTGGCGCGGGAGAGGTGTAACTAAAGACTACGACGAAGCCGCAAAATGGTTTAAATTAGCTTCCGGGCAGGGAAACGCAGATGCACAGTATAACCTTGGCGTATTGTATAGATTAGGGCAGGGTGTAACTCAGAACCATCAGGAAGCTGCAAGGTTATATCGTCTTGCAGCAACACATGGGAAGGTAATTGCACAAAATAATCTTGGCTTGTTATATGAGGATGGCCAGGGCGTTATCCAGGATTACCAAGAGGCTGCAAAATGGTACCAACTGGCTGCAGAACAGGGGTATGCATTTGCACAAAATAATCTTGGCCTGCTCTACAGGCGTGGTACAGGTGTAGAGCAAGATTATCAGGAAGCAGAGAAACTATATCGACTAGCTGCAGAACAGCATAATGCCCATGCTGAGTATAATCTTGGCTTGTTGTACAGACATGGACAAGGTGTAAAACAAGATTTCTCAGAGGCTGCTAAATGGTATCGTTTATCGGCGGAACAGGGCTATGTTCTTGCACAAAATAATCTTGGTTTGCTGCATGCTAATGGGCAAGGGGTGGTTCAGAATTATCAAGAGGCTGCAAAATGGCATCAATTGGCAGCAGATAAAGGAAATTCACTTGCCCAATATAACCTTGGTTTAATGTTTTTTGATGGTAAAGGTGTAGCTCAAAATTATGAAGAGGCGGCAAGATTATACCGACTTGCAGCAGAGCAAGGTCTACCATCAGCACAATATGCTCTAGGCTGGATGTATGCGAATGGTAAAGGAGTAGAACAGGATCATATTTTGGCACATATGAGATTTAGTCTTGCAGCAAATAAAGGTAATAATAATGCTAAAAAATGGAGGATCTCAATCTCAAAAGAAATGACTCCTGAACAAATTACGCAGGCACAGAATCTAGCTATCGAATGTGAAGAGCGTAGTTATAAGTATTGTGATTAAAATTTAGCAAAAGAAAATATTAAATTAATTGGTATTGTAGAGGAAGATAATTCGGATATTTCTTTCTCTCCAGAATATTGCAACAGCTATTGCTAGTATTTAGGTGTATTCTTTGGTGGATAGCAGGTATTTACTGCTGATCTTGGGTGGTTAGTTTTTTTCTTTGTATCGATACTCAGCTGACATTGCGTGTGCTTGCAAACCTTCTCCATTAGCAAGAATAGAGGCAATTTCGCCGAGTTTGGCCGCACCTTGCTTTGATACCTGGATGAGATTACTGCGTTTTTGGAAATCGTATACACCTAATGACGATGAGAAACGTGCAGTTCTTGAAGTAGGTAGTACATGATTTGGGCCAGCGCAATAATCACCAAGGGCTTCGGATGAATACCTCCCAAGGAAGATTGAGCCAGCATGTCTTATTTTATTAACCCATTTCTCTGGTTGATCAACTGATAACTCTAAATGTTCAGGTGCGATATGATTCGCAATATCACAAGCCTCATCTAAGTCACGTACCTGAATTAAAGCGCCACGGTTTACCAGAGAGGAACTTATGATATTTTTGCGAGGCATTTTGTCTAGGTGGGTGGCTATTTTTTCTTCCACTAATCTGAGAAATTCAACATCAGGCGATAATAGAATCGCCTGTGCTAACTCATCGTGCTCAGCTTGAGAAAATAAATCCATCGTAATCCAGTCAGGATTTGTCATACCATCGCAAATGATTAAAATTTCTGATGGCCCGGCTACCATATCTATTCCTACCACACCAAAAACATGCCTTTTGGCAGCGGCTACATAAGCATTGCCAGGGCCAACTAATTTATCTACTTTTGGGATGGTATTGGTTCCATAGGCAAGCGCTCCAATAGCTTGAGCGCCACCAATAGTAAATACACGATCTACTTCACCAATCATCGCTGCAGCAAGTACTAAGTCATTTTTTTTATTCTTTGGTGTTGGTACAACCATGATTAATTCATCAACTCCTGCTACCTTGGCAGGAATTGCATTCATCAATACAGTAGACGGGTAAGATGCCTTCCCACCAGGGACGTATAGTCCCACACGGTCCATGGGAGTTACCTTCTGACCAAGCAGCGTACCATCAGGCTCAGTGTAGCTCCATGATTGGGCTATCTGTTTCTCATGGAAATCCCGAATTCGTTTTGCAGCCTGTTCGAGGGCTTCTCGTTGCATGGT
>JAAZZR010000052.1 GCA_014237605.1 Nitrosomonadaceae bacterium | reverse complement strand
TTTTTCATCAATGGGAATCCTGCTTTTGCCAAAGCGGAAAAGCTAAAGGAGCTAATATCATGAGCTGTCTGGAAAGATTCTCGGCTTAAACCTTCTAAGTAGTCTCCAACTAAAGCCTCACGTGGTGCGAAAGCAATAGAGTGTATTATGCTATCCAGGCCATCCCATGATTTTGCAAGATCTTCAAAACATTTGTTAATTTCATTATCACTTGTAACATCGCAAGAAAAAAGTAAATCACTGTCAAACTCAGCTGCTAATTTTTCTACACGCCCACGTATTCCTTCTGCTTGATAAGTGAAAGCAAGTTCCGCTCCCTCACGCTTCATTGCTTTCGCAATACCATAAGCAATAGAACGATTACTGAGTAAACCGGTAATTAGAATGCGTTTGCCTGTTAGAAATCCCATATTATGTCCTTATGAATATCTGATAATTTAATAATTATAGCTTAGGAGGCTATTGTACTTGAAGAGTCGCAGTAATTTAGTAATAGTAATGATTTTCCGTTCCCTATGCTCCAGTATTTACTTTAGAATATGGAATAAATGAAGGTTCTCTTTACATACGTATTAGTATTCTCTATAGCTTTATTACCTGCTTGTAGCAGTGATTCTTGGAATAACCATTATCCTCCTTCTGCTGAGAATAGAAATATACTTTATAGCGCTTTTGCTGAGCGTCCTAAGCATCTTGACCCAGTGCAGTCATATAGTTCAAATGAAATTTTATTCACAGCACAAATTTATGAGCCACCATTACAATTTCATTATTTAAAACGTCCCTATAAGTTGGTTCCTCTCTCCGCATCTGAGATGCCCGTGGCACAATATTTTAATTCGAACGGAGAAAAGCTACCTGAAGATGTTGATAACAAGGAAATTTCCTATACGATTTATGAGATTTCTATTAAACCTGGCGTCCGCTTTCAGCCCCATCCTGCCTTCGCAAAAAATGAAAGAGAAGAATTTATTTATCATAATTTATCAGCTGAAGATTTAGCAGAGATATATGAGATTAAGGATTTTCCTTACACTGGCACACGTGAATTAACTGCTAAAGATTATGTTTATGAGATTAAGAGACTGGCACACCCTAGGCTACATTCACCTATTTTTGGCTTGATGTCAGACTACATTGTTGGTCTTAAGGAATATTCAGATACTTTAAAATCCGCAGCTAATTTGCGATCTGAGACTGCGAGTACCGGTGCTTACCTAGATTTGAATAATTATCCATTGGAAGGGGCCCAGGTAATAGATTCTCACACCTATAGAATTAAAATTAAAGGGAAGTATCCGCAGTTTATGTATTGGCTCGCAATGCCATTTTTTGCGCCCCTTCCAATGGGAGGCAGATCGCTTCTACACCCAGCAGGGGTTGGTAGAGAAAAATATTACACTTGATTGGTATCCGGTTGGCACGGGCCCTTATATGCTAACTGATAACAATCCAAACTTAATGATGGTACTAGAAAAAAATCCTAATTTTCATGGAGAGACTTATCCTGTTGGAGATTATAAAAATAATCTGAAATCAGACTTATTCAAAGATGCAGGGGAGCCGTTACCATTTATTGATAAGATCATGTTTTATCGTGATAAGGAAAGTATTCCTCGTTGGAATAAGTTTCTACAAGGATACTATGATGCATCTGGGATTGGTTCTGATAGTTTTGATCAGGCCGTACAGATTACAGGGCAGGGTGAGGCAACTGTAACAAAGGAAATGAGCGCTAAAGGAATTCGATTAGAAGAGGCCATAGCGACTTCCACGTATTATGTTGGGTTCAATATGCTTGACCCTAAAGTTGGTGGACTTACAGAGTCTTCCAGAAAACTACGTCAGGCAATTTCTATCGTGGTGGATTATGAGGAATTTATTTCGATATTTGCCAATGGTCGTGGTATCCCAGCACAAGGGCCGATTGCACCCGGAATCTTTGGCCATAAGTATGGTAAGGAGGGGGTTAATCCAATTGTATATAACTGGAAAAACAATAGACCAAGTCGGAAGTCTATAGAAACTGCCAGGGGTCTGTTGGCAGAAGCAGGTTATCCCAATGGGATAGATATTAAAACTAATGCTCCGCTAGTATTGTATTTTGATGTCACGGCAAGAGGTCCTGAAGATAAATCAAAGCTAGATTGGATGAGTAAACAATTTCAGAAACTTAACATTCAGTTAGTAATTCGGAGTACAGACTACAATCGTTTCCAGGATAAAATTCGCCAGGGAAATGCACAAATATTCGAGTGGGGATGGAATGCCGATTATCCTGACCCTGAAAATTTTTTGTTTCTGCTCCATGGGCCGCAAAGAAAAGTTGGTAGTGATGGTGAGAATGCTGCTAATTACGATAACCCAGAATATAACGTTCTATTCGAGCAAATGAAAAATATGAAAGATAGTTCTGAGCGTCAGGAAATTATTGATCAGATGCTCAGGATTCTTCGTAAGGACTCACCTTGGATTTGGGGATATCATCCTAAAGATTATGCTTTGTACCATGAATGGTACACAAATGTTAAACCTAACAAAATGTCCCATAACAATCTGAAGTATCACCGTATAGATTCTAATATGAGAGAAGAGAAACGACTCCATTGGAATAAACCAGTGCTCTGGCCTTTGGCAGTATTTTTGATAGTGTTGATAGTAGGGTTGATTCCTGCAATCGTTATTTATCGGAAGAAAGAGCGTGGAGCAGGAATTAGTAATTCAGAGAAACGAGGTGAGATTGGTTAATTACATTATACGTCGTATGTTGTATGCGATTCCTATACTTATCGGTGTAAATCTGATTACTTTTACACTATTTTTTGTAGTTAATACTCCCGATGATATGGCGCGGATGCATCTTGGCATCAAACGAGTTACACCAGAAGCAATTTTAAAGTGGAAGCAGGAAAGAGGGTATGACAAATCATTAATATATAACAGTGCAGAGAAAGGTGCTGATAAATTCACCAATACAATTTTTTTTGAGAAATCGACTTCAATGTTTGTCTTTGAGTTTGGACGTGCAGATGACGGGCGTGATATCGCTCATGAAATTAAAACGCGTATGTTGCCAAGCCTTGCTATTGCACTGCCAGTATTTATTCTGGGATTAGTCTCCTACATTACCTTTGCATTAATAATGGTATTTTTTCGTGCTACGTATATTGACCTCTGGGGCGTAGTGCTGTGTGTTGCAATAATGTCAATTTCCCTTTTATTTTATGTGATTGGCGGGCAGTTCCTAATTAGTAAGCTATGGCATTTAGTGCCTATTTCGGGTTTCAGCGGGGGACTGGATATAGGAAAATTCTTAGTGCTGCCAGTAATTATAGGTGTGTTTAGTGGCTCTGGTGCTAGCGCACGTTGGTACCGTACAATTTTTTTAGAAGAAATGGGAAAGGATTACGTTCGCACTGCACGTGCTAAGGGACTTTCAGAGAGTATCGTGTTGTTTAGGCACGTACTTGGGAATGCCCTGATTCCAATTCTTACAGGTGCAGTAGTGCTAATTCCGTCACTTTTCATGGGCAGTCTCATATTGGAATCATTCTTCGGCATTCCAGGTTTGGGTAGTTATACTATTGATGCGATTAGTTCTCAGGACTTTGCCATAGTTCGGGCTATGGTTTTTTTAGGGTCATTTTTTTATATCATTGGGTTGATATTAACTGACATATCTTACACGCTAGTTGACCCAAGGATAAGGCTAGAATAACTATTCTTAACAGATACCATGCCTTTTAAACCTGTCATTCTTTGGACCGATTCACTTATCTATCTTCTGTTGATAGTAGTAATAATTTTTGCTTGCTATGTTCGGCGTAATGAGCACCTTTTGATCCCATGGAAGCGGGTAGGTCATAGTGTGAGCGGCATGATGGCACTTACCGTGTTGATACTATTTATTTCAATTGGACTATTAGATACTGTACATTTTCGACCTGCTTTAGAGAGCAATAATAGTACGAGTACTGAGAAAATATATGATGCCAAGGTGCTAAGTTTATTTGATATTATCGCTACACCATTACGAACAAATATTGAGAAGACCTATTCTGCACCGTTCGCAACACATCTCTACAGCAAAGAAATAATTGAGCTTCCTCAGGGAGGGCAAATACGTGAATTTCCTCGGCTGAAATTTGGTGGCGCACATTTACAAAACCCGGAGAAGCAATTCTCTGCTGATATCGCTTGGCGTACGGTAGAGGGTTTATGTTTAGGTTTTTTAATTTGGCTTATATTTGTAACTTTGTTAGTTAAGTTAATAGCATATAAGGGTGGTATGAAATTTATGCCTGTACTGTCTATTATTTCACGTGGTGAAACAGAGATTCCCTGGAAGTATATTTTTATTATGTCCGCATTATTATTTCTAATATTTGGCATCACACTGTCTTTGTCTACTCATTATCATATATTTGGAACTGATAAAGTAGGGCAAGACGTTTTTTACCAAGCACTGAAAAGTATTCGTATTGGTTTGATAATTGGAACAATTACTACACTGATGATGTTGCCTTTTGCGCTTATTCTTGGCATTACGGCTGGATATTTTAAAGGATGGGTTGATGATGTAATTCAATATATATATACCACATTAAGTTCAATTCCAAGTGTGCTACTAATTGCAGCCTCAGTATTGATGATGCAGGTCTATATAGGGATTCATCCGGAGCTATTTGACACAATGGCTTCACGCGCTGATCTTCGTTTGTTATTCCTTTGCATCATACTTGGCGTTACCAGTTGGACTGGGCTATGTCGTTTATTACGTGGTGAGACTCTCAAAATACGCGAGATGGAATATATCCAAGCAGCCCATGCATTTGGAGTTTCTCACTGGCGCATAATTAGTCGCCATATACTTCCTAACGTGTTGCACATTGTATTGATTGCTACTGTTATGGAATTTAGTGGGCTTGTTCTGGCTGAGGCTGTGCTGTCTTATATTGGTGTTGGTGTAGATCCCTCTATGATTAGTTTTGGCACTATGATTAATTCAGCTCGTCTAGAAATGGCGCGTGAGCCGATGATTTGGTGGGCTTTGCTTGCATCTTTTGGTTTTATGTTTACGCTTGTTCTAAGTGCTAATTTATTTGCTGATGCAGTACAGGATGCATTTAACCCAAGAGTGAAAACGCTACGATTTATTAACAGTTAATTATATTATGGTGAGCTGTTCAATAGAGTAAAAAAATCAATTTGATACGACAGTAATTTGGATCTTATATTCCGATGACTTCCCTGCTACAGATTAAAAACCTTAAGACTATTCTCCATACCAGCACAGAACCGGTACGTGCTGTTGACGAACTAACACTTCAGATTGAGAAAGGTGAGACTTTTGCCCTACTTGGGGAGTCAGGCTGTGGAAAATCTATGACAGCACTTTCAATTATGCGGCTATTGCCAGATGCAGGAGAAATTGTTTCTGGCTCTGTAAAATTAGAGGGAGAAGACCTACTACTAAAATCAGAAGCATCTATGCGTAGTATACGTGGCAAGCAAGTCAGCATGATCTTCCAAGAGCCAATGTTAAGTTTAAACCCCGTGTTAACAGTTGGCGAGCAAATTCGAGAGGTATTGAAACGGCACCTTAATTTACGCGGCATGGAATTACAAGAGCGCATAATAGAAATATTGCATCAGGTAGGAATTCCTGATGCAACAAGGCGCATGGCTGAATATCCATTTCAATTCTCCGGCGGCATGAAACAGCGGGTAATGATTGCTATGGCACTTGCTTGTGAGCCAGCACTATTAATTGCAGATGAGCCGACTACAGCTCTTGACGTTACTATTCAGGCTCAAATCTTAGATCTGATGCGAAATTTGCAGCGAGATAAAGACATGGCCATCTTACTTATCACCCATGATCTTGGAGTCGTAGCGGAAATGGCAGACCGAATTGCAGTCATGTATGCAGGTGAAATTATAGAGACAACAGGCTGTGATAAATTCTTCAATTCCCCAGCACACCCATATTCTAAGAAATTATTTGATGCGCTACCAGTAGGATCAAAACGGGGACAGGGATTAGCAATGATTAAGGGAAACGTTCCGTCTCTATCCAGTAAATTTATTGGTTGTCGGTTTGCTAATCGTTGTGAATATGCCTGGGATTTGTGTAGAACAACTGTACCAGAATGGAGTGAGGTAACTACAGGCCATAAGGTAAAGTGTCATCTGTATGGAAGAGACAATGGGGAGAGTGTTAAGAAACAGTTAGTAGCAGAAGAGTCTACTCCTGAAATAGCTCCTGTATCTCATAATACTACCGGTAGTTCAACGCTATTGAATGTCACTAATTTAAAAGTTCATTTTCCTATATATAGGGGCCTAATAAAAAGAGTGGTAGGAAGTATTAAAGCAGTAGATGGCGTTTCATTTTCTATTCCACAGGGTAGTACACTTGCATTAGTAGGTGAATCAGGTTGTGGAAAGACCACGGTAGGGAAGAGTATTTTGCAATTGATTACACCTACTGCAGGTAGTGTCCAATATGACGGGTCAGAATTAGTAGGGCTTGAGCGTAAAGAACTTCGTAGAAAGCGCGCCGAATTTCAGATTATTTTTCAAGATCCTTATTCATCACTTAATCCTAGAATGCGTATTATTGATATTCTTAAAGAGGGAATGAATGCGCTAAATATTA